>DATHWJ010000591.1:0-3112 GCA_035460745.1 Ideonella sp. | reverse complement strand
GCGCGTCAGCGGGCGGCTGGCCGTGCCGGCCGACGACCTGCTGCCCGGCCTGGCCTGCGGCGCGCCCAGCGTGGCGATGAACAGCCCCGACGGCAGCGCCCACAAGTTCTGCGGCCAGGGCGGCGCGGGGGTCGAGATCGCCGACGGCGGGCTGCGGCACTACCGCTTCGAGGACGCCGAGGGCCGCAGCCTGGCCATCTCGGTCAACGGCGAGCGCCGTGTCACGCGCATCGAGTACGGCGGCCTCGCATGCAGCGACAGCGCCTGCACCGGCGCGAGCGTGGCGGCGCTGACGCCCGAGAGCGAGCTGTCGGAGCGCAGCTTCTTTTTCGGGCGCACGGCCTTGTACGACGCGCGCTCGGGCCGGGCGCAACTGCTGCTGGACGGCAGCCTGACCCTGCCTTCGCAGGAATGAGGACATGCCGATGACCTGGAGAGGCCGCCGCACCACGGCAATGCTGTGCAGCGCCGTGCTGGGGCTCGCCCTGTCGCTGTCGGGCTGCGGCGGCGGTACCACCGGCGATGCAGCGGCCGGGCCGCTGACGCCCACCCTGCCCGAGCTGTCCGGCAGCGTGACCGACGGCGCGGCCGTGCCCGACCTGACGCTGCAGGTCACCGTCAAGGGCAACGTCGGCACCGCACGCACCGCCGAGGGCCGGCGCGACGCGCTGAACGGCAACTACCTGGCCAGCCTGGACCAGCTCAGCGGCCCCTACCTGCTGCGAGCCACCAGCGCGGAGGCCGAGCACACGATGTCGGTGGCCACCGCGCCGGGCACCGCCAATGTCACGCCGCTGACCACGCTGGTGACCGCGCAGTTGTTGGCGCGCGAGCCCTTCGCCTATTTCGACGGCCTGGGCGGACGTGGCGGCTTCACCGCGGCCACGCCCGAGGCCATCGCAGCCGCGACCGCCAGCGTGCGGCGCACCCTGGTGCGCGACTTCGGCTTCGAGCTGCCCGCCAGCCTGGGCGACTGGATCACCGCGCCATTCCAGCCGGTCGCGGGCGATGCCATGTTCGACAGCCTGGCGGCCCTGCGCGCTGCGCTGGCCGCAGCCGGCACCGACTATCACGCGCTGGCCACCACCATTGCCGAAGAAGCCGGGCGCTGCCAGGCCGAGCATGTGAACGTGGCCAGCGGCAGCGAGATCGATCCCTTCTGCCCCTTCAGCAAGCGCAACGAGGTCGACCCGGAAGACAGCAGCGTCTACGAGATCGGCTTCGGCAACGTGCGGGGCGATGCGCTCGCCGTGCGGGTGCGGGGCGACGCGGTACTCAGCGCCGAGCTGCTCACGGCCGGTGGTGATCGTCATGCCTGCAGCGCGGCCGCCTGCCGCGGCATCTCGCTCGGCACGGCTGCGGCCGACCTGACGCAGCCCCTGAGCTTCAGCGGCGCCGTGCTGTTGGGCGGGGGTGCCTCTGTGGTGCTGGACGGCACACTGCAGACCTCGGTGCCCGGCATCGCGCTGCCCGGCCTGCCTTGCAGCGCCAACCGCTACTACCTGATCCACCCCGACCGCAGCGTGGAGGGCTATTGCGCCCTGCCGGACGACTACGGTCTGGGCGTCGCCGGGCGCAGCGCGACCAGCGGCAGCACGCGCATCGTCTATACCTTCGACGGCGAGGTCGAGGGCGTCGCCGGGCCCGCCATCGAGGTGGTGACGCAGGGGGATGCCGTGCTGCGCGTGCTGGCCTACCGCAGGGACCCGGAGACCGGCCTGCCGACGCCGCTCTACCAGTGCCGCGACGGCGGCTGCACCGGCGCCACACTGGGCCCGGTGCGGATCGACGGGAGCCTGGGCATCCCGATCGAGCTGCGCGACGTGCACCTCGACGACGTGCCGCTGCAGGCCGTGCTGCCCGACGGCAGCCTGTCGGGCACCGACCCGGTGACCCTGCAGGCCGAGCTGGCGGGCTACATCGTCAACGACCCCAGCGCGCTACCGCTGCTGCCCGTGCCCTGCACGGCCGGCGCCCCCAGCGTGGCGGCGACGCTCAGCGATGTGTCCGAGCCCGTGAACGTTTGTGTGCCGGACGACGCCATGGGATTCCTTCTCTCAGGCACCTACTTCGACGCCGGCACCCGCACGCACTTCGTGCAAGGCCTGCTGTCGGACGAGGCCGGCAGCTTCACCCCGGGCAATGCGGTCAACGTGTTCGTGCGCGGCGGCGCCGTGATCCGCGTCAGCTTCGACGCCTTCGGCGGGCCCAGCTATGGCTGCGAGGGCAGCGCCTGCGCCGGCGTGAGCGTCTCGGCGCCCAACGGGGCGGGCGAGCGCACGGTGAGCTTCGCCGGCACGCTGCTGCAGGAGATCGCCACCGCCGGCCTGCCGGCCGACCGCACCGCGAGCCTGAGCGGCAGTTTCGTCGCGCCGCCGCCCTGAGCGCGGCAGGCCCGCGGCGGGTGGTCGCTCCGGCCCTGCCGGTTCAAGGCCGAGGGGTGTCGACGCGGCGCGCCTCGGTCGCGTGGCGGACCGGGCCGGCGCTGGCGTCGATCTGGCGCTTCAGCGCCGGCCGCAGCCCCAGCAGGAAGACTGCCTCCGCGGCCACGAACAAGGGGCCGATGATCAGCCCCATGACGTCGTCCACGAAGGCAGGCTTGCGGCCCTCCCAGACGTGGCCGAGGAACTGGAAGGCCCAGCCGACGACGAAGGCGCCTATGCCGTACGACAGCCAGGCCGCGGTGGGCTGCGCCGCGGCCCAGGCGCCGGCCCACAGGGCCAGCGCCAGCAGCGCCGCCATCAGCGCGCCCAGCGGCCGGTCCAGGCGCAGGTAGTAGGCCGCGGCCGCCACCGCCACCGGCACGGCCGGCGACAGCGGCCACCCCGCCAGCTCGACCGCGGGGCGGGACAGCAGCGCGACGATGGCCACCACGATCAGCGGGATGCCGACGAAGTGGGTGGCGATGTTGCGGGTGTCCCTGTGGTAGGCCGCGTACTGCGACAAATGCTGTTCGAGGGTCTTCATCGTGTGCCTCCGGTCGCGATGATGGCACTTTCAGGGCCGCGCGCCCACCGCCGCTCCCGAGGAAACGCAGGGCCGCCGCCAGTGGCCTCGTGCCCCTCGGAGGGCTTTGACGTACAGCGGCGGCTCTGGGGCGATCACGCATGGG
>DATHWJ010000590.1:0-5520 GCA_035460745.1 Ideonella sp. | reverse complement strand
ACTCTCGACCGCCCAGCTCGCCGCGATCGAGACCGACGACCTGCGCTCGCTGACCAGCGCCGCCCTGCGCGCCCTGGACACGGCCCAGCTCGACGGCCTGACGACCGACCAACTGGCCGCGCTGACGACCGCCCAGGTCTCCGCGCTGACGACCACGCAACTGGCCGGCTTCTCGACCGGTGACCTGAACGCCTTCGGCACGGCGCAGTTCGCCGCGCTGAACAGCGCCCAGGCTGCCGCGCTGACGACGGCCCAGATCGCTGCGCTGGAAACGGCGGACGTGGCCTCGCTGAGCACGGCGGCCCTCAAGGCCCTCGGCGCCGAATCGATAGAGGCCCTGACGACCTCGCAGATCGTGGCGCTGAGCAGCACGCAAGTGGCGGCGCTGACCAGCACGCAGACCGCGGCGATGGAGACGGCCGACGTGGCTGCCTTCGAAACCGCCGACCTGCGCGCCCTGAGCACCGCCGCGCTGCGCGGCTTCGACACCGCGCAGATCGATGCGCTGACGACCGAGCAGATCGTCGCGCTGACGACGGCGCAGATCGCCGGTTTCGGGACCGAGCAGATCGCCGGCTTCAGCACCGCCGACATGGTGGCGATGAGCTCGGCGCAAATCGCGGCGCTGAGCTACGCCCAGATGCCCGAGTTGTCGACCGCGCAGATCGCGGCGATCGAGACCGCAGACATCAGTGCGATCAACGTGCTGGCGCTGCGCGCCTTCGACACGGCCCAGATCGACGCGCTGACGACCGAGCAACTGGTGGCCCTGAGTACCCTGCAAATGCTCTCGCTGACGACGACCCAGGTCTCGGCCCTGAGCACGGCTGATCTCGACGCCCTGACCACGACACAGTTTGCGGCGCTCACCACCACCGGTATCGCCGCGCTGACGACCGATCAGTTCGCATCGCTGGACACCGAGCACATCGCTGCTCTGACCACGGCGCAAGCCGCGGCGCTGACGACCGATCAGATCCGTGCCTTCACGACCGATCAGATCGCCGGGCTGGAGACGCGCGACATCGCCGCGATGAGCATGAGCCAGACGGCGGCGTTCGAAGGTGATGACATCGGCGCGATGTCGTCGGTACAGCAGGATGCGTTCTTCCAGGCCTTCGCGTCGCCGGTCGTGCTCGACCTGGACGGCAACGGCGTCAGCACCACGGCAGCGGCCAACGGCGTGCATTTCGATCTTGAAGCACGCGGTAGCACCGACAAGGTGGGCTGGGCCTCGGCCACCGACGGCCTGCTGGCGATGGACCGCAACGGCGACGGCCGGATCGCCGACGGTACCGAACTCTTCGGGGTGGCGACGCAGGTCGGTGACGGCATCGCCGGCAACGGCTATGTGGCCATGGCCTCGGAGGACAGCAACGGCGACGGCCTGCTGAGCGCAGCGGACATCAACTTCGACAAGCTCAAGCTGTGGGTCGACGCCAACCAGGACGGCATCACCGCGGACGGCGAGCTGAAGTCCCTGTCCGAGTACGGCATCGTCGAGCTCGACCTGCACGCCCAGGTGGGCACCGAGGTCGACAACGGCAACCTGCTGGGCCTGACTTCGAGCTACACGACGGCCGACGGCGCCAAGCACGACATGGCCGACGTCTGGTTCAGCAAGGACGCATCGTCCACCAAGGCCCCGGCCCTGGGCGACCTGCTCTCCGGCCCGTCGGACGGCCTGCTGCCCAGCGACACCACCACCGTGGCCGCCACCGGCAGTGCGTCGGCGAGCCACAGCCTGGCGATAGACCGCAGCCTGCTGCTGCGGGACGACGAGCAGAAGAACCTGCCGCTGCTGTGATGCCCTGATGGCTACGCGGTCACGCCGCGCAGCCCGTCCCCCAAGGCGCCGCACCCCTCCCGGGGCCGGCGCCTTGTTTCGTTCGGTGCCTTTGTCGTATCCTCTGACGATGGATGCCACCGCCCTCGACAAGCTGCGCAAGCAGGCTCAGGCGCTCGATGCGCCCGAGCGTGCCCAACTGGCTCTGGATCTGCTGCGTTCGCTCGATGCAGCCACGGCGTCGCCGGACGTCGATACCGCCTGGAACGACGAGGCGGCTCGCCGCCTGGCCCGTTTCGACCAGGGAGGTGTGGTTGCGCAGCTCGCCGATGATGTGCACGCGAGGGCAGCCGCTCGCACGCGCTGAGCCCGGCAACCTCGGCGCGCTCCGCACCCTCCGGCAACCACCAGGCGAGCCCGCTCGCCTCAATCGCGGAAGTTGTCGAACGACAGCGGCACGTCCGCCACGTCCTTGCGCAGCAGGGCCATCGCGGCCTGCAGGTCGTCGCGCTTGGCGCCGGTGATGCGCACCGCGTCGCCCTGGATGGCGGCCTGGACCTTCATCTTGCTTTGCTTGACGAGGGTCTGGATCTTCTTGGCGGTCTCGCTGTCGATGCCGGACTTGACGGCGACGACCTGCTTGAGCTTGTCGTGGCCGAGCTTCTCGGGTTTTTCTTCGAAATTCAGGAAGCGGATATCGACGTTGCGCTTGCTGAGCTTGGCCAGCAGCACGTCCTTGACCTGGCCGAGCTGGAAGTCGCTGTCGGCATACAGCGTCAGGGTCTTGTCCTTGCCCTTGTCGGCCAGCTCGATGCGGGCGTCGGAGCCCTTGAAGTCGAAGCGGGTGGAGATTTCCTTGTTGGACTGCTCGAGGGCGTTGCGCACTTCAACGAGGTTGGGTTCGAGAACGGTGTCGAAGCTGGGCATGATGGTTCCAAGGCAACAACCGGCCGGCGGCCGGGATCGGCGAAAATTCTGCCATGCAAGACTCCGCCCCTGCCAGCTTCGTAGAACGCGACGTGCCGCTGCGCCCGCACAACAGCTTCGGGCTGCCGGCGACCGCGCGCCAGCTGGTGCGCATTGCGTCCGATGCCGACGTGCGCCGCGTCATCGACCACCCGCAGCTGGGCCGGGCGCCGAAGTTCGTGCTGGGCGGCGGCAGCAACGTGATTCTCACGCGCGACATGCCCGAGCTGGTGCTCAAGGTCGAGGTGATGGGCAAGCGCGTGCTGGCCGAGCACCCGCACTCGGTGGTGATCGAGGCCGGGGCCGGCGAGCGCTGGCACGACCTGGTGGCGTGGACGCTGGCGCAGGGACACGCCGGGCTGGAGAACATGGCGCTGATCCCCGGCACCGTGGGCGCCGCGCCGGTGCAGAACATCGGCGCCTACGGCCTGGAGCTGCAGGACCGCTTCGAGTCGCTGGACACGGTGGACCTGGTGACCGGCCGCGCGGTCACGCTGCGCGCCGAGCAATGCCACTTCGCCTACCGCGACAGCGTCTTCAAGCATGCGCTGGCCGGCCGCAGCGTGATCACGCGGGTGCGCCTGCGGCTGCCCAGGCCGTGGCGGCCGGTGCTGGGCTACTTGGACCTGGAGCGCCGCATGCACGAGACCGGCAACCACGCGCCCGATGCGCAGACCATTTTCGACTGGGTCTGCGCGATCCGCCGCGCCAAGCTGCCCGACCCGGCGGTGCTGGGCAATGTCGGCAGCTTCTTCAAGAACCCGGTGGTGACGCCCGAGCAGTGCCGCGACATCATCGCCCGCGACCCGCATGTGGTGCACTACCCGATGGCCGACGGCAGCTTCAAGCTGGCGGCCGGCTGGATGATCGACGCCTGCGGCTGGAAGGGCAAGGTGATAGGCCATGCCGGCGTCTACGAGAAGCAGGCGCTGGTGCTGGTGAACCGCGGCGGCGCGATCGGCGCCGAGGTGGAGACGCTGGCCCGCGCGATCCAGGAGAGCGTCTACGGCCGCTTCGGCATCCGGCTGGAGCCCGAGCCGGTCATGGTATGAAGCCTATGCAGCGGCACAGGGCCTGAGAGCGGCGCCAGGTCTCGCGCAGGCGGCTGGCCGCGGCCTCGCGCTCGGCCTCCTGGCCGGGCTGGCACAGCGCCTGGGCATCGTCCTCGATGCGGGCGGCCTGCTCGGCGATGGCCTTGAGGCCCAGCAGGTGGGCCGCGCCCTTGATCTGGTGGGCGCCCTTGGCCAGCGCCGCCGGCTGGGCCCGCGCGAGCTCGCCGCACAGCTGGCCCAGCGTGTCGCCGGCATCGTCGAAGAAACCCACCAGCAGCGGCCGGTAGCCGCCCAGCGAGACCAGCGCGCAGAGCTCGCCGATGGACTCGAGCGCGAGGTGCCGCGTCATGTCGCCGGGCCGTATCGGCAGCGCCGGCTCGGCCGTGGGCGCGAGGCCGGGCTCGCCGGCGGCGGGGGGCGGGGGCGGCGGTAGCGCGGCGAAGTCGCTCACCGCGTCCTGGCCGCCGAGCCGGCGCAGCAGGCGGTCCATGTCGTCCCAGCGGAAGGGCTTGCTGAGGTAGTCGTCCATGCCGGCGGCGCGCACCTGCTCGCGGGCGGGGCCGAAGGCGTCGGCCGTCAGCGCGACGATCTTCACCGCGTTGATGGGCGCCGGGCTGGCGCGCAGCGCGCGGGTGGCCTGCAGGCCGTCCATGCCGGGCATGCGCACGTCCATCAGGATCAGGTCGGGCAGCGCGCGCTGCACCTCGCTGAGGGTCTGCTCGCCGTTTTCGGCGAAGCGCACATGGTGGCCCAGGCGGGTCAGCAAGGTGCCGACGTACATGCGATTGATCGCGTGGTCTTCGGCGACCAGGATGTCCATCGCCGGCATGGGCGGCTGCGGGCCGGCGGGGCGGGGCGGGCGCGGCGGCGGCTCGGCCAGCGGCAGCAGCGGCAGCCGGAAGCGGAATTCGCTGCCCCGGCCGAGCTCGCTGCTCACCACGATGTCGCCCGCCATCAGCCGAGCCAGGCTGCGCGAGATCTCCAGCCCCAGGCCGGTGCCGCCGTAGCGGCGCGAGATGCTGGCGTCACCCTGGGTGAAGCGCTGGAACAGGCGGCCCTGGGTCTGCGCGTTCATGCCGATGCCGGTGTCGGCGACGGTGAAGCAGAGCCACTCGGCCGGGGCGCCAGCGGCCGCCGGCGCGGGTGACAGGGCCTGCTCGCGCTCCAGCGACAGCGTCACGCGCCCCTGGTGGGTGAACTTGACGGCGTTCGACAGCAGGTTGAACAGCACCTGCTTCAGGCGCGTCGCGTCGGCCTCGACCCAGCGCGGCACGCCGGCGCCGGTGCGGCTGCTCAGCGCCAGGCCCTTGGCCTGCGCCGAGGCGGCCATCACGGTGTCGACCTCGTGCAGCAGCCGCTGCAAGTCCACCGGGCCGGGCTGCAGCTCCAGCCGGCCGGCCTCGAGGCGGGAGATGTCGAGGATGTCGTTGAGGATGGCCAGCAGGTGCTCGGCGGAGTCGCGTGCGGTGTGCAGGAAGTGGCGCTGCTCGGGGTCCAGCCGGGTGTCGTCGAGCAGCGAGAGCATGCCCAGCAGGCCGTTGAACGGCGTGCGCAGCTCGTGGCTCATGTTGGTCAGGAACTCGCTTTTGGCGCGGTTGGCCGCCTCGGCGGCCACGCGTGCGCGCCGCAGCCGGCCGGCCAGCCGCTGCAGGCTGGCGCGGCGCCGGCTGCCGGCGCGCCACTGGCGCGCGACGAGCACGGCAAAGACCACGCCGG
>DATHWJ010000589.1:0-38644 GCA_035460745.1 Ideonella sp. | reverse complement strand
CGATGCGCTCGCGCTCCTGGGTCTTGGCCTCGGCGCGCAGGCGGATGCGCGTGGTGAGCTGGCGGATGCGCAGGCGATGGCCGCCCCAGGCCATCGCGCCCACCGCGGCGGCGCACAAGGCATAGAACCACGCGGTCTGGTGGAAAGCCGGCGGGATCGCCAGGCGGGTCGACACCCCCTGCTCGTTCCACACGCCGTCTTCGTTCGCGGCGCTGACGCGGAAGGTGTACTCGCCCGGCGCCAGATTGGTGTAGGTTGCGCTGCGGGCCGCCGTGAGCTGCCACTCGGTGTCCACGCCCTCCAGCCGGTAGCGGTAGCGCACACGTTCGGGCGCTCCGATGTGGAGGGCTGCGTAGCCGAGCTCGAGGCGCTTGGTCCCCACGGGCAGCTGCTGGCCATCGGCCAGCAGCGCCTCGCTGCCTTCGACGCGCAGGCCGCGCAGCTCCACCGCCGGCGGCCGCGGGTTGCGCGCGATGCGCTCGGGGTGCAGCGCGTACAGCCTGGTGGAGGTCGAGAACCACAGGCGGCCGTCCTGCGTGCGCACCGCCGAGGGCCAGGGCGCGCCCGGAGGCGCGATGCCGCGCAGCCCGTCGGCATGGCCGAAGCGGTCGATCGCCAGCCGGTGGCCGGGGTTGCGCCGCGCCTGGGCGAGCTCGGCGGCCGGCAGCCGCGAGATGGTGTTGGCGGCGTGTATCCACCACGAGCCGTCGCCCGCCTCGACGATCGCCCCCACGCCCTCGAAGCGTTCGCCGCCGGCCCCTTGCAGCGGCGTCACGCGCCCGTCGGCGAGCATCGCCAGGCCGTCGCTGCCGCCTATCAGCATGGTGTCGCCATGCGGCTCGATCATGTGCACCTCACCGACCTGCAAACCCTGCTCCGGGCCCCAGCTTCGCGCACGCTCGCCCTCGGCAAGAGCGACGCGGCTGCCCGGGTAGCCCAGCCAGACGCGGCCCGCCGCGTCGCGGCCCATGGAGATCGGGCGGGCCGACGGAAAACCGTCGCGGCCCGGTTCCATCCAGGTCCAGCGGCCGTCGCGGTAGCGGTACAGCCCCTTGCGGATGAACGACACCCACAGCGAGCCGGCGGCGTCCATCTTCAGCGCGGGGATGGACAGCACGGGCTGGACCTCGGCGGGCAGCTCGAGCCGGCCGATCTGCCCCTGGTGCCACCACCACACGCCCATATCGATCGCCAGCCAGCGCCGGCCCGAAGGCTCGCGGTCCATGGCCTCGCATTTCACGCCGGCGGGCGCCAGCAAGGCAACCGGCCCTCGCGCCGTCTGCACGCCATCGTTGATCGTGCACAGCAGCGGCCCCCCGTCATCGGCGACCGCCAGCCCGGAGTCCCCGAGCCCCGTATCTGCGAGCCTGGATTCCCCCGGCCCGGAACCCGCCGGCCGCACGCGGGGCAGCTTGAAGCGGTCGAGTCCCTGGTCGGTGCTGACCCAGACGCTGCCCTCCCGGTCTTCGAAGAAGTAGTAGTGCGAATCGCCGCTCAGCCCCCGTTGCACGCCGAAGTACTGCGCATGCGCCGGGGCCTGGTCCACCAGCCAGGTGCGCAGGCCCCCCGGGTCCGGCAGGCGCATGACCTGCTCACGATGGGAGGCCCAGAGACCGCCGTCACGGTCGGTGAGGATGCGGTGGGGGCCCTTGCCCGGCGCATATTGCAGGCCGACGCGCGCCGGCTGGCCCGGCGACCGGCGCAGCGGCAGCAAGTCGCCGCTGCGCCCCTGCGGGCGGCCGGTAGAGAGCCAGATGCTGCCATCCGCGCGCGCCGCGAGATCGCCGAAATAGCTGCCTGCGTGGTGGCGCTGCACCCGGCGGCTGCCGGCCGGCAGGCTGAACACGCCCTCGGTGCCGGCGATCCACAAGCTGCCGCCCGCATCGACGAGCAGGTCGAGGATGTAGCCTCCCGGGTGGCCGATCTCGGCGCCGGCACGGCGCCAGCGTGCGCCCTCGCGCACGAACAGGCCGTCGGACGTGCCGGCCCAGAGCTGTCCGTCGCTGCCCTGCACGATGTTGCGGACCGTGCGTTCCCCCGGCAGCCCGTCGGCCGGCCCCTGCGCGGTGAAGCGCCCGCCCTGCCAGTGGTACATGCCGCCGTAGCCCAGGCCTATCCACAGGCTGCCGTCGGGCAGGGCCAGCAGCGCCGCCACGTAGCCCAGTGGCCGGCCGTCGCGCCCGCCGGCGCGCATGCGCTCGAACTGCACGCCGTCGAAGCGGTACAGGCCGCTTTCGGTGCCTATCCACAGCGCGCCATCCGCCGTCTGCGCCATCGCACGCGCGCCGGAGGGCGCGCCGTCCGCGGCGGTCCAGCGGGTGTGGTGGAGCTGGTCCAGCGGGATGTCGGCGGGGATCGCATGGGCCTGCGCACCGCAGACCGCCAGAGCCAGCCACAGCAGCCGGCGCATCAAATGCTGCGGCCAAGGCAGGCCCCCATCCTCAGGCAAAACGTGGCGATGCATGCTGACTCGCTCCCCCGAATCCCGACGCGCTGCCACTGCGGCCGCGCGCTATCGTACCGGGGCGGCCGGCCGGCGGCGGCCCAGATCCAGGCGGCGATCGATGGCGCCCGGCGCCGGCGGTGAGAACAGCGCCTGCCGAAAGAGCTGGGCCGAAAGTGGCACACCACGGTTCCAGGGCATCAGCACCAGCAGTCGCGCGAGCAGGCAATAGTCGGCCACCAGCAGGGCATTCACACCGACGAACTGCACCAGGTGGATAGGCCACAACGGGCCGATGCTGCCCAGCATCAGCAGGCCCAGGTAGCCGATGCGCACCTGAACCTCCAGGGCACGCAGCTTGCGCCTGGACGCTGCAAAGTGCAGCACCTGCCCTGCAGTGAGGGCGACTGCGAGCGGCAAGCCACCGGCCCAGCCCGCAAAGTGCGCGGCCAGCAGCAGCGCCGTGACTTGCCAGTAGAGGCGCTTGAATCTCGCATCCATACGCGACAGGCCGCAGGCCGCCCAGGCTCAGAACGACAGGCCGCCACGTTGCACCGCCAGCTCGCCAATGCGCTTGCCCATCGCCTCGCCCGCGTCAGTGGCGCTGCGGAAGTGGATGCCACCGTGAACCCGCGCGTCGGACACCTCGCGCACGAACTCGTCGAGTGACGCCCAGCGCCTTGTCGCGCCCTTGGCCGTCGGGCTCGAGGTCGAGAGCACCGGCAGTGCATCGCCCTTCGCCTCGGCCTTGAGCACCGTGGCCACCGTGGCGGCCAGGATGCTGTGTCCGCTCGGGTACTCGGGGTGCATAGGCGCGTCTATCAGCGAGGCCCAGTTGGCTTCGCGTTGCGTCGAGTCGTTGCCGTCCTGGTCGGCGTTGCGGATGGCGGTCACCGGGCGCCAGAAGTTGTAGTGGTACTTGGCGTCGAAGACGGCAATCATCGCGTCGTCCATGGCCTGCGCGACGGTCGCGAACAGGCGCGCGTTGGCCGCCAGGTCGCGGTTCGGGCCCAGCGCCGCCGAGCGCACGACGCCGTGGTAGATCGCCGGCAGCGAGTAGTCCCAGAAGCGTGCGGCCTCGGTGTGCTCGGCGCTGCGGCGCACGCTGTTGCGCCCGCCGAACTCCTTGATTTCGTTGAAGTCGCGTGCCCAGACGTCGCTCGCGAGCGACGGCGGCGCGGCCGGGCGGACCTGCGCTGCGCTCGCCAGCAGCCATGGTTTGCGCTGCGACCACTGCGGCACCGCGACCGCGGCGGTCGGCACGTAGGCGCCCGCAGTCGCGTGGGGTCGGTAGGCCTCGGGCGCGATCACATCGTCGGCGCGCGCGGCCAGCACGGCGTTGGCGGCGGCCTCGCCGACGGCGGCGCCGGCCGACTTGGCTGCACCGTCGGCGATCGATGCCAGCGCGGCTTGGTGGGCAGCGTCGATCGAGGCCTGCTGCGCCGGCAGCAGCCTGGTGAGGCTGACGCGGTGGGCGGCGGCAATGGCCGCCTCGGCCGAGGCATTGCGTTGCTGCGCGGCTTCGACCGCGTCGCGTGCCGCGGTTTGCACCAAGGCCATGATGCGCATTGCCGGCGGCGTGCCGATCTTGGCCTCGGCGATGATCGCGCCGGATGTCTGGTTCCAGTCGGTGATGGCGTCGGCGCGGGCGAGCGGCGAGGTGATCGCGGCGGCAGTGGCCAGAAGGCTGGCGAGTCGGTTCAGTTTCATGGTTGGCTCCGGAAAGAAAAAGTAGTCGGCCGTGTAGGCCAGGCGCACCGATTGCTGATTGGGTGGTGGCCTTGGCGGGTGACGCGTTGGGTGATCACGACCTCGAGGTACTCGCTCGATATCACGAGCGAGGCCGCGCGGCGGTGGATGTGCCGCAGCTGGCGCCTCAGCGCGGCTGCGGCGTGCCGGGCAACGCCTGACGGCGTTCGCGGCTGGCCTGGCCGTGCAGTTCGGCCGCGGCCGAGAGCAGCTCGCTGCGGTCCAGCCCGAGGTCGTGCAGCAGCCGGGCGTCCAGCAGGTTCAGTGTGCGCGCCGTGGCGTTGGCCTGGCGCGCGTGCAACCAGCGGTGGTACGCGCCGCTCAGGGCCGGCGCCAGGGCCTGCCACGCCTGCCCTGCCTTGCTGTGCAAGCCGGACGCCAGGGAGATGGTGTTGATGCTGTGCATGGTTCGTACTTCCTCGAGAGGGGGTGGTGAGGAAGCGAACTGTGCAAAAGGGAGCGTTCCGCGGGCGTTCCGCGCTCGGCCCGGCATCCGCTGCGAAGAGCGGATCAAACGGGAGGTGGTGACGGTAGATCCGGGCGGCCCGCTGATCGAGCGGATGGGCGGGGACGTTGACCTGGCGGTCGATGCGGCGCCGGTCGGTTGCGGCGTGAACCCGGGCCGCCGCCTATTCCTCGTGATGCTCGCGCTGTTGCGTCGAAATGGCGCTTTCGCGGGCGTGTTGCGCACGTCCGGCCTTGACCGCGCGAAGCAGGACTTGCAGCGGGTGCATCAGCTGCAAGCCATCGACCAGGTTGGCCTGACATCGGCACGAGTACCCTGTCGCGAGCGTTCGGCCCGCATGACGGGCGTCGGCAAGTATCGGTCCCCAGCTGAGACCGTAGATCTGCTCCGATGTGGATCGGTTCGCCACTTCGTGCCCATACAGGCCGGCCATGCCGCAGCAACCGCTCGCGGCGACTTGCAGGTCAACCCCGAGTCGGCGCGCGACTGTGACCCATTCCGAAGTGGCAGCGGGTGCGTTCGTCCGCTCGGTGCAATGCGGCAGCAGCGCCCATGGCGCGTCGCTGTCGACGGCGAACTGCGGGAGCGTGTCGAGCCGCTCCGCCAGCCATTCCTGAGGAAGAGCAATGTTCGGAACGGCGTGCTTCCCCAGCGCCTTGACGTACTCGGCCCGATAGGCCAGGGTCATCGAGGGGTCCACGCCCACCAGGCGCACGCCCGTGCTCGCTATCTCCCTCAGCATGGCGGCGTTGGGTCCAGCCGTTCGTCTGAACTCGTCCAGCAGGCCCAGCACGTATTGCGGCTTGCCATTCGGCCGAAACGGTGCCAGCCACGGCCGGAAGCCCAGCCGCTGCAACAGTTCGAAGAGGTCGAGCACCACGGCGGAGTCGTAGTGCGTGGTGAACGCGTCCTGGACGACCACCACGCTCCTGCCGCGTTCGGCTTCCGGCAAGGCACGCAGCGCCGAGGGCGTCGCCACGCAAACGCCTGTTCGCTGCAGCGCCACCCGCAGATCGAGCGTGTCGATCTCCGGCAGCGCAGTCAAGCCGAGGCGGCGTGCCGCACCACGACCGAGGCGGCTGTGCGTGAGCGCATTCACCAGCCGCGGCGCTCGCGCGGCCCATGGCAGGAACGCTTCCAGTCGCGCGACCAGGTGGTCCTTGGCCGGGCGCAGGTAGCGCCCGTGGTAGGCCTCGAGGAACCGCGAGCGGAAGGCCGGCACGTCGACCTTGATGGGACACTGCCCGACGCAGGACTTGCAGGCGAGGCAACCGTCCATGGCCGATTTGACTTCCCGCGAAAAGTCGCTTTCGCCGTGGCGCGCCTTCCAGCTGTTCAGCGCGCGGGCCGGCATGTCCAGCCACCCGCGCGACACCGCCGTCGCCGGACCCACGTTCGCCTGCGCGAGCAGGCGCAGCCACTCGCGCATCAGCGACGCCCGGCCCTTCGGCGAGTGCTTGCGGTCGCGGGTGGCTTTCCACGACGGACACATCGCGTCGTCCGGGTCGAAGTTGAAGCAAGCGGCGTTGCCGTTGCAATGCAGCGAGTCTTCGTTCGCGCGCCGGACCGCAATGGGGATCTGGCGGTCGAACTGACCGCGCATCGGCACCTCGTCCAGGCGCGTGAGATCGTGTCCCGGCGGCGAGGCAATCTTGCCGGGGTTGAGCTGGTTGTGCGGGTCGAACGCGGCCTTGATCTCCTGCATGCGCGGGTAGAGCGGGCCGAAGAAGGCCGGCACGTATTCGGAGCGGAAGCCCTTGCCGTGCTCGCCCCAGAGCACGCCCTTGTACTTGCGCGTCAGCTCGAAGACCTCGTCCGAGATCTCGCGAACCAGCCGCTCCTGCTCGGGATCCTTCATGTCCAGCGCCGGGCGCACATGCAGGCAGCCCGCATCGACATGCCCGAACATGCCGTAGACGAGACCACGCCGGTCCAGCGCGGCGCGAAACTCCCGGATGTAGTCGGCGAGGCTTTCCGGAGGCACGACGGTGTCCTCCACGAACGGCATGGGCCGCCGCTCGCCCTGCATGTTGCCCAGCAGCCCGACCGACTTCTTGCGCATCGACCAGATCGCCGTGGCCGCCGCAGCCCCCCGCGCCACGGTGTAGCCCCTGCGCCCCGCCCCACCGGTGGCAAGCGCTGTCTCGACGCGCGCAAGCTGGGCCTCCAGCTCCGATGCTTCGCCAGCGACGAACTCGACGATGTTCACCCCTTCGGCGGGACCCTCGGCGTCATCCGGGAAGAACTCCCGCACCTTCAGCCAGACGGCGTCCTGCCGCGCCAGGGCCAGCACCGTCGCGTCTATCGTCTCGCTCGAGGCGGCCTGCAGGCTCATCAAGGTTCCCGCATCGCGCAGCGCCGCGTCGAAGCTCGCGTAGCGGATGTTCAACAGCGCGGTGAACCGCGGCACCGGGGTCAGCTTGAGCTTGGCCTCGGTGACGAAGGCCAGCGTGCCCTCCGCGCCGCAGATGACGGCGCTGAGATCGAAGCGGCCGTCGCAATCGCACAGATGCACCAGGTCGTAGCCCGTCACGCAGCGGTTCAGCTTGGGGAAGCGCTGCGCGATCAGCTCGGCGTCATCGTGCCGGATGCGGTCCAGCACGCGCAGCACGTGGCCGACACGGTCCTTGCGTGCCTTTGCGCTCTCCAGCTCCACCGAAGTCAAGGGCCGCGAGTGCCACTCGGTGCCGTCCATGAAGACGGCGCGCAGCTCCATCACGTGGTCGCGTGTCTTGCCGTACAGCACCGAGCCCTGGCCCGAGGCATCGGTCGCGATCATCCCGCCGATGGTGGCGCGGTTCGAAGGCGACAGCTCGGGCGCGAAGAACAGGCCGCTCGCGGCCACGGCGGCGTTCAGCTGGTCTTTCACCACGCCGGCCTGCACGCGCGCCCAGCCCTGCTCGGCATTGATTTCCAGGATGGCGTTCATGTAGCGCGAGAGGTCCACCGACACGCCGTCGGTCAGCGACTGCCCGTTGGTACCGGTGCCGCCGCCGCGCGGCGTGAACTTCAACGCGCTGAACCTCGGTTCGTTGGCCAGCTTCGCGATGCGCACGACATCGACCTCGTGGCGCGGGAACAGGATGGCTTGCGGTGCCAGTTGGTAAACCGAGTTGTCGGTGGCGAACACGGTGCGATCGGCGTGGCCGTGCGCAATGTCCCCTTCGAAGCCGCGAAGGCGCAACTCGGCGAGGTAGTCCTGCGTGATCGACGTGGTGCGGTCTGCGGCATGAAGGGCTGGAATCACGAAGCGTCTCCAGCCTGATGCGACGCGCTGAACTCGGTGCGCTGCCGCTTGAAGCGATGCGCCGCGATACGCAGGTGCAGTTGCATGACCTGTTTCGCGAGTTCGCCGTCGCCGGCTCGAACCGCTGCCGCGAGATCGCGGTGGTGGTGAAGGCTCTGCAACTTGTCCTGCACGGTGCTGATGAAGTGCGAGCGGATCACGATGGGCATGTCGATGAGGCCGGCCAGCATCGCCCGCAGGCGCGGCGAGCCGCTGGCCTCCAGGATGGCTCGGTGGAACTGCGAGTTGGTCACCTGCAGCCGGTTCGCAAGCTCGGGGCCGCCCTCGGCGATGGCGCGCTCCATGTCGTCGTTCAAGGCGTCCAGCCGCTCCGCCAGCGCGGCGCCTGCTCGACGCGCCGCCAGCTCCGCCGCGTGGCCCTCCAGCAGGCCGCGCAGCTCGAAGGTTTCCTGGATGTCGAAGTCGTTCCACTCCGCGACCCGCACGCCGCGCCCGGGGTCGGCCGTGGCAAGGCCGTCCTCGACCAGGCGTTTGAGGGCGGCGCGCACCGGCGTGCGGCTGATCTCCAACGCACGGGCCAGATGCTCCTCCTTCAGTTGCGCACCGGGGGCGTAGGTGCCCCCGACCACGCCCTGCTTGAGGAGCTCGTAGGCCTTGTCGGCTGAGGCGGCCATGCTTTGTTCCTTTTTTGTATCTTCAAGAGACGACAACTTGGTGGTTACCCCAGTCAACCGCCATAACTCGCGCCTGTCTATGGCTTAATTGTTTTTTTATTGTACATTCTACCCGACTCTCCTCTCCACCACCCTTCAGAGAAGCACACCATGGTCGGACTCCAGATCCTCAAGCGCACGCGGCAAGTCTCGGCGCAAATCGTGCAGGCCTACAAGGGCCTGCCCGTGGCCAACATCAGCGACTGCATGGCGCGCATGACGGCGGCCGGCCCGCGCCTGCGCCCCATGCACAAGAGCGGCTACCTCGCCGGTCCCGCGCTGACCGTGAAGACCCGCCCGGGCGACAACCTGATGATCCACAAGGCGCTGATGCTTGCGCAGCCAGGCGATGTGATCGTGGTCGATGCAGGCGGCGATCTCACCAACTCGCTCTTCGGCGAAATCATGGTGGCCACCGCCGTCAAGATCGGCGTCGCCGGCGTGGTGCTCAACGGTGCGGTGCGCGATTCCGAAGAGATAGCCCGGGGCGAGTTCCCGCTCTATGCGGCAGGCGTGACGCACCGGGGGCCGTACAAGGATGGTCCGGGGGAGATCAACGGGCCCATCGCCATCGACGGCATGGTCGTCCATCCCGGCGACCTGGTCGTCGGCGATGCGGACGGCCTGCTGTGCGTCCCGTACGACGCCGTCGAGGAAGTCCTCGCTGCCACCCACAAGAAGATGCAGGCCGAGAAGGAGATGCTGGCGGACATCGCCGCGGGCAGGCTAGACACGTCGTGGGTCGATGCCACGCTGCGCCGCATCGGCGGCAGCACGGAGGCGCGCTGAATGGCCGCCAACGACAAGCGCGTGGTCCGCTCGGACCTGTGGATCCACGCCGCCTTCGACGAGCGGCTGGCCCGCGAGCCGGATGTGTCCGTGCGCATCTTCCCGGTGCGCGGCAATCCGGCGGCGGCGAGGGACATGCTCTCCGGCGCCCACGTCTATCACGTCTCTGCCGCCAAGGACGAGCTGCCTCAAGAGTGGTTCGCCCGCGCTGATCTGATCGCACACTGCCCCGATCTGCTCTGCGTATCGTCGAACGGCGCCGGCTACGACACCGTCGATGTGGCGGCCTGCACCGCGGCCGGTGTCGCCGTGGTCAACCAGGCTGGCGGCAATGCTGCCTCGGTCGCCGAGCACACCCTGGGCTTGATGCTCGGCGTCTCGCGCAGGATGCTGGAGGGGGACCGCCGCATGCGCCGCGAGCTGGGTTATGCGCGCGAAGACGTGATGGGCCATGAGATCCAGGGCAGGACCCTGGGTCTGGTGGGCATAGGCTACATCGGCAGGCGCGTCGCGTCGCTGGCACGCGCCTTCGGCATGGAGGTGATCGCCACAGACCCGCTGCTGTCGGCCGAGGAGATCTCGCTGCGTGGCGCGAAGGCGGTGTCCTTCGAAGAGTTGCTGGCGAAGTCCGACTTCGTGTCGCTGCACTGCCCGCGCGACGCGAAGACGATGAAGCTGATGAACGGCGACACCTTCGGGCTGATGAAGAAGGGGGCCGTCTTCATCACCACCGCGCGCGGCGGCATCCATGACGAAGCAGCGCTGGTGCAGGCCTTGGAGTCCGGCCACCTTGCCGGCGCCGGCGTCGATGTGTGGGACCAGGAGCCGCCGCCGCTGGCCCACCCGCTGCTGGCAATGGACAACGTGTTCGCCACCTTCCACATGGCAGGCGTGACTCACGAGGCTCGTCGCAACGTCGCCGCCATGGGCGCGGAGCAGATCACCCAGGTTCTGTCCGGCGGACGCCCGCCGCGCCTCATCAATCCCGACGTCTGGCCTGAATTCGAGGCACGGCGTGCCCGGATTCTGGGCTGAGCCGCCTCAGCCTTTCAAAAACGCACCCGGAGACAAGCCCCATGCAACAGCCTCTTTCCCTTCTCGGCCGCCTGCTGCCGACCTTGGCCCTGTGCGCGGCCGTCATCGCGCCCGCCGCCACACGGGCCGCCTATCCCGAACAGCCGATCAAGATGGTGATCGCCTATGCACCCGGCGGCGGCACCGACATCATCGCCCGTCTGACGGCGCAATACATGCAGAAGCACCTGGGCACCGGCGCATCCTTCGTGGTGATGAACCGCCCCGGCGCGGGCGGCGCCATCGGCTTCGGTGAACTGACCAACGCGCCGGCGGACGGCTACACCGTGGGCTTCATCAACACCCCCAACGTGCTGACCATCCCGATCGAACGCAAGGCCAACTTCCATTGGCAGAACTACGACCTGCTGGGCAACATCGTCGATGACCCAGGCAACTTCTCGGTCCATGCCGACACGCCGATCAAGACCCTGGCGGAGCTGGTCACCTACGCCAAGGCGAACCCCGGCAAGGTCACCTACGGTACGACCGGCATCGGCTCCGACGACCATCTCGCCGCCTTGATGTTCGAGCGCGCGGCCGGCGTGCAGCTGACCCACGTGCCCTACAAGGGCGCAGCGGAAGTCCACAACGCGGTCGCCAGCAAGCAGATCATGGTGGCCGCGATGAACATCGGCGAGGCGCTTCAGTACCAGAAGGGCGGCACGCCGCTGCGCCACCTCGGCCAGATGAGCGAAAAGCGCTCCACCCTCGCCCCGAATGTCCCAACCTTCAGGGAGCAGGGCTTCGACGTCATCATGGCCTCGCTGCGAGGTGTCGCAGCGCCCAAGGGGCTGCCGCCTGCCGTGCGCGAGCAACTGGTGAACGCCGTCCAGAAGGCTGCCGCAGACCCGGAGTTCCAGGCCAAGGCTGCGGGCTACTTCGCACCGCTGCGCTACCTGCCTCCGGCCGCTTATGCCGAGGAGCTGAAGGCCGACGAGGCGAGCTTCAAGAAGCTGTGGCAGACCATGCCATGGACCGACAAGTAAATTCCGGATGACTGCGAACGAAGCGGCCCTGCCTGCAAGGCTGGGCCACATCCTCTGCCTCGACGACTTCGAGCGGGCCGCACGCCGGCACCTGCCGGCACCTGTGTTCGCGTACGTCTCGGGGGGCGTGGAGCGCAATCACACCCTCCGGGCGAACGCACGCGCCTTCGATCGCTACGAGTTCGTGACCCGCGTCCTGGTGAACACTTCGAAGCGCTCGACCGAATCGACGCTGTTCGGCAAGACCTGGTCCGTACCGGTCGGCATCGCACCGATGGGCATCTCAGCGCTCTCCGCCTACCGTGGCGACCTGGTCCTGGCGCAGGCGGCGGCGGTCGAGAACGTGCCTATGGTCATGAGCGGCTCCTCTCTCATCCGCATGGAGGAGATCGTGCAGGCGAACCCCGATGCCTGGTTCCAGGCCTACCTGCCCGGCGCCGAGGACGAGATCGCGGCGCTCATCGAGCGAGTGAAAGCTGCCGGCTACGGAACCCTTGTGGTGACGCTCGATGCCTCCATCGCAGCAAACCGGGAGAACAACGTCCGCGCCGGGTTCTCCACGCCCCTGCGGCCCAGCGCGAGGCTGGCGTGGCAAGGCATCACGCATCCGCGCTGGCTCTTCGGCACCTTCCTGAAGACCCTCGCCCGGCACGGGATGCCGCACTTCGAGAACAACTACGCGCGGCGCGGTGCGCCCATCCTGTCGGCCAGCGTGCTGCGTGACTTCTCGGACCGCGGGCACCTGGGCTGGGAGCACATCCGGTTGATCCGGCGCATGTGGCCAGGGAAGCTGGTGCTCAAAGGCATCCTGGACCTGCGCGACGCGCGCCTGGCGCTGGAGAACGGCGCCGACGGCCTCATCGTGTCGAACCATGGGGGACGTCAGCTCGATGGCACGGTGTCGCCGTTGCGCGTGCTGCCGGGCATCGTCAACGCTTGCCCGGATGTCCCGGTCATGATAGACAGCGGCTTCCGACGTGGCACCGACGTGCTCAAGGCCCTGGCGTTGGGGGCGCGGTTCGTCTTTGTCGGCCGTCCATTCAACTATGCGGCGGCTGTGGCAGGCCTGTCAGGCGTCCGAAAGGGTATCTCGCTGTTGCGCGAGGAGGTCTCGCGCGACATGGCCATGTTGGGCGTGACCTCCCTGGCAGAGGTCCACGGTTCCTTCATGCTGGATGCGGATTCCGTGGTTCACAGTGACATCCGCCGGGCTCGCGACGCCGCCTGAGAGCGCCATGCAGCATCGCGGCCGGCAGGATGCGTCGAT
The DNA here is from genome assembly GCA_035460745.1 of Ideonella sp. Classification (GTDB taxonomy): domain Bacteria; phylum Pseudomonadota; class Gammaproteobacteria; order Burkholderiales; family Burkholderiaceae_C; genus Ideonella. Next base: position 25,907 of record DATHWJ010000589.1, on the reverse strand, counting down.
GCGCTGGCGATCAGTTCGATCCCTCGAAGAACTCGCGAACGAACTCGTGCACGTTCCGGGTCGGCTCGCGAGGGCCGACCGTCGTGGCACGGATCACCCCCAGCGCGCCGGGCGCACGCAGGCTGGCCAGGCTGCCGGAGAGCGGGAGCGTCAGCCATGACTTCGCGGTATCGACCGTCGCCGTGACGGGCTCGTAGCCGATCAGGGGGTTGGGCTTCTCCGCGCTGAGGACCAAACCGAGGTTGTGGCCCTTGGCGAAGATCCGGTCATCGGTGTTGATCTCCCAGGTCAAGGTGTACCACTGGTCCGGCACCAGCTCGCGCTTGACGTTCCACGACCTGAAGTGGCCGAGATCGGCCTGGGTGCGCGAGACGATGAAGGCGGCGCCGTTGTCGGTGTTGTAGTCAACCAGGCGTGCCTGGAACCCCGCCGCCTTGCGGTCGACCTTCACGCGCAAGGTGATGGTGGCGGTGCCGGCCTCTCGCAGCGAATCGACGAGCCTGTCGCTCAGGAACACCAGCCGGTCGGCGCGCGGCACGGTCGGGTTGAGCACGATGGAGTCCTTCGAGTACGACGCGGCCTGCTTCAAGGTCACGTAGCGCGTCGCCGGGTCGATGGCGGCGGCCTGGGTGCTCAGCGCACCGGCCGACCGGCCCAGCGGGTTGGAGAGCCGCAGCTTCTGGTCGGCGATGTCGGCCGGCGGCCACACCGCGTCGGTCGACCACGACATGTCCTCGCGCTGGACGATGGCCTGCGGCTCGCTCGGCAGCCCGTTGGCCAGCCCCTGCAGGTAGTAGTCGAACCACTGCAGCAGCGGCGTGCTGTAGTCGGCGCCGTACACCAGGTAGGGATCGACGTGCTCGCCCTGGTGCAGGAAGATGCGGCGCGCGATGCCGTACTTGGCCAGCTCGTCCCACCACTCGCCGAACTGGCGGGTCCTCACGTTCTCGTCGTTCAGGCCGTGCACCACGAAGACGCTGGCCTTGATCTTCGAGGCGTCGATCCGGTAGTCGCGCACCGACCACCACTTGTTGTAGTTGCCCGTCGGGTCGTCCGACTGCGCCTGCAGACGCGGCGTCATGTCCCTGCAGACCTGGCTGAAATAGTTGCTCACGTAGTCGTTCAGGTACGCCACGTGGCCCTCGAAGAAGGGAATGCCGTTGCCGCGGGTGTAGTCGTACCAGCTGGAGATGGCGGCGACCGGCACGATGGTCTCGAGACCCTTGACGCCGGTGGCCGCGACCGAGTTGGCGATCGTGCCGTCCCACGAGACGCCGATCATGCCGGTCTTGCCGTTGGTCCAGGCCGTGGCGTCCGCCCTGCTGCCGTCGAGGTGGAAGCCATTGGCCCGTCCGTTGGCCCAGTCGATCACGGCCTTGGTGCCACGCACTTCGAACGTGCCGCCGACATCGCCGCAGCCGGTCGAGAAGTCGGTGCCGGGCAGTGCCACGGTCGCGACGGCATAGCCGCGCGGGACGAAGAACTCTGTTTCCCACGCGCCGCGGGTGCGGCTCGCCTGGAAGAAGTACGGCGACGCGCGGACGATCAGCGGCACCTTGGCGCCCGCAGCGGTGTCGGGGCGGGTGATCTCGACCCGGATGGTGTCCATCTTCCCGTCCTGCTCCCGGTCGAAGCCGGTCTCGACGTCGACCACCTCCTTGATGGTCTCCGCCATGTTGAAGACGGGCACCGTCTGGTTCCCGACCACCCAGGGCCGCAAGGACGGGTTGGCGATGGACGTTGCAGTCGAGGTCGCTGGAGCGGCCGCGGCGAGAGCGCTGAGCGGTGCGCCTGCCGCAAGCGCGCATGCGCCCATCAAGGCCAAGGATCTCAAGCGGGCGCCGACCGGAAGTTCTGAAGCCATGGTGTCCTCACAGGGAATTAACCGTGTAACCCGAAACGCTGGGCGACTATAGATGCCACCACCCGGAGGACATGCTTGGGAATGAACATACTTGATGATGGCCAGGCCTGGCTTCGACGGCGCTCCTGCGACGCTCGCCTGACATCGCCACCCACCGAAGACCCGCGCCGCTTTCACCTGCAGCTTGTGGGCGCCCGCAACGGACCGGCTCACCCGGGCAAAGGGTCTCCGAAAAGGTCCAGCGCCGAGCCGTGCAGTGAACGCATCAGCTCCATCGGATCGACTGCCTGCGCCAGTGCGAGTGCGCCGCTGCGCCGGTACGAGGGCGCCAGCAAACGCAGGGCGACTTCGGTCACGATGGGCGCCGTCACGGCATAGATGTCCTGCCCACGCACGCCGGCCGTCCGGGTCATGCCGTCCTGCACGAGGCGCACCACCAGCTCGAACCGTTGCGCCGAACGCCCGCTGTGGTCGGCCGCCGTGGGCGGCGGTGTCGAGGCATCGCGGATGTCGGCAAGGGCCGAGCGGTTGAGCAGCGAGCGGATCTTGCCGACCTTCAAGTGATGGGCCAGCGTGATGATCTCGCTGAATGGAAGTTCGGTCATGGCCTGTTGACCCAGCGGCGCGGAGAAGACCCAGTCCGGCACCTCGGCCGAGGGCACCAGCGGCGCAAGACGCCCATTCGTCACGACCACCCGCGGCACGGTGTTGCGCTCGCCTGTCTTGCGCGTACCCGCGGTGGGCCACCAGCGGTCGAGCGCGATCGCAACCGTGATCTCGTCGATGTCGCCGTCAGACGCCAGGGCGCTGGCGAGAAGGTCGGCGAGGCCGCCATAAAAGGCCGCCGCCGGGATCACGACCCGGCCGGCTGCACGCGCCGGTGCATCGAGCTCGGCGAAGCTGGCCTGCGCGCTGGGCTGCTCCGCCGTCACGTCGATGTAGTGGCAGCCGGCACGCAGCGCCGCCTGCGCCACCGGCACCGCGGTGTCGAGAAACGGACCTGCGCAGTTGATGACCACCGCGCAGCCGGCAAAGGCCTGTTCGAGGCTGACCGGATCGTCGAGCTCGGCAATGCGCCGGGGGACTGCCACAGGGAAAGTCTCGTCGAGCCGGGCGGTGCTGCGCCCGACGGCCACCACCGGCAGCCCCCGGCGTTGCACTTCATGGACGACAAATTGGCCGGTATGGCCGGTGGCGCCATACACGGCGATGCACTTGCTTGTGGATTTCATGGGAGTCCTTTGGAAAGATACAGACCTGTCTGTTTGTCATACGTTACAGACAGGTCTGTATCATGTCAAGCATGCGCACCCCAACTGCTCCCCGCTCACCGCGAGATCCTTCACCCACTGGCCGCGCCGGCCCGGCGTCGAAACGCTCTGCGACGGCAACTGCCCGCACGGCGGGCGCTGCGGCAGCCGCACCGGCAGCCGAGGTCCGAGACCGCATCCTCGACACCGCTTCCAGGCTGTTCTACGAGCGCGGCGTGCGCGCGGTCGGTGTCGATCTGGTCGTGCTGGAGGCGGCGGTGGCGAAGACGAGCCTGTACCGCTACTTCCCCACCAAGGACGATCTCATCGTCGCCTTCCTGGAGCGAGAGGATCTCGAGTTCTGGGCGCAATGGGACGGCGTGGCCATGCAATTCCCCGACGATCCCGCCGGCGAGCTGGACGCGCATATGCGCTGGATCGGCGAACGCCTGGCCCGCTCGAACTACCGCGGCTGCCCTCAGATCAACGTGGCCGCCGAGTTTGCCGAGCAGGACCACCCGGCTCGCCAAGTCTCGCAGCGACACATGCAGGCGCTGCGGGGCCGCCTGCAGGACATCGCCAAGCGGCTGGACGTACCCCGGCCCAAGCAACTCGGCGCGCAGCTCGCCGTGTTGGTGAACGGTGCCTTTGTCAGTTCGGGCCTGCTCGGCGCCGACGAAGCCACCGGCGTGTTGCGGGCGGCACTGAAGGCCCTGCTGGCCGGTGCGCAGGCTGGTGCTTGAGCGTCACTTGCCCGCGCAGCTCAGGCCGTGACCCACACCTTGCGCACGGTCTCAAGCGTGCGCCAGGTGCCGGTGTAGCCCGGCTTCATGATGAAGCAATCACCGGCCCGGTAGGTCACCGGGGGCTGTCCGTCCTCGGTGATCTCGGCCACGCCGGACAGGATCAGGCAGAACTCCCAGGTCTCGCCCTTGATGGAGCGGTTGATGCCGGGCGTCGACTCGAACACGCCGGCGCGCACCGCGCCGTCCTTGGCGCTGTCGATGTCCCAGTTGCGGCACACGATGTCGCCTTCGATGACGCGTTCGGCCGGCGGCCGGTATTCGCGCGGTTCGCCGAGCTGGTCGAGCTTGAAGGAGACGAGCAGATTTGACATGGAGAGGGTCCTCTCGGAAGGCGGTCACGGGATCCCCTCATGCTAGGTGGCGCGCTCTTGCTTTGCTGCCGAAGCCGGTGCCCACAACGGCGGCAAATGCGCGATTGGCGCCCGCTCGCAGCGCAATCTGCTGGCGCAGGGAGCGCCCCGCGGCCACGACGCTCGCGTCGATCCAGCGGATGCGGCCAGGTCACCGGGCGCCGGCGTGCCGTGCCCCCTGCACCACGGCCGCAAAACGCGAGATGCCGTATTGCGCAATGGGCGTGGGCGTTGCACCGGTGGCGATCAGCTCGGCCATGACGTCGCCGGTGCCCGGCCCGATCTGGAAACCGGCTCCGCAGAAGCCGAAGGCATAGAACAAGCCCGGCGTGGTGGCGCTAGCGCCCATGATGGGCACGTCGTCGGGCAGGTAGCTTTCTATGCCGCTCCAGCTGCGGATGATGCTGACCTGGGCGAAGCCCGGCATCACGCGGCGGAGCTGCTGCATCTGCCCGAGGATGGCCTCGGGCAGCACGGTGGCGCGGTTGGTTTCGATCGAGGCGGGGCCGCGCGCGAAGCCGCCGCAAACGATGTTGCCGCGCTGGACCTGGCGGAAGTAGACCGTCTCGTGCAGGTGCGGCGTGTAGACGCCGATGGTGGGCGCGATGCGGTAAGGCAGCGGCTCGGTGACGGTCATCTGCGGCCCGTGCACGGCCAGTGGCACCGGCTCGTCGAACAGCGCCGAGAGCTTGCCGGCCCAGGCGCCAGCGGTCACCAGCAGGATGGGGGCACGCAACTCGCCCTGCCCTGCCACCTCCACGACGAAGTCGTCACCGGACTTGGCGAGGCCCACCACCTCGGCGTTTTCGCGAACGTCCGCACCGGCGCGCCGGGCCGCGCGGCCAAAGGCGGGCGCCGTGAGCCGCGGATTGGCATGGCCGCCGCTGGGGTCGTAGCAGCCCGCGATGATCTCCGGCCCGAGATAGGGGAAGCGGGCGCGCAGCGCGCTGGCCGAGAGCATCTCCAGCGCCAGCCCGTAGGGCCGCGCGTCCCGCGCATACGCCTCCATCCTGTCGGCCTGCTCGCGGGTGTAGCAGACGCGCAAGTGGCCGGAGACCAGGAACTCGCAGTCCTCGCCGATCAGTGCCGGCAGGCGGTCCCAGATCGCCCGCGAGCGGTTGGCCAGCGGAAGCTGGTGGAGGTAGCGGCCCTGGCGGCGCACGTTGCCGAAGTTGACGCCGCTGGCCTGCTGGCCCACGAGCCCGCGCTCGAGCAACACCACCGACTTGCCGCGCTGGCGCAGGAAGAACGCGGCAGACGCGCCCATGATGCCGCCGCCCACGACGATCACGTCGGCCTGGTTCATGAGGTCTCGCCCTCCACCGTGGCCCTGCGAAGCGGCGTCGAGACGCCCTCGGCCCCCGCACCACCCAGCAGCGCGATCGCATCGACCTCGACCAGGTAGCCGTAGTGAAGCTCCGGCACCGGGACGACGGTGCGGGCGGGCCGCGCATCCGGCAGCAGGGCGGCGTAGACCGCATTGAAGCGAGGCCAGTGGGCGACACCGACGATGTAGGCCGTCACCTTCAGGAGATCCCGAGGCCTTCCGCCTGCGGCCTCCAGGATGGCCAGCATGTTGGCGATGGCCTGCGCTGCCTGGGCCTCGAAGCCCTTGTCGGGCAGTGGCAGCCCATCGGGCCGGATCGGCAACTGCCCGGAGATGTAGACATGCCCACCCGAGACGATCGCCTGCGCGTAGTGCCCGGCCGGCACCGGCGCACCGCCTGTGAGAATCTCCCGGGCTCCCTTGGCCGCGCTCATCGCCAGCCCCCGAAGCGCGGCCACTCGGCCTCGACGGCGTCCGACGCGCCACGCACGACGTGGTAGCTGCGATGCTGCGCACCGGTGGCACAGGCATGGTTGGGCATGACCCGCACGCGGTCGCCGATGGCGAGGTTCGGCAGCACGCCCCCCGAACCCGGGCGCACGGTGACGATGCCGTGCTCCTGGTTGGCGTCGGCGACGATCAGGTCGCCATAGGGCTTGCCGGCGACGTCGCACACCAGGCCATAGCCCTGGTCCAGCGCCTGCTTGGAGGTACCGCGGTCCTGCGACATCGCCATCCAGCCGGCATCGATCAGGATCCAGCCCTTCTCGCGCTGGTGGCCGATGACCGTCGCCAGCACCGAGAGGGCAATGTCCTCGAGCATGCAAATGCCTATGCCCGCCATCACGAGGTCGAAGAAGACGAACACGCCGGCGCGCACCTCCGTGACGCCCGCCAGGTCAGCGGCGTGGTGTGCGGTGGGCGTGGAGCCCACGCTCACCACGGGGCACGGCAGGCCGGCCTGGCGCAGGGCGGTGGCCGCATCGACCACGCTGTGCCGCTCGGCCTGCGCACATTGCCGCAGCGCCTCGGCCCCGCGCGCCGCATAACTGCCGCCGGCGTGTGTCATGACGCCGCGCAGCGCCGCGCCGTTCTCCAGCGCATGGCCGATCTCCAGCAGGCGGGCCGTGTCGGTCGGCAGCACGCCGGAGCGGTGGCCGTCACAGTCGATCTCGATCAACGCCGGGATGCGCGCACCCGCTTGGCGCGACGCGGCCGCGACCGCCCTCGCCTGCTCCACCGAGTCCAGCACGACGGCGATGTCCACCCCCTGCGCTCGCAGCGCGAGGATCTGCGGGAGTTTCGACGGCGCGATGCCGACGGCGTAGATGATGTCGCGCACGCCCGCCGAGGCGAACTGCTCTGCTTCCATCAAGGTCGAGACCGTGGCGGGCCCTGCGGGCGAGCTCATGACCCGCCGCGCCACATCGACCGATTTGGCCGTCTTGAGGTGCGGCCTCAGCGAGACGCCGAGACCGTCGAGCCGCGCCCTCAGCCTGGCGATGTTGCGGTCCATGCGCTCGGCGTCGAGAACCAGGCAAGGGGTTGCCAGGTCCGCCAGCGTCGTCGCGGCCACGTCGGCCAGTGCTCGATCCATCATTCTTGCGTCGTCCATCGCCGGGTCCTTTCCTTTGCATCGTCAGCCTGGGGCCCATGTTGCGTCGATTTGGCACTGGCTACAATTAACGATCAGTGCATTGGCTATTAAGTCCTGGATTAATGCTGACCTCGGACGACCTCGCTTTCTTCAACGTGCTGGCCGGCTCCGCCTCGCTGGCCGAGACCGCGCGCAAGCTGAACGTCACGCCGCCCGCCGTCACGCAGCGCTTGCGTGCGCTGGAGGGCCGCGTGGGCATTCGCCTGGTCGAACGCTCGGGGCGCCATCTCAGCCTGACCGACGAAGGCGCGCTCGTCGCCTCGCACGGCATGATCGTGGCCGACGCGATCGAGGCGCTCTCCGAAGCGCTGCTCGATCGCAAGAACGCCGTCAGCGGCCACCTGCGCGTTGCCGCTCCCCTCGGTTTCGGCCGCTTGCACGTGGCGCCGGTGCTGGATGCCTTCGCGAAGGCGCACCGCGGCGTCACCGTCACGCTGGACTTGTCCGATCACCCAGGCGCCCACCTGCTCGAGAGCAGCGACGTCATCATCCACATCGGCCCGCCCGGCCCGCTGAACCAGGTCGTGACCACGCTGGCGCCCAACCGGCGCTTGCTCTGCGCCAGCCCCGGCTACCTCGCTGCGGCGCCTCCCATCCGCACCCCCACCGACCTGGTGCAACACCGCTGCCTGGTCCTGCGCGAGAACGACGAAGACGTCACCCTCTGGCGCTTCCAGCATCCGGCGAAGGACGCGGCCACCGTGCGCATCCACCCGACGATGTCGAGCAACGACGGCGTCGTCGTTCGCCAATGGGCGATCGCCGGCCAGGGCCTGGCGATCCGATCGGAGTGGGACGTCGCGGCCGACCTGGCACAGCGCCGACTGAAGCGGGTGTTGCCGGGCTGGGAGGTGCCGCCGGCCGACGTCGTCGCGATGCTGGGCAGCCGCTTCGGCAGGAGCGCGCGCACAACGGCCTTCCTCGCGATGCTGCGCCAATCGCTGACGCCGCCGCCGTGGCGGCGGGCCAGCGTCTAGGGCGCGATCACTTGGCGGCCACCTTGATCGTGCCCACCATGCCCGCCTGGTAGTGGCCGGCGATCAGGCAGGCGAAGCTGAAGTCGCCGGCGCGGTTGAAGGTCCAGACCACCTCGCCGGTCTTGCCCGGCGCGACGTGCGCCATGTAGGGCTCGGAGTGCTCCATGCCTGGGAACTTGACCATCAGCGCGGCATGCTCTTCGAGCGCACTCTTGGTACCGATGACGAACTCGTGCAGCACCTGGCCGTTGTTGCGCAAGACGAACCTGACGGTCTCGCCCTGCTTGACCTGCACATGGTCGGGCGTGAAGCGCATGTTGTCGGTCATCTTGAACTCGACCTTGCGCAGGCCGGGCTTGGCGTCGCCGGCAATGCCCCAGTCTTTCTGCTCCTTGGTGGTGGCAGCGGGCTTCTTGTCGTGGGCTGCGTCGCCGTGGGCGAAGGCGAAGGGGGACGTGGCCAGCAGCGTGGCCAGCAGCAGGGTCTGGGTGGTTTTCATGGCGTAGCTTCGTACAAGGGGTTGCAGGGAAAGGGAAAGAAGAGTTCGATCAGTGCCCCGCGTGCCCACTGCGGGCACCGGGCTTGCGGACCTGGACTTCGACCTCGCGGGCCGGCATGTTCTGCGCGGGCATCGCGGCAGCGCCGGGGGCGGTGGTGCGCGCCGGCTCGGCCAGCGCGCCCGTCCACTCGTAGGCCACGCTGCCGGCCGGGTGCTTGAACCAGCCCGGGTCGCTGTAGTCGCCGCGCTGCTGGCCCTTGCGCACCTTCAGCACCGAGAACATGCCGCCCATCTCGACCGAGCCAAAAGGCCCGTCGCCGCTCATCATCGGCGCGGTGTTGTCGGGCAGCGGCATCGTCATCTCGGCCATGTCGGCCATGCCGCGCTCGCCCATCACCATGTAGTCCGGCACCAGTTTCGTGATCTGGCTGACCACCTTGCGGTGGTCCACGCCGATCATGGTGGGCACGTCGTGGCCCATCGCGTTCATCGTGTGGTGGCTCTTGTGGCAGTGAAAGGCCCAGTCGCCCTCCTCGTCCGCCAGGAACTCGATCTGCCGCATCTGGCCCACCGCCACGTCGGTCGTCACCTCGAACCAGCGGGTGCTCTTGGGCGTGGGGCCGCCGTCGGTGCCGGTCACCTGGAACTCGTGGCCGTGCAGGTGGATGGGGTGGTTGGTCATCGTCAGGTTGCCGATGCGGATGCGCACCCGGTCGCCCTGGCGCACGTTGAGCGAGTCGATGCCGGGGAAGACGCGGCTGTTCCAGCTCCAGAGGTTGAAGTCCAGCATCGTCATGATCTTCGGCGTGTAGGCACCGGGATCGATGTCGTAGGCATTGAGCAGGAAGACGAAGTCGCGGTCCACCTCGGCGATCAGCGGATGCTTCGCCTTGGGGTGGGTGATCCAGAAGCCCATCATCCCCATCGCCATCTGTGTCATCTCGTCGGCATGCGGGTGGTACATGAAGGTGCCGGGGCGCCGGGCGATGAACTCGTAGACGAAGGTCTTGCCCGGCTGTATCGAGGGCTGGGTGAGCCCCGAGACGCCGTCCATGCCGTTGGGCAGGCGCTGGCCGTGCCAGTGCACGCTGGTGTGCTCGGGCAGCTTGTTGGTGACGAAGATGCGCACGCGGTCGCCCTCCACCACCTCGATGGTGGGGCCCGGGCTCTGGCCGTTGTAGCCCCACAGGTGGGCGGTGAAGCCGGGGCTCATCTCGCGCACCACCGGCTCGGCCACCAGGTGGAACTCCTTGACGCCGTTGTTCATGCGCCAGGGCAAGGTCCAGCCGTTGAGCGTGACGACCGGGTTGTAGGGCCGGCCGCTGCTGGGCAGCAGCGGCGGCATCGTGTCGGGCGAGCTCTGCATCGCCGGCTCGGGCACGGCGGCCATCGCCACCTTGCTCACCGCGGCGGCGCCGACGGCGGTGGCGACCGCGCCGCTGCGGCCCAGGAAACTGCGTCGTGAAACCATGGGGGTGTCCTTCATGTTCATCAATGGCCTTCGCCGGCCGGCTCGGCCGCGCTGCTGGCGGTGCTGCTGAGGGCGGTGGCCGTGGCCGGCCGGCCCAGCATCGCCGCGTCCAAATCGGCCTGGGCGAGCCAGAAGTCGCGCAGCGACTCGATGTAGCCGTCCACGCTGGCGATCTGCGAGCGCGCGTCGGCCAGCAGCTCGAACACGCCGATCAGCATGCCGTTGTAGCGAAGCACGTTCTCCTCGGCGATGCGCTGGCGCAGCGGCACGACCTCGTCGCGCTGGTGCCGCGCGATGTCGTAGGCGGCGCGGTAGGCCGCGTAGGCTTCCCGCACCTCGGAGCGCGCGTCGATGGCGGTCTCGGCCGCGCGGTTGAGTGCCTGCCGGTAGACCGCCTCGGCGCGCGCGCTGCGGGCGCCGCCGCCGTCGAACAAAGGCAGCTCCACGCTGATCTCCACGCCTCGCTGGGTGGGCGCCTCGTTGGAGCTGTTGCGGGCCACGCCCAGCTCCAGCACGTTGACGAAGCGGGTGGCACGCGTCAGCCCGAGCTGCGCGGCCGTCTGCTCGGCGCTGCGCTTGGCGGCCTGCACGTCCAGCCGCTGGGCCATCGCGAGGCGCTCGATGTCGGGCTGGTCCTGCGCCTCCTTGGGCAAGTCCGGCAGGCGATCGGGCAGCGCAAACTGCGTCTGCGCGCCCCACAGGCCGAGCAGGCGCACCAGCTTCTCGCGGCCGGCGACGCGGGCTTGGCTGGCGCGTGCCAGGTTGAGCGCGGCGTCGGCATAAAAGCCCTGCTCGCGCATCTGCTGCAGCTTGTTGAAGTTGCCCACCTGCGCCATGCGGCGCGCCAGCTCGGCACTGGCCTCGGCCGTGTCCTGCACCTGCTGCTTGTAGCGCAGGCTCTGCTCGGCAGCCAGGGCCTGGAGGTAGGCCGTGCGGGTGCGCGCGGCCAGGCTCAGCACCTCCATGGCCACGCTGGCCTGGGTCAGCTCGAACTGCTGCCTGGCAATGCGGCTGGCCAGCGGCATCGTCAGCAGGCCCAGCAGGTCGAAGCTGAAGCTGCGCTCCAGCTCCACCTCGCTGCCGCGCTTCAAGCGGCTGAAGCTGAAGCCGGGGTTGGCCAGACGCCCTGCCTGCACCAGTTCGGCCTCGGAGATGCCCAGCTCGTGGAAGCTGGCCTGCAGGCCCTGGTTGTTCAGCAAGGCGATCTGCACCGCGTCGTCGGCCGACAAGGGCCTGGCGAGCAGCTCGGCGACACGCTGGGCGACCAGATCCTGCTCCGCGGCCGTTTTTGGCCACGCGAGCTGCTTGCCCAGCCGCTGCCCGGCGGTCTGCTCGACGCGGCCGAAACCGCCGTCGGCGCTGAACGAGGCGCAGCCCGAGAGCACGGCCGTGGCGGTGAGGGCCGCGAACAGCCGCGAGGCCGGTCGAAGCCGCGGCGAAGGGGTTCGCCGCGTGTGGAAAGAAGTCATGGCGGGCTCCTTCATTTCATCGGGTGGCTGGCGTGCCCGGCGTGCGGATCGGGCGGGGCTGACACGCCCGTTGCAGCGCCCGGTGCCGCCGCCGAGGCGGGCGGCTCGGCAGGCCGGGCCTGCTGCGCCTCACGCGCGTAGCTGCGCCATCCGCCGATGCGGCCGACCTGGTCGTTGGCCTCCTTCCAGGGGGCGATCTTTTCGTCGGCGTAGCGCCGGTAGCGGGCCAGGGGCGATGCGTAGACCACCGGCGGCACGGCGGCGCTGGCGCTCAAGGGGTCGGGCCGCTCGGGCGGCGGCGCCGGCTGCGCCTGGGTCGCGCCGCAGACGGCCAGCAGGGCCACAGGCAACAGCCTGTGGGCAAGGAGATGGGTCATGGTGTCCTCGCATGAACACGTGGAAGACCGGGTCCGCTGTCAGCGGCCGGGCCGGGCGCCCTGCCAAGCCGTCAGGCGGCGGCCGCTGCAGCAGTGCGCAGGCGGGCACGCCTCAAGGGCGGATGGCAAGGCGGCAGCGACGCGCGTGCGGCCAGCCGCACGGCGAAGTGCCGTTCAGGCGAAGAAGGGTCTGGGGGGACGGTCGGGGCCGTCGGTGACGAAGGCGAACACCGAGCTCAGCGGCGAGACGAAGGCCTGCGCGACGGTGGCCACGGTGGCGACCACCGGGAACGCCTGCAGGATGGCGGCCGCAGAGCAGCACGAGGCGCAGGCACTGCACTTGTACTTGCCCAGCTCGGCGAGCTGGCCGCCTTGCTTCGCATCGTGCGGCGACCTGTCGGCCAGGGACGAGGCATGCTCGTGGTGCGAGGCCTCCATCGCCTCCGGCGCGGGGTGCTGGTGAGCGTCGTGCTCCGCCTCGCCCATCGCCTGCTGCATGCGGTGATGGCTGGGCCCGCAGAGCAGCATGGTCGATGCCGCCATGCCCTGTGCGGGAATGGCCAGCATGACGATCCAGATCAGCAAGGTCTTGAACAACAGCCGCATGGCCGGACTTTACCGCAGGCGGCGGCCTATCGGTCTTGGCCCCGCCGCAAGCACCCGGCAGGCCTTAGGGCTGCGCAGGGTCACGGCACGCCGAAGCCCAGGCCCTTGAGCAAGGCGCGCGCGGGTTCGCTGCGAAGGTAGGCGATGAACTCCTGCGCGAGCGCCGGGTTCTTGCTGCCGGCCGTCACGTTGGCCAAGTGGCGCACGGGCGTGGTGGTGGCCAGCGTCTCCACCACCCGCACGCGGCCGGCCACCGCGGCCACGTCGGTGGCGAAGACGAAGCCCGCCTCGACATCGCCGCCGGCCACGAGGTCCAGCACCTCGCGCAGGTCTGCGGCGATCACGACCTTGCGCTGCACCGAAGGCCACAGGCGCTGGGCATTGATCGCCTCGCGTGCGTAGCGCCCGGCCGGCACGCTGGCCTCGCGTCCCATCGCGATGCGCACCACCTCAGGCCGCGCCAGGTCGGACAGCCGCTTCACCGGCAGGCTCAGCGACGCCGGCACCACCAGCACCAGATGGTTGGAGGCGAAGGCCCCGCGAAGATCGGCCACCAGCAAGCGCCGCTGCACCCCCAGCGCCACGGTCTCGGCGTCGGCACTGGCCAGCACATCGGCCGGCACGCCCTGCGCGACCTGCTCCAGCAGCACACCCGATGCGCCCAGCAGCAACTTCACGCTGACGCCCTTGTGGCCGGCCTCGAAGCCACGCGCCACGGCGCCCATCGCTTCGCCGAGGCTGCTGTCGGCGGCCACCGTGAGCCCTTGCGCCAGCGAAGGCGACACCGCCGCCGCCAACAGCACGGCCGCGCCGGCCCAGCGCACGCACAGGTCTCGGAGGGTCTGCAACATGCCACGAGCATACGGCACGCTTCCCCGGGCGCCGGCGCCCCGGCACGGCCCGGCCACGCTGCCGGGCGCACGGCGGGTGCCGATCGGCGCAGACTGCGGGCCATGGACAAACACTATCTCAGCCCGCTGTTCTCCCCCGACTCGATCGTGGCCTTCACCGGCCAGCCCGGTGGCCAGAGCAAGCTGGGGCTGGCCTTGCACCAGGCGCTGCGCGCCCAGCGCTACACCGGCAGCCTGCACTTCCTCGACATCAACAGCTCCGGCACCCTGGCCGACCTGGCCCAGGCCCGCGCCGACCTGGCCATCATCGCGCTGCCGGCGGCCGACGTGGCGGCGGCGCTGGAGGTCGCCGGGCGCATGGCCTGCCGCTCGGCGCTGGTGGCCTCCAGCGGCATCGGCACGGAGCACGCGGCGGAGCTCAAGAAGATCGCGCACCGCGAAGGCGTGCTGCTGCTGGGTCCGAACTGCCTGGGCTTCCAGCGCCCGCCGCTGCAGCTCAACGCCAGCGCCGCCGGCCCGCTGGCCATGTCCGGCTCGCTCGCGCTGGTCTCGCAATCCGGGGCCTTGACCGCCTCGATGCTCGACTGGGCGCGCGAGAACGCAGTCGGCTTCTCGTCCGTGGTCTCGCTGGGGCCGAACACCGCGGTCGACATCGCGCAGGTGCTGGACTTCCTCGCCAACGACCCCAGGACCCAGAGCATCATCGTCTACCTCGAGGGCATAGGCAGCGCACGCCGCTTCATCAGCTCGCTGCGCTCGGCGGCCAGCGCCAAGCCGGTGGTGGTGCTGAAGGCCGGCCGCAAGCCGGCGGGCAACGAGGCGGCCCACACGCACAGCGGCGCCACGGTCGGCAGCGACGAGGTCTTCGACGCCGCGCTGCGGCGCGCCGGCGCGGTGCGGGTGCGCTCCTTCGTGGAGCTCTTCTCGGCCGCCAAGTGCCTGGCCTCGCGCTACCGCCCGGTGGGCAAGCGCCTGGCCATCGTCACCAACGGCGGCGGGCCCGGCGTGCTCGCGGCCGACTGGGTCAACGAGATCGCACTTGAGCTCGGCAAGCTCTCGGCCGCCTCGGCCGCGACCCTGGCCCCGCTGCTGCCGGCCTGCAGCTCCCTGTCGGACCTGATCGACCTCTCCGAGGACGGCAGCCCCGAGCACTACACCGCCGCCATCCGCGCCGCCGACCAGGACAGCACCGTCGACGGCGTGCTGGCGATCTACTCGCCCAAGCCGGGCACCGACGCGGCCGAGGTGGCGCGCGCCCTGGTGGCCATCAAGCCCTCGGTCGGCAAGCCGCTGCTCTCGTGCTGGATGGGCGACGCCTCGGTGGGTGCGGCGCGCACGCTGCTCAACGACGCGGAGATCCCCACCTTTCGCACGCCGGAGGCGGCGGTCGGCGCTTTTGGCAACATTGCCACCTTCTACCAGAACCAGCGCCTGCTGCAGCAGACCCCGCCGCCGCTGTCCACGCTCTCCAAGCCCGACATCGAAGCCGCCCGCCTGGTGATAGAGAGCGTGCTGGCGGAGCGCCGCCGGGTGCTGACCGAGATGGAGTCGAAGACGCTGCTGTCGGCCTTCCACATCCCGGTGACCCAGACCATCCTGGCGCGCAGCGCCAACGAGGCGATGATGATCGCCACCCAGCTCGGCTTCCCGGTGGCGCTGAAGATAGCCTCGGCCGACATCAGCCACAAGTCCGACGTGCAGGGCGTGGCGCTCAACATCATGAGCGGTGCCAGCGCACGCGACACCTACAACGACATGATGGAGCGCGTCAGCCACCTGATGCCCGCCGCGCGCATCGACGGCGTGACGGTGCAGAAGATGGCGCCGGCCCGGCGCGGCCGCGAGGTCTCGATAGGCGTGGTCACCGACGACCCCTTCGGCCCGGTGATCGTGTTCGGCGCGGGCGGCGTGATGATCGAGCTGATCGACGACCGCGCGATGGAGCTGCCGCCGCTGAACCAGTTCCTGGCGCGGCGCCTGATCGAGCGCTCGCGGGTGGCCGAGACGCTGGGCGAATGGCGCGGCGCCAGCGGCGTGGACCTGGAGTGCCTGGAGCACGTGCTGCTGCGCGTCTCGGACATGGTCTGCGCGCTGCCCCAGCTGCGCGAGATGGACATCAACCCCATCATCGTCGACGAGTCGGGCGCGGTTGCGGTGGACGCCCGCATCGCGATCGACGGACTGGTGCAGCCCGGCGCCGGGCCCGCCAACGGCTACGGCCACCTGGCCATCCTGCCCTACCCGACGCGCTACGAGCAGGTCTTGCCGCTGCCCGGCGGCGGCAGCTACATCGTCAGGCCGATACGGCCCGACGACGCGCAGATGCTGCAGGGGCTGGTGCAGCGGATCTCGCCGGAGAGCCGGCACTTCCGCTTCGTGTCGTCGTTCAGGGAGCTGCCGCCCTCCATGCTCGCCCGCTTCACGCTGATCGACTACGACCGCGAGATGGCGCTGGTGGCGGTGCTGAAGGACCGCCATGTCACGGCCGAGGGCGAGATCAGCGAGGCGGAGCGCATCGTCGGCGTCTCGCGCTACATCACCAACCCCGACCAGTCGAGCTGCGAGTTCTCGCTGCTGGTGGACGACCAGCTGAAGGGCAAGGGCATGGGCTCGCGCCTGATGGAAAGCATCATGGACGTGGCGCGCGACAAGGGCCTGGCCGAGATCGAGGGCCTGGTGCTGGCCAGCAACACCAACATGCTCAAGCTGGTGAAGACGCTGGGCTTCAAGATCAAGCGCTTCGCCGAGGATCCGGACTTCGAGCTGGTCACGCACGCGCTGTGAGCGGGTCGGCACACAGGCCGCCCGCGGCCGATCCGGCGGGTTGGTCAGCAGATCAACGCAGGCCGAGCGCGTCCAGCTTCTGATAAAGCGCCGCCCGAGAGATGCCGAGGGCCCGCGCGGTGGCCGTCTTGTTGCCATCGGCCGCTTGCAGGGCGGCGGCGATCGCGTTGTGTTCCGCTGCCGCGATCGCAGCGGCCAGCGACTCGACCGCAGCGGGTGCGGCCAAAGGCGCGGACGGCGTCGCGGCGCCGAGCGTGGCGGCCGGCTCGACGCCGCCGGGGATGCACGCGACCGGCTCCGCCGCCATCGCCTTCGCCGCCGCCGGCAGCACGCTGCAGACCTGCTGCGCGGTCAAGCGCGTCGTCTCATGGTGCAGCAGCGTCCGCTCGAGCATGTTGCCCAGTTCGCGCACGTTGCCGGGCCAGGCGTGGCGCGCGAGCGCCTGCAGGGCCGGCGGATCGATCTCTATCGACTGGCCGAGCCGCAGCCCGATGTCCTCCAGCAGGCGCTCCACCAGCAGCGGCAGATCTTCCAGGCGCTCGCGCAGCGGCGGCAAGGCGAGCGTGAGCACGTTCAGGCGGTAATACAGATCGGCGCGGAAGCGCCCGTCGGCCACGCGCGCGTCGAGATCCTGACTGGTGGCGGCGATCACGCGCACGTCCAGCCGCAGCAGCCGGTTCGCACCCAGCGGCTCGATCTCGTGCTCCTGCAAGACCCGCAGCAGCTTGGCCTGCAGCGACAGCGGCATGTCGCCCACCTCGTCGAGGAACAGCGTGCCGCCGTCGGCGAGCTTGAACTTGCCGTCGCGTCCGCGCCGGTCGGCGCCCGTGTAGGCCCCCGGCGCGGCGCCGAACAGCTCGGCCTCCAGCAACGCCTCGGGAATGGCCGCCGCGTTCACGCTGATGAAGGGGTGCTGGGCGCGTGGCGACACGTTGTGGATCGCGTGCGCCAGCAGCTCCTTGCCGGTGCCGGTTTCGCCGATCAGCAACACCGTGCCGTCGAGCTGCGCGGCGCGGCGCGCCTGGCGCTTGATCTCGCTCGCGGCAGGCGACATGCCGAGGAACGACGCGAGGCTGTACTTCGCCCTGCGGCTGTCGGCCAGCTCACGCTCGGCCGCTTTCAGGCGGGCCTGCAGCTGCGCCACCTTCGCCATCAAGGGCTTCAGGCCTTCGATACGGTTGTACAGCACGAACCCGATCGCGCCGACCCCGCGGCCCGCGCCGTCGCGCAGCGGCATGCGGGTGACGACCATGTGCTCGTCGCCCAGGTCCATCACGTCGAGCACGATGGGCACGCCGCTGCACGCCACCTCGCGCAGCTGGCTGTTCGGAATGATCTCCTCGATCGCGCGGCCCAGCGCCGCATCGGCGTTCGGCAGGCCGACCTTGCGCGCGTACTTCTCGTTGATCCAGACCACCCGGGCGTCCATGTCCACCGCGACGGCGCCCTCGCAAAGCCCTTCGAGGCGATCGAACAGCGACCGCATCGCCACCTCGCGTATCGATTCGCCGCTGTGGCCGAGCAAGGTGCTCGGCCAGGCGTTCGGCTGCGCGCGCTGCGCGAGTGGTGCAGGTAGGGCCATCGGCCTTGTCTCCTTGTGCGGCGTATCGCCGTCTTCGGTACAACTGTACGCGCTGCTTGACACCGCTGTGCCTGTTGGCTGACAGCCGGTCTTCGTGCGTGCGCCGAAGCACGCACCGAACGGCTCAAAAACCAGGGTTAACCACGACAGATGACGCCGTCTTCACGCTGGCACGCACTTCGCAATGCGAGCATGTTCATCACCGCTCCAGGAGTCTCGATCCCATGCTCGGCATCCTCGGCATCTTTGCCTCACTCGCTTTGCTCATCTTCCTGGCCCAGCGCGGCTGGAACGTCATCTTCGTGGCGCCGATCTGCGCCGCGGTGGCCATCCTCTTCAACTGGGGGGACCTGCCGCTGATGGCGAGCTACACGCAGATCTACATGCCGGCGCTGGGCACCTATTTCGCGACCTACTTTCCGCTCTTCATGCTCGGCGCGGTGTTCGGCAAGCTGATGGACGAGTCCGGCTCGGCCCGGGCCATCGCGCACCGGATCGTCGAATGGGTCGGGGGCGAACGCGCGATCCTGGCGGTCGTGCTCGCGTGCGCCTTGCTGACCTATGGCGGCGTGTCGCTGTTCGTGGTGGCGTTCTCGGTGTTTCCGATCGCGGCCTCGCTGTTTCGCGAGGCCAGGATCCCCAAGCGCCTGATCCCCGCCGCGATCGGGCTGGGCAGCTTCACCTTCACGATGGTGGCCCTGCCCGGGACGCCGGCGATCCAGAACGCGATCCCGATCCCGTTCTTCCAGACGACGATCTACGCCGCGCCCGGCATGGGCCTGATCGCATCGGCCTTCATGTTCGCCGTCGGCATGTTGTGGCTCTCGCGCCGCGCCCACGCCGCGGCGCGTTCCGGGGAAGGCTACGGCGAACACAAGGAGGATCTCGCCGCGGTGGATGCATCGAAGCTGCCGCCGTTCTTCCTCGCGCTGCTGCCCATCCTGGTCGTGATGGTGCTGAACTTCGCGCTGTCCAAGTTCGTGATCCCGGCCTTCGACCACGGCTACCTCGCCACCGCGAAATTCAAGAACATCGAGCTGAAGAAAGTGCTGGCGATCTGGGCCATCATCGGTGCGATGGCCGGCGCCATCGTCGTGATCGTGCTGGCCAATCGCTCGCGCATCGCCGATCTGCGCGATGCGTTCAACAAGGGCACGCTGGGATCGCTGCTGCCGATGGCGAACACCGCTTCCGAGGTGGGTTACGGCGCGGTCATCGCCGCGTTGGCGGCCTTCGCGGTGGTGCGCGAAGGGCTGAAGGCCGTCGCCTCCGATCCGGTGGTCAGCCTGTGGCTGGTGGTGACGGTGCTGGCCGCGATGACGGGCTCGGCCTCCGGCGGCATGAGCCTCGCGCTCGGCGCGATGGGCGAGTACTACGCGCATGCCGCCGAGGCTGCCAGGATCAACCCGGAGATCATGCACCGGATCGCCGCGATGGGCTCGGCCGCGATGGACATCCTGCCGCACAACGGTGCCGTGATCACACTGCTGGCGATCTGCGGACTGACGCACAAGCAGTCGTATTTCGATCTCTTCGTCGTCGGCAGCCTGACCGCCCTTTCGGCCAGCCTGCTGGTGCTGGGCCTGTACCTGACCGTCGGGGTGTTCTGACCATGATGAGCCTGCTTCGATCCGCGCTGGGCTGGCTGATGGCGTGCCTCGCGGCCGCCGCCACGCCGGCGCACGCGCAGCCGCTGCGCCTGCTCGCCGCCGAGCTGCCGCCCTACACCTACCAAGTGCCGTCGGCCTCGGTCTCCGAACAGCCGGGCCCGGGGCACGGCGTGATCCACGACCTCGTTGCCGAGGCAGCGCGGCGCGTCGGCCACCCGGGCCGCATCGAGTACCTGCCGTGGTACCGCGCTCAGGAGATCGCGCAGAGCGAGCCCAACATCGGCATCCTCGCCATCACGCGCTCGCCGGAGCGCCAAGACAGGTACCGCTGGCTGCTGCATCTGCTCGACGACGACCTGGTGCTCGTCGGATCGCCGGGCGTGGACGTCTCCGACCTGTCGAAGGTGCGCGACCGGCCGGTGGGCGTGCTGCAGCGCTCGGGCGCCGAGGCGCTGGTGAAGAGCCTCGGCTTCACGCGCGTCATGCCGCAGCCCGAGGAATGGATGAACGCCAAGCGTCTCAAGGACCGGGCGATCGATGCCTGGGTGGCGCCGCGGTCGATGGTGGTGCACGCGGTGCGCGAAGTGCGCGGCAATCTCGACGTGCTGCAGTTCGGCCAGGTGATACGCCAGTCCGAACTCTGGCTGGCGGCCTCGAAGAGCCTCTCCGATGCCGACGCCAAGCCCTGGCAGGACGCCTGGGCCGCGATGCAGGCAGACGGCACGGCCGAGCGCATCATCCGACGCAGCCGGAACCCGCCGGTCGATGTGATCGACGACGCCAAGCGCCTGATCCGCGAAGAGCCGTTTCGCTGAACCGATTTGCTGAACCGACTTGCTGAACCGATCCCTGCCGGAGCCCGCCATGCACAGCCACCATCCACAGCTCGCCGCGCTCACCCAGATGCAGCACGGCAAGATCGTCTCGGCACACGACGCGGTGCGCCTGATCCGCGATGGCGACACCGTCGCCACCGGCGGCTTCGTGGGCATCGGCTTCGCCGAGGAGATCGCGCTGGCGCTCGAAGCGCTGTACCTGCAGAGCGACGACGCCTTCGCGCCCTCCACCGGCAAGCCGCGCAACCTCACGCTGGTCTACGCGGCCGGCCAGGGCGATGGCAAGGACAAGGGGCTGAACCACCTCGCCCATGAAGGCCTGGTCAAGCGCGTGATCGGCGGCCACTGGGGCTTGTGCCCAAAGCTGCAGCAGCTCGCGGTCGCGGGCCGGATCGAGGCTTACAACCTGCCGCAAGGGGTGATCTCGCACCTGTTCCGCGACATCGCCGCCGGCCGGCCGGGGCACCTGTCGCGCGTCGGGCTGGACACCTTCGTCGATCCGCGCTTCGGCGGCGGCAAGCTCAACGAGCGCACCACGCAGGAGCTGGTTCGGCTGATGCCGATCGACGGCGAGGAGTACCTGTTCTACAAGGCCTTCCCCATCCACGTGGGCATCATCCGCGGCACCACCGCCGACCCCGACGGCAACATCACGATGGAGAGGGAGGCGCTCACGCTGGAAGCGCTGGCGATCGCGATGGCCGCGCGCAATTCGGGCGGCATCGTGATCGTGCAGGTGGAGCGCCTGGCCGAGCGGGGTGCGCTGCCGCCGCGCCAGGTCAAGGTGCCGGGCGTGCTGGTCGACTGCGTCGTGGTGGCCCGGCCCGAGAACCACTGGCAGACCTTCAGCGAACCCTACAGCCCGGCCTTCAGCGGCGAGCTGCGCGTGCCGCTGTCGGGCACCGCGCAGGGTGTCGCGATGTCGCTCGACGAACGCAAGATCATCGCGCGCCGCGCCGCACTCGAGCTCGATGCCAACAGCGTCGTCAACCTCGGGATCGGCATGCCCGAAGGCATCGCCGCGGTGGCTCACGAAGAGAAGATCGTCGACCTGATGACGCTCACCGCCGAACCCGGCGTGATCGGCGGCGTGCCCGCCGGCGGCCTGAACTTCGGCGCAGCCACCAACGCCCAAGCGGTCATCGACCAGCCCTACCAGTTCGACTTCTACGACGGCGGCGGGCTCGACATCGCCTTCCTTGGCCTGGCGCAGGCCGACGCGCAGGGCAACCTGAACGTCAGCAAGTTCGGCCCGAAGCTCGCTGGCGCGGGCGGGTTCATCAACATCAGCCAGAACGCGAAGAAGGTCGTCTTCGTCGGCACGTTCAACGCCGGGCGCCTGCGCATCGCGGTGGAGCACGGCGAGCTGCGCATCCTCGAAGAGGGCATGGTCGCCAAGCTGGTGCGCGAGGTGGAGCATCGCAGCTTCAGCGGCGGCGAAGCCGTGCGGCGAGGCCAGCGCGTGCTGTACGTGACCGAACGCTGCGTCTTTCGCCTGTGCGCCGAGGGGCTGGAGCTGATCGAGATCGCACCCGGCGTCGACCTGCGCCGCGACATCCTCGACCGCATGGCGTTCGCGCCGCTGATCAAGGCGCCCCCGGTGCTGATGGAGGCCGCCATCTTCCGCCCCGGCGCCATGGGCCTGCGCGAGCGCATGCTGCGATTGCCGCTGCCGGAGCGCTTCGCCTACGACCCGCAACAGAACACGCTGTTCATCAACTTCGAGGGCCACACCGTGAAGAGCCTGGCCGACGTGGAGGCGATACGGGCCGAGGTGGTGCGGCTCGTGGAGCCGCTCGGCCGACGCGTCCAGGCGATCGTCAACTACGACAACTTCAGCATCTTTCCGGACACGCTCGATGCCTACACGGCGATGGTCCAGGATCTCGAGGAGCGCCTGTACGCCGTCGTGTCGCGCTACACCGCGAGCAGCTTTCTGCGCATGAAACTCGGCGACGCACTGAGGAAGCGCGGGCTGGCGCCGCACATCTTCGAGTGCGCCGAGCAGGCGCGGACGCAGGTCGCGGACTGAACGGGCGCGTTCATCCGCTTCGCCGGCGCAGGGAAAACGGGCGCCTTCAGGGTCGCCGCGGTCCTTCGCTTCCGCCAACGAAAAAGCCCCGGCTAGCGGGGCTTTTCGCAGGTCGGTCGGACGTTGCCGAAGCTTCCTGAACCATCTACTGGCGGAGACGAAGGGATTCGAACCCTTGATGGAGTTTTAAGCCCCATACTCCCTTAGCAGGGGAGCACCTTCGGCCACTCGGTCACGTCTCCTGGGCCAGACGGGCATTCTAACCCGATCAATCGTCGTTTTCGGCAACCACTGCATTCGGATCGTCAAGATCGAAGGCCTTGTGCAGCGCGCGCACCGCGAGCTCCATGTACTTCTCGTCGATCACGACCGAGGTCTTGATCTCGCTGGTGCTGATCATCTGGATGTTGATGCCCTCTTCGCTGAGCGAGCGGAACATCTTGCAGGCCACGCCGACGTGGCTGCGCATGCCGATGCCGACGATGCTGACCTTGCAGATCTTGGGGTCGCCCAGCACCTGCTCGGCGCCGGTGGCGGGCTGGACCTTGCTCTTCAGCAGTTCCATCGTGCGCGGGTAGTCGTTGCGGTGCACGGTGAAGGAGAAGTCGGTCTTGCCGTCGCGCGCGACGTTCTGGATGATCACGTCGACGTCGATGTTGGCCGCGGCCACGTCACCCAGGATCTGGTAGGCGATGCCGGGCTTGTCGGGCACGCCCAGCACGGTCACCTTGGCTTCGTCGCGGTTGAAGGCGATGCCCGAGACAACGGCTTGTTCCATTTTTTCGTCTTCCTCGAAAGTGATCAGGGTGCCCGACTTGGCTTCTTCGTCGAGAGCTATGTCCCAGGGGGTGAAGCTGGAGAGCACACGCAGCGGCACGCGGTACTTGCCGGCGAACTCGACCGAGCGGATCTGCAGCACCTTGGAGCCCAGGCTGGCCATCTCCAGCATCTCCTCGAAGCTGATGGTGTGCAGCCGGCGCGCCTCGGGCACGATGCGCGGGTCGGTGGTGTAGACGCCATCGACATCGGTGTAGATCAGGCACTCGTCGGCCTTCATCGCGGCGGCGATCGCCACGGCCGAGGTGTCGGAGCCGCCTCGGCCCAGCGTGGTGATGTGGCTGTCTTCGTCCACGCCCTGGAAGCCGGCGATGACCACCACCTTACCGGCAGCGAGGTCGGCACGCACGCGCAGGTCGTCGATGCTCTGGATGCGGGCCTTGGTGTAGGACGAGTCGGTCTTGATCGGCACTTGCCAGCCGTTGTAGCTGACGGCCTCCATGCCCTCGGCCTGCAGCGCGAGCGACAGCAGGCCGACCGAGACCTGCTCGCCGGTGCAGGCGATCATGTCGAGCTCGCGCAGCATCGCGGGCGTCTGCTTGGCCGGCGAGACCTCCTTGGCCAGGCCCAGCAGGCGGTTGGTCTCGCCGCTCATCGCCGAGGGCACGACGATCATCTGGTGGCCGGCGCGGGCCCATTTGGCGACCCGTTTGGCGACGTTGCGGATGCGCTCGGTCGACCCCATCGAGGTGCCGCCGTATTTGTGGACGATCAGTGCCATGGCTTTGTGGTGGGAACTGCGAAGCGGTTGCAGCCGGCGCCGTGCGGCGTCTCGGTGCAAACCCGGCATTTTAGCGTCGCGGAGGCACCAAATGTGGTCAGGCCGCCACGCCGGGCCACCACGCCAGGCGGCATTGTGGCGTGCCGGCCGGCGCCAGGCGGCGGGCATCCAGGCCCAGGCCGGGCACGAACAGCAGCTCCTCGCCCCGCCACACCAGCGGGCCTTCGCGCTGCCAGGACGGCACGGCCGCGGCCTGGTACTGCTTTTTCAGGCTGCGCGGCGTGCTGCGCGGTGCGGCCTGAAAGCGCTCACCACCTTGCCGGGTGCGCAGGCTGGCGCCGCGCAGCGCCGAGCACGCCAGCCCGCCCTGCGCCACCGCTTGCACCTCCAGCACGCCGTGCCAGGCTGGCAGCGGGTAGCGGCCCGGCCGGCTGAGGTCGAGCGGCATCGGCGGAGCCTCGGCCGGCGCGGCGGGCTCGGCAGCCGGTCTCACCGCGCCACAGCGCAGCAGGCCACGGTAAAGGCGCAGCTCCAGGCCGGGCTGCAGCGGCCAGCGGGCCGTGCGGCTGGCCGGCAGCTCGTCGGCCAGCCGTGTCAGCAGGCTGTCGGGCACGCCCTCCAGCAGCACCGGCCTCAGCCAGGCGCGCAGCACACCGGTGCGCCGGGCTGGCGAGAGCAGCAGCCAGCGCGCCACGGCCAGCGGCGCGGGCGTGTCCGCGGGCTGCCCCGCAGCGGCCTCGCAGACCTGCGGCAAGTCCTGCGCGGCGATCTCGTCGATCAGCTCGGCCGCCAGCGCCGCCTGCCGCGCCGCCTGGCCCAGCGCGTGCTCCGCGTCCGGGAAAGCGCCGAGCAAGGCCGGCCAGAGCTCGTGGCGCAGGCGGTTGCGGGCGAAGCGCGTGTCGCTGTTGCTGTCGTCTTCGATGTGCCGCAGGCGCCAGCGGCGCACGTAGGCGACGATGGCCTCGCCGGGCTGCGCCAGCCAGGGCCGCAGCCACAGCAGGCCGTCGCGCTCGGCCTCGCGCGGCATGGCAGCCAGGCCGGCCGGCCCGCCGCCGCGCAGCAGCTGCAGCAGCACCGTCTCGGCCTGATCGCGGCGGTGGTGCGCCAGCAGCACGCAGCCGGCCCCGGCCTCGTGTGCCATCTCGGCGAGCGCCTGATAGCGGGCCCGTCGAGCCCAGGCCTCGATGCTCTGGCCGGCGGCCGGGCCGGCTTGCAGCCGGCGTGCATCGAACTCGACCGGCAGGCCGGCGCGCTGCCAGCGGGCGCACTGCCGGCGAACGTGATCCAGCCAGTCGTCGGCGTGCGGGTTCAGCCCGTGGTGCACATGCAGCGCGGCGACCCGCAGGCCCAGCGCGGCGGCGCTTCGGGCGGTGGCGTGCAGCAGCGCGGTGGAGTCGCGGCCGCCGCTGGTCGCCACCGCCACCACCGGCGTTGCCATCGTGGCGGCGCCGCGCTCAGCGCGCAGTGGTGTCGGTGAAGCGCCCGTAGGACTTCAAGCGCTGGTAGCGGCGCTCCAGCAGCTCGGGCACGGCCAGGTCGGAGACCTGGCGCAGCGCATCGACCAGGCCGCGCTTGAGCTGCACCGCCATCTGCTTGGGCTCGCGGTGGGCGCCGCCGACCGGCTCGTTGACGATCTTGTCGATCAGGCCCAGCGCCTTCAGCCGGTGCGCGGTGATGCCCAGCGCGTCGGCCGCGTCGGCGGCGCGCTCCGAGGTCTTCCAGAGGATGGAGGCGCAGCCTTCGGGCGAGATCACCGAGTAGACCGAGAACTGCAGCATCAGCACCTGGTCGCCGACGCTGATCGCCAGCGCGCCCCCCGAGCCGCCCTCGCCGATGATGGTGGTGATGATGGGCACTTCGAGCTGCGCCATCTCGAAGATGTTGCGGCCGATGGCCTCCGACTGGCCGCGCTCCTCGGCGCCGATGCCGGGGTAGGCGCCGGGCGTGTCGACGAAGGTGAACACCGGCAGGCCGAACTTCTCGGCCAGCTGCATCAGCCGC
>DATHWJ010000588.1:0-4442 GCA_035460745.1 Ideonella sp. | reverse complement strand
AGCTTGTAGAGCAGCGGCAGCAGGAAGGGCAGGCCGCCTATGCCCAGGCGGGTGATGAAGCCGCCCACCACCGCGACGCGGAAGGTGCGCAGCCTGAACAGCTCCAGCCGCAGCAGCGGGTGCGCCGCCTCGCGAGCATGCCAGGCATAGGCCGCCAGCAGGCCCACGCCCGGCACGAACAGCACGCCGGCCGCGGTGGCGTCCAGCCGGTGCTCGCCGAAGATCTCCAGCAGCCACGACAGCAGCGCGGCGCCCGAGCCGAACAGCGCCAGCCCGATCACGTCCAGCGGTCGGGGCGAGTCGCCGCGGTAGTCGGGCATGTGGCGGTGGATCAGCCACAGCGCCACCAGGCCCACCGGCACGTTGACGAAGAAGATCTCGCGCCACGACAGCCAGTGCACGATCAGGCCGCCGACCGTCGGGCCCAGCAGCGGGCCGATCAGCGCCGGGATGATGACGAAGTTCATCGCTGCCAGCAGCTCGCCCTTGGAGAAGGTGCGCACGATCGCGAGCCGGCCGACCGGTGTCATCATCGCGGCGCCCAGGCCCTGCAGGATGCGCGCGGCCACCAGCATGGGCGCGTTCAGCGCCAGGCCGCAGAGCACCGACGAGAGCGTGAAGACCGCCACCGCCGCCATGAAGACCCGCCGCGTGCCGAAGCGGTCGGCCATCCAACCGCTCACCGGGATGCCCACCGCGAGGCTCAGGATGTAGCTGGTGACCACCGCTTTCAGGCTCAACGGCGTGACCTGCAGGCTGGCCGCCATCGCCGGGATCGCGGTGTTGACGATGGTGGAGTCGAGCTGCTCCATGAACAAGGCCGTCGCGACGACCCAAGGCAGGTAGCGCTTGACGGCGGCAGCGTCCATGGTCGGGCGGCGGCTGGGAGCGAGAAAAGGGAAGGAGGCGCTTCAGACGGCCGGGTCGGCGGCGACGCGGCCGCGGCCCAGGTGCTGGCCGCTCGTCAGCCCCATAGAGACATAGATGCTGGTGACGCCCTCGATGCCGACGTCGGCCGGCGTGACCCAGGCCTGCGGCACGTACAGCAGCCCGCCGCCCACCGGTACCGGCGAAGTCGGGATCAGCACCGCGAGGTAGGGCTCGCCGTTCAGCAGCACCGGGTCGGGGCTGCCTAGCAGGGCCAGGGCCGCCGCGCCGCCGGGCCCGCCGAAGTAGCACCACACCGGGCTCATCGACTTCAGCCCGTTGCCGTCGCTCTTGCCGAACAAGGCCACCAGCTTGTGCACCAGGTCGTAGACCGTGCGGACCAGCGGGATGCGCTGCACGACGGTGGTGAGCAGCGAGGCCATGCCGCGCTGCAGGCCGGCCTCCACCAGCAGCCCCAGCCCGAAGATCAGGCCGGCCAGCACGCACAGCCCCAGCAGGTAGCCGACCACCTCCGAGCCCGCGACGCCCAGGCCCAGCGCGATCAGGATGTGGCCGAAGATGGACGACGGCCCCAGCCAGTTCAGCAGCAGCTGTATGACCCAGACGAAGATCGCGACGGTGGCGGCCAGCGGCAGCGCCGCCAGCAGGCCGGTGAAGAAGACGCGGAGCAAAGGGCGGTGGGGAGCATTCATGCGGACCATGATACGGACCGCCGCTGCCGCACCGCCCAGGGCCGGCTTCAGCGCACGCTTGCCTCTTTCTTGAGCAATCCAGGGCAAACCCTTGTGGGGCAAGGACCTTTTGCGTCGGTGAAGCGCTTATCCACAGCATTGTCCCCGGCTGCGGTGGATGGATCTGGCCCTGGTTCGGGCCTCAGTTCGGGCCTTGGCTTCAATTCCTGCGGCACTTCACGCTGCGCTGCGCGACCACGTTGCCAGCGGCATCGAGCAGACGGCCGGTGGCGCGGTTGTTGACGATGAAGTCCTGGTCGATGGCGGTGGCGCCCTGGCGGATGTCGCGGCGGTTGCTGTCGAAGTCGAACTCCGCCTCGTCGCCGCGGGTGGCTTCATAAGGGCTCTGGGCCGTGTTGGGGCCCGACACCAGCACGGCGCTGTAGTTGCCCGAAGCGAGGTTCCTGCCATCGACCGAGGCCTTGGAGCGGTCGGAGCGGGTTTCGCATTTCACTTCCAGGCTCTGGGCGGCGGCGCCGAGGCTGAAGCTGGCGAGGGCGGCTGTGGCCAGGGCATGGGCGAGGGCTTGGTTGATTTTCATGGGAGTGTCCTGTCTCGTTGAATGGGTGGTGAACTGCGGCGATCACCGGCTGCAGCCAGTGCATGCCACAGAGCAGGCGGGTGCGGCCCAGATACCTGTCGCTCCCATAAACCCCAAGAAAAAGAGCCGGTGCCGCTCTGCGCGCACCGGCTCTTGCCGTGGAGCGAGGCCGCCTCAGCGGCAGTCCAGGTCGGGCGGCTCGCGGTCCTTCAGCGCCGCGGCGGCATCGACCTGCACGATGTTGGTGTCGCCGCAGAGCCGGGCGCCGTTTTGCTCGATGCGCTTGGCCACGTCCACCGGCTTCATCTTCGGGAAGCGGGCGCGTAGCAGTGCCGCGGCGCCGGCCGCCAGCGGCGAGGCCATCGAGGTGCCGCTCCAGGTGCCGTAGCCACCGCCGGGCACGCTGCTGGTGACGCGGTCGCCGGGCGCGGCCACGTCGACCCAGGAGCCGCGGTTGCTGAAGGCGGCCATGCGCTCGTTCTGCGCGCTGGCGCCCATGGGCAGCAGGCCGTAGACGCCCTCGGCGGCCGGGTACTGCTTCTCGGAGCGGTTGCCGCCATTGCCCGCCGCGGCGACGATGACGGCGCCGCTGAAGGCCGAGCAGCGGCGCTTGTCGCCGTCGTAGCCGGGGTCGGTCAGCAGGTTGGCGGGGTCGCGCAGGTCGGGCATGCTGCAGGCGGCCAGTTGCATCACGGTGTCCAGGATGCGGGTGCGCTCCAAGGTGCCCATGCTCAGGTTCACCACCTGCGCGCCGTCGTTGGTGGCGGGGTTGCCGTCGGGGTCGATGGCGTAGAGCAGGGCCTGTGCCAGCACCCAGATGTCGCCGCTGCCCTGGGCGTCCAGCACGCGCAGCGGCACGATCTTCGCCTCCGGCGCGGCCAACGCGACCAGACCGGCGACGTGGGTGCCGTGGCCGAAGCCGGCGTCCGCGGTGCTGCCGGTCTCGGCCGGGTCGTTGTCGCCGTCGACAAAGTCGCGGCCGGGCAGCAGCTTGCCGGCCAGCGCCGGGTGGCTGGCGTCCACGCCGGTGTCCAGCACCGCGACGCGCACGCCGGCGCCCTTGCTGGTGAGCTGCGCCTCCGGCAACCGCATCGCCTGCGGCGCCCATTGCGCGGTGTACTCGGCCGCCGTGCCTATGGCCCAGACCACGTTCTTGCGGGCCTCGGGTGCGCTGTGCACGAAGTTGGGCTCGGCGGTCACCACCTCGGGCTCCAGCGAGAGCGCTTCGACGGTGCTGTCCACGTCAGCGCCTGCCGCCACCTGCACCCGGTAGATCGGCCTTGCACCGAACTGGCTGACCAGGCTGAGCTGGTACCTGGCCAGCAGCGGCGAGAGCGCGGCCGTGCTGCTCAGGCGCAGCAGCATGTTGCCGGCCACCTGCGGGTCGGGTGGGGGCCTGGCGGTGCTGAGGCCGGGCGAGGCCAGGCCGAGCGTGGCGGCGGCTGCTGCCAGCGCGCGGCGCAACGGGTCGTGGGAGGAGGGCGTGCGGGGCTTCATGTGAAGGTGTCCGTGAGCGGAGGGCGCGTGACAGAGCAGCCGGCCGCGTGGCTGATACATCGCCGCGGCGGTGCCAGCGCGAGAAGCGACGCGGCCACCATTGTCGCCCCCGGGGCCTACCAGCCGCCGTAGAGCGCGAAGGCGGCCCAGTGGAAGGGGTGCGGGTGCTGCCGCATCACGGCCGCCTGGGCGCTGCCGAGCGCCTCGGCCGGCGCGCGGCCCTGGCGCAGCGCGCCGTAGAAGGCCTGCATGAACAGCCGCGTCACCGCGTCGTCGACCGGCCACAGGCTGGCCAGCACCCGGGCGGCGCCGGCCACCAGGAAGGCCCGCACCAGGCCCACCATCTCGTCGCCGCCACCACCCCCCGCCAACCCCGTTTCGCAGCCGCTCAACACCACCATGCCGGGCCGCAGCCGCAGCGTC
Source organism: Ideonella sp. (assembly GCA_035460745.1). Classification (GTDB taxonomy): domain Bacteria; phylum Pseudomonadota; class Gammaproteobacteria; order Burkholderiales; family Burkholderiaceae_C; genus Ideonella. Next base: position 362 of record DATHWJ010000588.1, on the reverse strand, counting down.
TCGGCCAGCTCGGCGCTCAGCGCGCCGTCGTGCAGGTGCAGCGCCGAGAAGCTGGGGTTGTCGCTGCGGAACTGGGCATGGCAGGCCAGGTGGATCAGGTCGGCCTCGCCGGCATGCGCCTGCAGGGCCTGCAGCGTGGCCTGCGCGTCGACGAAGCAGCGGCTCGATGTGAACAGCGCCGCGACGCAGGCCGCCTCGCCGGCCGCATGCAGCAGGCGGCTGGACTCGGCCAGCACCAGCGCCTCGCGTGGCGCGCCCGGGTGGCGGCGCAGGCCGTGCAGCGCCGCTTGCGCGCTCGGCGCGAATGCGAGCTGGTGGCGCTGCGCCAGCGCTTGCCGGCCGGGCGCTCGCGCCGCGTCGTG
>DATHWJ010000587.1:0-10943 GCA_035460745.1 Ideonella sp. | reverse complement strand
CGCGCTACGAGCACAACATGGGCCGTGTGCTGGGCGTGCCCAGCCAGTCGGTGGCGCTGCTCGCCACGCTGCTGTTGCGCGGGCCACAGACGGCGGCGGAGCTGCGGCTGAACACCGAGCGGCTGCACCGCTTCGCGGACATCTCGTCGGTCGATGCTTTCCTCGACGAGTTGGCCAGCAAGCCGCCGCCACGCGTGGTCAAGCTGCCGCGCATGCCCGGCGAGCGGGAGGCGCGCTGGGCGCATCTGCTGAGCGGCGAGCCGGTCTTGCCGGTGATGGCCGCCGGTGGCTATGCCGCCGCGGCCGACAGCGGCGTCGCACCCAGCGAGTTGGCAGCGCTGAAGGCCGAGATGCTGCGTCTGGCTACCGAGCTGGGCGAACTCAGGAGTGAGGTGCAAGCCTTGAAGGCTGAGCTGGGCATGGCACCGAACGCGGGCTGACGCCGCAGCGTTCTCCCTCCCAGGACCACCGCATGCGCTTCGAACTGCCCGCCGACAAGAAGCTGACCCACGAGATGGTGATCCCCATCCGCTGGGGCGACATGGACGCGATGGGCCATGTCAACAACACGGTCTACTTCCGCTACCTGGAGATCATCCGCGTCGAGTGGATGCACTCGGTGGGTGGCGCACCCGACCGGGCCGGCCAGGGCCCGGTGATCGTGAATGCCTTCTGCAATTTCATCAAGCAGCTCGAGTACCCGGGCGACGTGCTGGCGAAGCACTATGTCGCCAACCCGGGCCGCAGCAGCTTCGACACCTTCATCACGCTGGAGCGCAGCGACCAGCCGGGCGTGATCTACGCCGAGGGCGGCGCGACCACGGTGTGGGTGGACTTCCCGGCGCAGAAGTCGATGGCGTTGCCGGCGTGGCTGAGGGCGCTGGTGGACTGAGCGCCTCATCGGCCAACGAGGGGCTGCGCTCACCTCCCGAGCTCAGCCGCTCAGCATCACCCAGAGGGTCAAGCCGGCTGCCGCCGCCACCAGCAGCACGCCGTAGACGACGCTGAGCAGGCCGGCCCTCAACAGTGTCGGCAACCAGCGTCCGCCATACACGGTGTGCATGGACATGACACCGTAGACGGGCAGCGCGAGTTGCGCGACGTCGTCCAGCCCGGCCGGCAGCAGGTCGGCGGCCAGCAAGGCCAGGAACCAGACGCTGTGCAGGTGCAGGCTGAAGACAAAATGTTCTCCGTAGGGCATGCGGCGTCGCCAGTAGATCAGCTTCATCAGCCCGGCAAACACCGGCAGCATCAGGAACACCGCATAGGGCGCCATGCCGACCAGCCGCGGCCACCAGGCCGCCCGCCGTGCGGGATCGCTGGTCGACCGGGTGACCAGCTTGGCGATCAGGGTATCGAACCAGCCGCAACTGCCGGGCAGGTCCAGGCAGCGCTGCTGGGCCGCCAATTCGCCCGCCTCTTCGGCAGCGCCTGAGGCCTCAGCCGGGCTGCTTGCGGAAGCCGCTGTCACCGCCGACGCTGCCGATGCCGAACCCGGCACGCCGCTCGCTGCCACCTGCACTGCCGGTGCCCGTTTCACCACCACTTGCTGCGGTACCGCCGCGCCCGTGCCAAACAGCTTGACCGCCAGGAAAAAGACGAAGCTGGTGGTCAGGTACAGGCGCAGCGGCAACACATAGTGCCGCCGGCGGCCGTTGAAATACTCCCGCGTGAGTTGGCCAGGCTTGAGCAGCAGCAGCCGCAGGCTGCGCCACAGCGCGCCCTCGAGCGCCACGTAGTGGGTGATGAATTCATGCACGAACTCCCACAGCGTCGGGGGGTGCAGGACGGTTTCCTGGCCGCAGTGCGGGCAGTAGTTCGCTTCGCTCGATGCGCTCAGGTCGTGGTCGCAGTTGCGGCAGGTGCTCGGGCGAGAGTGATGGGACACGGGCAGACCGGCGGTTGACTCGAAGGCTCAGCCGGCAAGCAAGCGGTGCACCAGCTCCGGCGTGCTGCCCGCGCCCATCTTGCGCATCAGCCGCGCCCGATAGACGTCCACCGTCCTCGGGCTGATGACCAGCTTCTTGCCGATCTGCTTGCTGGTGGCGCCGTCGATCAGCAGCGCGGCGATCTCGCGCTCGCGCGCGGTGAAGTCGACCTTCAGCACGCGCTGCGACGAGAGGTCCTCGAAGCTCCAGATGCCGGCGGCGTGCGGATCGCCGGGGTCCAGCGCGCGGCCGGAGACGTGGCACCAGAAGAGCTCGCCGCTGCTGCGCTTCATCACGCGGTCGTCGGCGTAGCGGCCGTCGCCGTCGAGCGCGGCCACGATGCGCAGGCCGGTGCGCTCGTACTCGTCGGTGGAAGGGTAGAGCACCTCGAAGGAGCGGCCCACCAGCTGGCCGACGCTGGCACCGAACATCGCCAGCGCGCGCTGGTTGCAGTCCACCATCAGCCGGTGGCGCGACAGCACCAGGCCGATGGGTGCGAGGTCGAAGGCGGTGCGGTAGTCGAGGTCGATCATCGTCGGTGGGCCCGGGTCAAAGCAGGGCGTAGGTGGTGGTCGTGTGCGCTGCCAGCTTGCCGTCCGGCAGCAGGCACTCGATCTCGCCGAAGACCAGGCTGCGGCCCGGGCGCAGCACGCGCGCGATCACGCCGATCTCGGCGGTCTCCCGCGGCACCGGGCGCAGGAAGCTGGTCTGCAGCTGCACCGTGGTCATGGGCTTGAAGCCGCCGAGCTGGCTGGCGACGGCCAGCACCATCGCGGTGTCGGCCGCGGCCATCAGGGTCTGGCCGCACAGCACGCCGCCGCCGTGCACGTGGCGCGGCGTGACGGGCAGCGCCAGCGTCACCTCGCCGGGGCGGGCGGCGCGCACCACCAGGCCCAGCTCGCGCACCCAGGGGGCGAAGAGCTCGGCCAGCAGGGCTTGCAGGCCGGCGATGTCCACAGCGGGGGTGTTCGGGCGGGCTTCGGGCGTCATGCGGGCGGACCTTAGTCAAATCTACGTAGTAGCTACGTAATGTGTTACGTAGTACCCTCCGTGCCCATCCGAACAAGTCCGGAGGCAATCCGAATGAACAAGGTTTATCCCAGCGCGGCGGCAGCGCTCGAAGGCGTCGTGCGCGACGGCCAGCTGATGGCCGTGGGCGGCTTCGGCCTGTGCGGCATCCCCGAGGCGCTGATCGACGCGCTGCAGGCGCGCGGCACCAAGGACCTGACCGTGATCTCGAACAATGCGGGCATCGACGGCTTCGGCCTCGGCAAGCTGCTGAACACGCGCCAGATCAAGAAGATGATCTCCAGCTACGTTGGCGAGAACAAGGAGTTCGAGCGCCAGTACCTGGCCGGCGAGCTCGAGCTCGAGTTCACGCCGCAGGGCACGCTGGCCGAGAAGCTGCGTGCCGGCGGCGCCGGCATCCCGGCGTTTTTCACCAAGACCGGCGTGGGCACCATCGTGGCCGACGGCAAGGAACTGCGTGAGTTCGACGGCCAGACCTACGTGATGGAGCGCTCGCTGATGCCCGAGGTCTCGCTGGTCAAGGCCTATGTCGCCGACAAGAGCGGCAACCTGCAGTTCCGCCGCACCGCGCGCAACTTCAACCCCAATGTCGCGATGGCCGGCAAGCTCACCATCGTCGAGGTCGAGAAGATCGTCGAGACCGGCGATCTGGACCCGGACCAGGTGCATCTGCCCGGCATCTTCGTGCACCGCATCGTGCTGAACGCGACGCCGGAAAAACGTATTGAACAGCGCACGGTGCGCAAGAGCTGAGGGGAGCAAGACCATGGCATGGACTCGCGATGAAATGGCCGCGCGCGCGGCGCAAGAACTGCAAGACGGCTTCTACGTGAACCTCGGCATCGGCCTGCCGACCCTGGTGGCCAACCACGTGCCGGCCGGCATGGAGGTCTGGCTGCAGAGCGAAAACGGCCTGCTCGGCATCGGCCCGTTCCCGACCGAAGAAGAGGTCGACGCCGACATGATCAACGCCGGCAAGCAGACCGTCACCACGCTGCCCGGCTCGTCGATCTTCTCCAGCGCGGACAGCTTCGGCATGATTCGCGGCGGCAAGATCAACCTGGCCATCCTGGGTGCGATGCAGGTCAGCGAGAAGGGCGACCTGGCCAACTGGATGATCCCCGGCAAGATGGTCAAGGGCATGGGCGGCGCGATGGACCTGGTGGCCGGCGTCGGCCGCGTGATCGTGCTGATGGAGCATGTCGCGACCAAGAAGGACGGCTCGACCGACATGAAGCTGCTGCCGGCCTGCACCTTGCCGCTGACCGGCCTGGGCGTGGTCAACCGCGTGATCACCGACCTGGCCGTGATGGACGTGACGCCCGAGGGCCTGAAGCTGCTCGAGCTCGCCCCCGGCCTGAGCCGCGAAGAGGTGCAGGCCAAGACCGGCGTGACGCTGGTCTGACGGGGCCTGCGCCGGGGTACCGGCACCCGGCTCCGGCGAGGCTGGGTCCGAGCTTCGGGTGGTCGCTGAACGAGCCGGTCACCGCGGCGAGCAGCGGCGGGGCCGCGGCGGGTGAGGTCCACGGCCGCGTCGGGGGAGCCTGCCGCCGGAGAGCGCTCAGTGCGGTTTGCGCGGGCGGCGGAACGACTTGGGTTTGTAGACGTTGCCGTCGCGGGTGACGTCGCCGCGGGCGCGGCGTATCGCCTCGTCGGCCACCTGCGCGGCGTCCTTGCGGGCCGCGCGGCCGTGGCGCAACTGCAGCAGGCCGTACCAGGCGCGCAGGCCCAGCCGGCGGCAGGCATGCCACGCCCGCCAGGCGGTGGCATTGACGCGCTGGCGGCGGGCCGGCGGCAGCGCCATGTGGATCAGCAGCGCCACGCAGACCAGCACGCCCAGCGTGGCAAAAATGGTTTCGGTCATGGTCGGGTGGGCGTTGTCTCGTCGGTGGTCAGGGCGGGCTCAGCGCGCCGCCAGCGCCACGGCGGCTTCGCGCACCAGCGGCGGGCCCTGGTAGATCAGGCCGGTGTAGATCTGTACCAGGTCGGCGCCGGCTGCGAGTTTGCTCCTTGCGTCGGCCGCACTCATCACGCCGCCCACACCGATGATGGGAAAGCCGCCGCCGAGCTCGCTGCGCAGCGCGCGGATGACCTGGTTGCTGGCCTGCAGCACCGGCGCGCCGGAGAGGCCGCCTTGCTCGTCGGCGTTCGGCTGGCCGCGCACGGCCTCGCGCGAGAGCGTGGTGTTGGTGGCGATCACGCCGTGCAGGCCGTGGCGCTTGAGCGTCGAGGCGATCACGCGGATCTGGCTGCCGTCGAGGTCGGGCGCGATCTTCAGGAACATCGGCACCTGGCGGCCGTGCTCGCGGGCGAGGGCCTCGCGGCGTTCGGTCAGCGTGCCCAGCAGCGCGTCCAGCGCCTCGTCGCTCTGCAGCGAGCGCAGGTTCTGGGTGTTGGGGCTGGAGATGTTGACGACGACGTAGTCGGCGTGCGGGTAGACGCCGGCCAGCCCGATCAGGTAGTCGTCGGCGGCGCGCTCTATCGGCGTGGCGGCGTTCTTGCCGATGTTCAGTCCCAGCACGCCGCCGGCCGCGCGAAAGCTGCGGGCCCGCTGCACGTTGGCGAGGAAGGCGGCGAGGCCCTCGTTGTTGAAGCCCAGCCGGTTGATCAGCGCCTGCGCCTGCGGCAGCCGGAACATGCGGGGCTTGGGGCTGCCGGGCTGCGCCTTGGGCGTCACGGTGCCCACCTCGATGAAGCCGAAGCCCATCGCCCCCAGGCCGTCGATGCAGCGGCCGTTCTTGTCCAGCCCGGCGGCCAGGCCGATGCGGTTGGGGAAGCTCAGGCCCGCCACCTGCACCGGGTCGGCCACCCGGCTCTGCGACCACAGGCATTGCGCGGGGGTGTTCTGCAGCCGCGCGATGCTTTGCATCGTCAGGTCGTGGGCGGCTTCGGGGTCCAGGCCGAACAGGAAGGGGCGGGTGAGGGCGTAGGGAATCAGGGCCATGGGAGCGCGCGCTAGAGAGGCACGGATTGTCTCAGAGCCACCCGCCGCCGCGATAATCCGCGCCATGACACAAGACGAACTCAAGGCCCTCGTGGGCCAGGCCGCATTGGCCCATGTGGTGGCCGGCAGCATCGTGGGGGTGGGCACCGGCTCGACGGTGAACTGCTTCATCGACGCGCTGGCGACGATCAAGCACCAGATCGCAGGGGCCGTCTCGAGCTCGCTGCGCAGCACCGAGCGCCTGCTGGCGCACGGCATCCCGGTGCTCGATGCCAACGACGTGGCCACGATGCCGGTCTACATCGACGGCGCCGACGAGATCGACCACCGCGGCCACATGATCAAGGGCGGCGGCGCGGCGCTGACGCGCGAGAAGATCGTGGCCGACCTGGCCGAGCGCTTCGTCTGCATCGCCGACGAGTCCAAGCTGGTCGATACGCTGGGCACCTTTCCGCTGCCGGTAGAGGTGATCCCGATGGCGGCGGCGCAGGTGCTGCGCCGCTTCGCCTCGGCCTACGGCGGCCAGTCGGCGGTGCGCGAGGGCGTGGTGACCGACAACGGCAACGTCATCATCGACGTGCGCGGCCTGGCGATCGCCGACCCGCTGGCGCTGGAGACCGAGGTCAACCAGTGGCCGGGCGTCGTCACCGTGGGCGTGTTTGCCCGCCATCGCGCCAGCATCTGCCTGCTCGGCACCGCGCAAGGCGTCAGGACGTTGCAGTTCTGATCGCGCGCGCCCGGCGCGTGGCAGGGGGCATGACGCATGGACTGGGCCCGCCCGGCCCGCCGGGCAGGGGCTCGAAGCGCGGCGATTCACGGTGTATCGTTGCCCATGTTCCGGCGTGGCTGCATCGCGGCGCGGAACCCTCTCCCTCAGCTCTGAAAAGGACGGCCCGTGGCCACTCCCAACTACGGATACGAAAAGCGCCAGCGCGAACTTGCGAAGAAGCGCAAGAAAGAAGAAAAGGCGCAGCGCAAGAACCAGCCCGGCGGCGGCAACGACGCGCCCGACGCGCCGGACAACGAAGCCGGCACGCCGGACGCCCCGGGGCAGAGCGGCAGCGAGCCCGGCCCCGCGGCTTGAGCCTCTGGCGGCGCCCACTAACCAAGGTCATGCGGCGGGGCGCTCGCCGCGCCATGCCTGGCGGCCTGCCGCAGCCGGCGCGACACGAAACGGGCCGGGTCGATCGCATCGATCAGGCCGGCCCCCAGCGGCAAAGGCGCCCCTGTGATCCAGGCCGCCAGCGTCTGCGCCAGCAGCGGTGCCAGCGTGATGCCGCGTGAGCCCAGCGCCGTGAACACATAGAGGCCCTCGACCCGGGGAACCTGGCGGGGCTGCTCCAGGCGGGCAACAGCGCCTGCCAACGGGCCCGCACCGGCCAGCGGCGCGGTCACCGGCCCCACCACCGGCAGCCGGTCGTCACTGGCCAGGCGCCAGCCGACCCGGCCGCGCAGCAGGTGCTGCCGGTCTCCCAAAGCCTCCAGCAACGATGCCACCGGCAAGCCGGTCAGCTTGGTTATCTGCGCGAAGTTGGCCGCGTGGTCCGCGTCGCGCAGCGCCGGCTCGGTGTCGCCGGGCTGCGAGGTGGCGCCGCACAACACGCCGCCGCCCAGCGCGGGGGGCAGTGCGATCAGGTAGCCGCCGCTGGCCAGCGGCAGGCGCGGCCGGGGCAAGTGCAATGCCTGCGCCGGTGCGTCGGGCACTTGCGTGATCTGGCCTCGGCTGCTTTGCAGCGGCCAGGTGGCGGCATCCGTGTGCGGCGCCAGCAGCACCGGCGCCTGCGCGGCGCTGGCCACCACCACCAGGTCGGCCTCGGCCAGCAGCCGGCCGCCGTGGTCCAGCGCCTGCCAGGCCCGGGTCTGCGCGTCGCGCCGCAGCGAGGCGACCTCGGCGCCGGGCTGCAGCGTGACGCCCTCGGTGGCCAGCCAGGCCTGCACCAGCGGGCCGGGCGAGAGCCAGCCGCCGGCCGTGTAGAGCCAGGCCGGCCCCGCGACCGGGCAGGCCGCCTGCGCCGAGGCGGCCGCCGCGTCCAGCGCCTGCACGTAGTCGGCCGGCAGGCCCTGCTGCGCCAGCATAGTGAGCATCGTGCCGGTGGCGAGCTCGTCCGGCGCGCCGCGCAGCAGCCCGTCGATGGCGCCGGCCACGCGGCCGCTCTCGATCAGCCGCCGGTAGACCTGGGCGGCCCGCAGCGCCGCGGCGCGCAGCAACTGGGCGTGGGCGCCGTCCTGCGGATGCAGCACGCCGTGGAACAGGCCGGCGACATTGCCCGAGGTTTCCTGCGCGGCGGCGGCGTGGCGCTCCAGCACCGTCACCCGCAGGCCCTGGCGCGCCAGCGCGTCGGCGGCCGAAGCGCCGGCCAGGCCCGCACCTATGACCAGCGCGGTCTGGCAAGCCGGTGCGGCCCGGCGGCCGGGCGGGGCGGCGTGGCGGGGCAGCGCGCGCAGGCGCGCCAGCGTCATCTCCCGCTTGCCGCCAAAACCCGGAGCCCGTTCGACCGCAAAGCCCGCCGCCGCCAGGCCCTCGTGCACGCTGCGCGCCACGCTCCAGGTGGCGGCGGTGGCGCCCTCGGCGGCCAGCCGGGCGCAGGCCTTGAAGACGCGCCGGTCCCACATCTGTGCGTTGCGTGCGGGGGAGAAGCCGTCGAGGTAGACCGCGTCGATGCCGGCGACCAGCTCGGGCAGCCAGGTCGCCACGTCACCCAACGCCAGCAGCAGCGTCACGCGGCCCTGCTCGAAGCTCAGCGTGTGCAGGTCGTGGGTCAGCGGCGGCCAGGCGGCCAACAGCGCTGCGGCCAGCTCGGGCGCCGGCGATGCGGCGTGCGCCTGCGCCAGGGCCTCGCGCCGCGGCGGGTGCTTTTCCACCGAGACGAAGTACAGCCGTTCACAACGAGCCGGGTCGGCGCGCCAGGCCTGCCAGGTGGCCAGGAAGTTGTGGCCCAGGCCGAAGCCGGTCTCCAGGATGGCGAAGCGGGGCCGGCCCTGCCAGCGCCCGGGCAGCCCGTTGCCCGCCAGGAAGACATGCCGGGCCTGGCCGAACTCGCCGTCGCGCGGCCGGTAGACGTCGCCGTAGTGGGTGGCGAAGGGCTGGCCGGGCCGTTGCGGGTGGTCGAAGACGATCTCGGCCGGGACGATGGCCTGCGTCTTCATGCGCGCCGTGCCGCCAGCCAGGCCAGCAGGCGCTGCTGCACGTCGGCCAGGCTGCGGTAGGCCAGCACGGCGGGGCTCATGGTGGCGAGCGCTTCATGCAGCAGGGCGGCCTCGGCGGGCGCTGCGATCGCATCGGCCAGCGGCTCGCTCTCGACATGGATGGTGAAGACCGCCTGCAGGGCGCCCGGTACCGGGATGAAGGTCTGCCGCTCGGTACGGAAGCAGGCCAGCGCCGCGATGCCGTCGGCGTCCAGCGCGGCCGGCCAGGGGGCGGGGTCGAGCCGGGCGGGGTGGTTGTTCAGCGGCGGGTGACGGGTGATGTTCCAGACGAAGCGCTCCCAGCGTTCCTCGCGCGTGACCAGGCGCATCAGGTGCTCGCCGGCGGTGATCAGCAGCTGGTTGTCGGCGACCGGGGCGTGCACCTCGGCGAAGTGGCGGCCGACCTTGTCTGCCGGCGACCAGTGCGAGGGCAGCGCGACGGCGAGCCAGGGGATGGTGGCGCTGCGGCCGTCGACGATCGCGAAGTCCTCGGCGAAGGCGAGGGCGAGCAGGGCTGCGCGGCGCCAGGCCGGCGGCAGCGCCTGCAGGCAGCGGCCGATCTCGGCCGCGCCGCCGCCATCGTCCTGCGGCGCCAGGCCTTGCGCATCGATCGACCAGCCCAGCCAGCGCGCATGCAGCCGGCCCTGTACGCCGGCCTGCAGCGCATCGGGGTGTTCGCCGCAGGCGTGCTCTTCGAGCGCTGCCAGCGCCGGTGCCGGGTCGAAGCCGGGCTGCTGCAGCAGCACCTCGTGCGGCGCCATCGTCAGCGCTGCGAGCTTCTCGTGCAGGTGGCGCGAGCCCGGCCGGCTGGGGCTGAGCTGCGCGGCGCCCGGCGCCAGGCGGCGAAGGCCGGGCTGCATGCGAAACGGTGCGCTGACCGCGTGCTGGAAATCGAAGGCCATGAACGACGAAGGGCACCCAAAGGTGCCCATCATGTCGTATTCGGCCGCCCAGTCGCTTCGCTCCCGCCCCCCAGGGGGCGCAGTTCGGCTTGGGACGGCCCGGCTCCGCGTTTACACGCGCTTGCGGTACTCGTGCGTGCGGGTGTCGATTTCGACCTTGTCGCCGGTCTGCACGAACAGCGGCACCGAGATTTCGAAGCCGGTGGCCAGCTTGGCGTTTTTCAGGACCTTGCCCGAGGTGTCGCCCTTGACGGCCGGCTCGGTCTCGACGATCTCGCGCACCAGCGAGGTGGGCAGCTCGACCGAGATGGCCTTGCCGTCGTAGAACACCACTTCCACCGGCATCGCGTCTTCCAGGTACTGGATGGCGTCGCCCATGTTCTCGGCTTCGACCTCGAACTGGTTGTATTCGGCGTCCATGAAGGCGTACATCGGGTCGGCGAAATAGGAGTAGGTGCACTCCTTCTTGTCGAGGATGACCTGGTCCATCTTGTCGTCGGCGCGGAACACCAGCTCGGCGCCGGCGCCGTTCAGCAGGTTCTTCATCTTCAAGCGGACGGTGGCGGCACCGCGGCCGCCGCGGCTGTATTCAGTCTTGAGCACGACCATCGGGTCTTTGCCCTGCATGACGACGTTGCCGGCGCGGATTTCCTGAGCGAGTTTCATGGCGAGATTCCGGGGATTTTGGGGCGCCCCCTGTGGGGCGCGGACTGTTGGCTTTGCGGCGGAGGGCCGGTGGGCGCCGATTGGCCGTTTCGCGCGGGTTCAGCAGGCTGCTGTCGCGATTTCTGCAAAGCCTTGAATTTTAACGCTTTTCCGCGACGAAGCCCAAGAGCTGGGTGACGAGGTCGGGTTGGGCCGCCAGCCGGCGCTGCCAGGCCGACGCGATGGCGGCCCAGTCGGCGAGGGCGGGCAGGGCGCCGGCCGCGGGTGGCAGGCCGGGCAGCGGCAAAC
>DATHWJ010000586.1:0-15260 GCA_035460745.1 Ideonella sp. | reverse complement strand
CTCTCGGTGCCGGACCCGCTGACCGTACCCGTGATGCGCCTGGTGCAGCGCGCCATGCTGCCCTCAACCAGCATGGCCGAGCTGGCCGAGTTCTTCGTCGGTGGGCTGCTGGAGCGCCTGCCCGAGACCCTGCCACGGGAGGGCGCCGAGCCAGCCGAAGCCGCCTACCGCTTCAGCCCCGGCGTGCGCGAGGCGCTGGGCCGCGCCCTGCGCTACAGCGAGCAGGGCGAGATCAACGCCCAGCTGCGCTCGGTGGGCCGCTACCTGGAGCAGCAGGCCGACAGCGGCGCCAGTTTCGAGGCGCATTTCCCGTCGCCCGGTGGCGGACAGCGGCTGACGGCATGGAGCCTGCCGTTCGCGAGCTTGTCGCGGCGGGTGTTGCTGGGCGAGGTGGCGGCCGACCACCCGCCCGAACCCGCACCGCCGACTGCTCCGGCGGCCGACGATCCCGAACCCGCCGCGGCCGCCCCGGCGCTGACACAAGCGCTGGATCAGGCTCGTGATGTGAGCCTGCACATCGTGTTTCGCAACGAGCGGCTGTGGTTCACCTTGCGCCCGGACGAACCCGGTACGGCCGCCGGCGTTCCCCAGCCCATGCCGGAGGCGGAGCTGGCCGCATTGCTCGCCCGCCCGCGGTCGGGGGCCGGCGATGCCTGGCGGCTCGCCGACCAATTGGTCCCCGACGCCATCGTCGCGCGGCTCTCGCAGCAGATGCGCCATGAGGACAGCGTGCTCACGCTGCTGCTGGAGCCGCTCACAGAGGGCCCGCCCTGGGAGCAGATGCTGCCGCTGAACACCTCCGGCCCGCGCATCCCGCTCGCCACCGTGCGCGGCCTCGTGCGCCAGCCGGCAGAGATGCAGCGCCGCACCGTGGCGCGCGACGACGCGGCGCCTGCCGTCGCCTGGGTGGTCGGCGATCTGCGCGGTACCCAGCCGCCTTTGCCCGAGGCGCAGCGCGAGGCGCGCGAGGTGGCGGCGGTGCTGGAGCGCGCGCTGGCGCCGGGCTACGAGGTCCAGCTGGACATCGCCCTGCCGGGCGAGCAACTGCTGCGGGCGCTGTACGCGCGGCCGCTGCGCATACTTTTCATCTCCGGCCATGGCGTGCGCCGCCTCTTGCCCAGCGGCGAGCGCCTGGGCATCCCGTTCGGCGGCGACGGCCTGCTGACGGCGAGCGAGATCGCGGCGATGGAGAGACCGCCGGAGCTGATCTTCCTGGCCTGCAACTACCTGGCCGGCGCAGCCACCGAGCTGCTGCAGGCGGGCGTGGCCGCGGTGATTGCCGCCCACGACGTGGTCGCCGAGCGCTCACCGTTCCCGGCGCTGTTCTTCGCATCGCTGGCCGAAGGAGCCACGCTGGCCGAGGCGCTGCTGGACGCCCGCCGCGGTACGCCGGGCGAACAGTGGGCGGAGTACGCCTGCTACGGCGACCCGCACTACCGCCTGGTGCGGCCACCGGCGGCCGAAGCAGAAGCCGCGCCGCCGCTGTCCGAGGCTGTACCGGAATCCGCGGCGCCGTTTCCCGAAGCACCGGACGCGCCAGCCGCCACGTCAGCCGCCGACGCGCCCTTCGACCGCCAGACCCAAGCCCTCGCCGACGCCTGCCTGGCCCTGCCCAACCGCCGCACGCCCTCGGGCGTGCACACCGCCGTCTGGTTCGGCGCCGACGTGGCCCTGACCTGGGCCTCGCGCTCCAGCGAAGACCGCCACACCTGGAGCGAAGACGATGCCGCCGCCGCGCAACTGAGCGTGGTGGACGTGTGGCGCGAGCTGCAGGAGTTGGCCGGCCAGCGCGGCGACATGCCGCTGTTCGTGGACGACGCCGTGATGCAGATCGCGCGGCGCGAAAGCAATGACCACCGGCTGCCGGAGGTGCTGGCGCTGCTGGAGCCGGCCGATGCGCCGCCTCGCAAGCCCCGCAAGAAGATCATGCCGCTGGCGCCGGACGATGCGCCTCACGCCCCGTCGCTGGACGGCGAGATCCTGTACTGCGAGGGCGACACCATACGCCGCATCGAGGTCAGCGTGACCGGCCACGAGCGTGCCGGCATGCTGCTGCTGGACGCGACGTCGCCGGCCACCGCCTGGCCGCTGCCGGCCGAGACCTTGGGCGCACCGGTCATCGTCGACCAGCAGTGCGTGGGCCTCGTCGTGGGAACGGGCGAACCCCAGGGCCCCGCGATCGCCAAGGACAGCCGCACCGTGCGCGCCGCGCTGCGTGCGCTCTGGGTCTGGCGGCTGCACGCCGGGCTGCCTGCCCATGCCGAGTGGGTGCAGAGCGAAGCGCGCAGCGGCGAACGGCTCTCGCTGCCGGGCGCCGACCTGACCGGCGTGAACCTGCCACGAGCCCAGCTCGCATCCGGCGCACTCCGCGCCGTGCGCTTCTCGCAGGCCAACCTGGCCGGCGCCGACCTCGACACCGCGGAGCTCGCGCGCGCCCGCTTCCGCGGCGCCAAGCTCGGCGGCACGACCTTCGTGGCGGCCAACCTGGAGGACGCCGACTTCAACGACGCCGATCTGAGCGACGCCAACCTCTCGGGCGCCAGACTGCGCGGCGCACGCTTCGACGGCGCGGTGCTGCGAGGCACGCTGTGGGAAAACGCGCAGTTCGACGCGGGGCAGTTCGAGGCCCTGCAGAAGGCGCACCCGGAGATGCTGCCACCCGAGCGCGCAGGGCAAGCTGGTGCAGGTCCTGGCAGTAGCCCTCTTTGACGTGGCGGTCGACATCCGGCCCGCAAGCACGACGTATGGCCAATGGTTCGGCACCGGGCAGAGCGCAAAAAACGGCCTTGGGATGTGGATACCGCCCGGTTTGGCGCACGGCTTTCGGGTGCTCACCGACAGCGCGGACGCGTTGTACAAGACCGCCGGCTACGACGAGCCGCAGGCCGAAGCCGCGCTGCGGTGGGACGACCCGACCCTGGCCATCCGGCGGCCCGATCTGGGAACGCCACCCCAGGTGTCTTCCAAAGACGCCATCGCACCGCTGTTCGTGCCCTCGACCGCGGCCTGAAGGCTGACAGACGATCGGCGCACGCCGCGCATGTCGGGATGCCCACGTTCCAGATCTGCAAACACGCCTCGAACCACATAGGGGGAAGCCCTGGGGTCGCATCGGGAAGTATTCCCAAGACCATCGCCAATGCTCCTCGTAACGTGACATCTCCAATGCGCCGCGATGGCAGGGCTTCACCCTCGACCGGGCCGCGCAACGATAGATAACGAAATGTCGAGGAGGCAGCGCGGTTCGCCCAAGGCCCAGCCATCGTGCTGCGGGGCTATCGGCGGACACGCCATCGAGATGGCTTCAGTTTCGAGCGTACTGGCACCACCGGATCGGATGCTTAGAGCCTTCCGTGGCACCACAGCGGCCATGGCGGTCGGTGCCTGCGGCCTGGCGGGCGCGCAACAAGGTCCCGCGCCGCCGGACGCGGCGGCTTCCGCGCCCGATGCGCAGCGGGTCCTGATTCGTGGGCAGCGTCCTATCGACATTGGCCCGTTGCCCGGCCTGGCCATCACGAAGGACCAACTGCCCGCCAACGTGCAGAGCGCGACCAAGGACGAAATCAGGGACTCGCGCGCCCTGAACATCGGCGACTACATGAACAAGAACATGCAGGGCGTCAACATCAACGACTACGCCGGCAATCCCTTCCAGATGGACGTGAATTACCGCGGCTTCACGGCCAGCCCCCAGATCGGCACCCCGCAGGGGCTCTCCGTGTTCTTCGATGGCGTTCGCGTCAACGAATCGTTTGGCGACGTCGTCAACTGGGATCTGATTCCGCTCAATGCGATAGAGCGCTTCGATCTCTTTCCCGGATCGAATCCCATCTTCGGCCTGAACACACTCGGCGGCGCCATCGCGGTGCACAGCAAGAGCGGTTTCTCGGCGCCGGGGGTGGAGGCCTCGGTGCTCGGCGGCTCCTCGGGCCGCAGGCAGGTGCAGCTTTCGGGTGGCGCGAACGACGAGGGCCTCGCCGGCTTCGCTGCCCTGAGCCTGTTCCACGAAGACGGCTGGCGAGACGACTCGCCTTCGCGCATGGCCCAGTTCTTCGGGCGGGGCGACCTGTCGGTGCCATCGGGCACCCTCACCGCGACGGTTCTTGCGGCGAACAACACCCTGGTGGGCAACGGCCTGATACCGGTGGAGCTCTACCGTCAACGCCCGGAGAGCGTGTACACGTCCGCCGACGAGTCGAAGAACAAGCTGCTGCAGCTGACCGTCTCGGGCACCGTCGATGTATCGGACACGATGAGCATCACCGGCCGTGTCTATCGGCGCGCAAGCAACCGCCGCGGGTTCAACGGCGACGTGTACGAGGGCTTCGAGGACATGGGCATCACCTACGACAAGGTCCCGGCGCCTCCCGGCAGCGACGCGGTCGTCGTCGGGCGCAACGGCGCGGCGGACCCGTTCAGCACCGGACGCGGCGTCGTGGCCGGCACGCCGATCGGCCTGTTGAGCCGAACCGATCTGGACCAGACGACGGTCGGCGCCGCCGGCCAGCTCAACTGGAATCTCAAGACGCGCGCCTTCATGCTCGGCGCCTCGGTCGACCGCAACAGCACCCGCTACGAGCTGACGCAGCGACTCGGCCTGATCAATGCCGCGCACGGCGTCTATGCCGATCCCGACGCGATTGCCGACCAGTACTACGCCGCCGCGAACGACGTGCCCGGCAACAACTTCTCGGGGCACTCCACCACCGCCAGCCTCTACTTCAGCGACACCTGGACGCCGCAGCCCGAGTTCACGTTGACGTCTTCGGCCCGCTACAACTTCACCCGTGTCAGCAACCACCTGCTGGTGCGCTCGTCGGAAGGCAACGTCGCGCTGCACGAGCTGCGCGTGAACAACAAGAACATCGACAAGTACGTCTTCACGAGCAGCATCACCGAAGAGAGCTTCGACTACCGCTCGTTCAACCCCGCGCTGGGCCTGAACTGGCGGCCGGCGGGGGGACTGAATGTCTTTGCCAACCTGAGTCGCGGCGCGCGCGTTCCGTCGGTGGTCGAGCTGGGTTGCGCGTTCGACGACACGCCGGTGCCCCTCGATCCCAACCATCCCGAGGGCGGCACGATCGCGCGCAGCCTCAGGGGCCCAGGCTGCAACCTGCCGACCACCCTGTCCGCCGACCCCTACCTGCCGCAGATCCGCGCCATCTCGGGCGAGCTGGGCGCACGGGGACAGTTCAGCCTGGCGTCGGCAACTCTGCAATGGAACCTCAGCCTGTTCCGAACCGACCTGCACGATGACATCTACTACGTCGGCGTCGCCGACGGCCGCAGTTTCTTCGACACGATAGGCAAGACGCGCCGGCAAGGTGTGGAGATGGGTCTCAAGGCCAGCACGGGGCCCCTCGACCTCAGCGTGGACTACACCTACACCGACGCGACCTTCCAAAGCGCCTTCTACGTGACCAGTCCCCACAACAGCAGCGCCGACTTCGACCAGAACTCGCGCGGCATTGCCAACTCCGGGATGGTCTATCTGCCCTCGCCAACGGCCGGCGACAACAACGGTCTCGGCACCTATCGCACGATCCTGGTCCAACCCGGCGACCGCATGCCTGGGATTCCTTCTCACACGCTGAACCTGCAATCCCGCTGGCGCATCAACGAGGCCTTGAGGCTGGCACTCGGGATGCAGTTGCGCTCGTCGACCTACGTGCGCGGCAACGAGAACAACGGCCATCGGCCGAGCGGCAGCGATCAGGAGACCGGCCTGTTCTCCTGCCAGCCGGCGCAGTGCGCCACGACCGGGTATCAACAGGATCTGGTGCCAGTCGGCCGGCCGTTCAACAACTCGGGCCGGCTCGGCGGCTACGCGGTCTTCAACCTCGACGCCAGCTACCAGATCAATCGCCGGACCAGCGTGTTCCTGCAGGTCACGAACCTCTTCGACCGCCGCTACGCCTCGGCGGGCAGGCTGGGGGTGAACCCGTTTTCACCTGCGGTGAACGGTGCCGTCGGCCCCAGCGGCTGGAACTACAACTCCAGCGAATGGCAGAACAGCAGCTTCGTCGGGCCGGGCGCTCCGCGCGGCATCTTCATCGGCCTGAGCTACGACTTCGATGCTCGCCCCTGACGCGGGCCCTCTTCGTCTTTCACCCGTTTTACCAACGCGCGGGAAGTTGCCGCGCACCACACGAAGGAGACTCCGATGACACGCCAATCTCTGCTCTATGCCCTCGCCGCCGCCGGCCTGCTGTCCCATGCCGGAGCGCAGGCCGCCTGGGTCACCGTCAGCAACTCGGGAACGCCGGTGCTGTCGACCTGCAATCCCAAGGACGCGAGCGGCAACCAGTCCTCCACACTGGCCACTTGCAAGATCACCGCGCTGCCGACCTACGCCGCGGACGGCTACATCGTCGCGACCTCGGTTCCTCAGCGGACGACCAACATCTCGGTCACCGGGGACGTGGGCACCGCCGTCGTCGGCAAGCTCTACGAACGCGTCTGGTGCCACAGCACCAATGGCAGCACCTGCGACGGCACGAACAGCTTCATCTTCGGCATGCGCGCGAACCTGAACACCAACTCGAGTTGGAACTCGGACGGCGAAACCTTCGAGATCAACGACCTGTTCCATGCCGTTCCTTCCAGCGCCACGGTGGAGATCGCCTATTTCATGGGCACCGTGGCGGGAGGTAGCAATGTCGACACGGCCAAGGCAAACAAGTACCTCGAGTACTCGGGCCGCACGAAGAAGGGCCTGGGCGAATACGCGGGATCGCCGAGCGGGCTGAACCCGACCCGTGACAACACCTGGATCAACTTCCGTGCCGACACCAATGCGCTCGACCCGGACGGCATCAGCAGCCCGTGGTCGCCCTGGGTCCTCGCGCGCCTGACCTGTGCCACCGGCATCGATACCGTCGCCCACACCTCCAAGGTCCGGCTGCACCAGGGCGGCGAGGAAGGGCAGTCGGACATCGAGGTCATCATGTCGGGCTACGTCTGCAACTGATGCGCCGTCCTGGCAAGGCGAGGCCATTACCGTGATCGCGATGCAGCGAATCGGACGGCGGGCAGGCTTCGCACTCGCCGGCCTGGCTTTGTCGGCCGTCTGCTGGTGGATCGCGGGCGCAGACGATTCGCCTTTGCCTTCGGTGCCGCGTGCCGCCGCCGCTCATCCCGAGGCGGCGGCCTTCGCGGCCGCGCCAGCGACAGTCGCGGTGGCGACGCATGCGTCCCTGCCGCTCGCGGCGGCCGCCCCGCCACCGCCCTGCCCCGGCCAGAGCATGACGCTCATGCTGCGCGGCCACGCGCCGGAGCGTCGGTGTGCGGCGCCGACACGAACGCAGCGCACTGGCGAGACCTGGGTCCACGAAGTGCAGAGCAGCGGCGGGCCACAAGGCTGGACGCTTCGCATCGAAACCATCGGGGGCCAGGCGCATCGCCTCACATTGACGGCCGCGGACGGCCGGCGCCACGGCTGCACCCGCGAACATGGCGGCTGCGCTGGTGTCGTGCTCGACGACGGCGACGCGCTCTCGCCGCGCAGGATGGTGCTCGACAACACGCTGTTGCAGGCGCTGCCGCCGCCGCGCCCCAAAGGCATGCGCGCCGCCGACGTACCGCCTTCGATGTTCAGCGCCGACCCGGCCGCAGCGCCTGTCCACGTGAGCGCCGAACTGAGCGTTCCAGCAGGCGACGCGGGAGAGCCGCCCTGCGCGGGACCGGTGCTCACGCTGGTCTCCAGCACGGGCAAGGTCACAAGCTTCTGTGGCGAGGCCGGCAATGAGCAGGGCAGCCTGCCGGACGGCGGAGAACGGGTCGGCCTGCTGGCTCACGGGCGGCCGCCGCTGCGCATTCACCTGGATGCGACTCGGCAGGTCGTGCGCGTCGAGATGGGGCCGCTGGCCTGCGAGGCCAGCGCCTGTACGGGCGCGGTCATCGAGGATGCCGGATCGAGAGATCCGGAGGGGATGCGAAGCGTCTCGTTTGCGGGAACGACGCTGATGCGAGCCGGCGCCGGCGGATCGGCCGAATCGGTGGTCGTGAACGGCCGCCTGCCCATTCCCTGACCGGCCAAATCAACCAAATCGGATCGCTTCGCGTGAAACCTCAATCTCGGCCTTCTCACCGCGTCACCGACTCTCGAAGAGCGGAGATGCCGCTGGTGCTGAGGCGCATGGCCGCCTGTGCCTTTGCGCTCTTGATGTGCGGCTGCGGCGGCGGGGGAGGCAGCGAGGAGCCGGCAACGAACCCACCGCCTTCGATGAGCGGCACGGTGAGCAACGGCGTGGTCATGGACACGAGCAACTTTCAGGGCCTGGACGTCGGCGTGAAGGGCAGCGAGGGGACGGCGCGCGAAACGAGCGCCGTCACCGTGACGACGAGCTACAGCGTCACGCTGGACCAGTTGGCCGCGCCGTACCTGCTTTCGGCCAGCGTTCTCGATGGCATCCGGCTGCTGGCGCCGGCCACCCAGGACGGCACGGCGAACCTGACGCCGTTGACGACGCTGCTCGCCGCCTGGCTCTTCGGCACGGACCCTGCCGCCTACTTCGACAACACGCTCGATGGACAGGACGGCGTCCCCGCGTTCACCGACGCGGACGTCGCCGCCGCCCAGGCCGAGGTAGCGCGCTACCTCGGCCGCGTTACCCGCGTGGAGATCGCCGCCGGCATCGCGAGCGGGAACTGGGTCACCACACCGATGCAGAACGCCCCCGGCGATCCGATGTTCGACCAGATCGTCGTGCTCAATCGCGCGCTGGCCGCCGGTGGCTCGAACCTGGCGCAATTGGCCACCGACGTCGCGGACCAGAAGCAACGCTGCAATCGCGCCAGCGTGGCGGTCTCCGGCGGCATCGCGTCGCATCGCTTCTGCCAGAAGGACAGCAGTTCGCGCTTCACGGACGACAACCGCGTGCGTACTTTCAGTTTTGCCGACGTCGAGGGATCGGAGCTGTCGCTGAGGGTGGCCAATGGGGTGGTCGACCAGGTCAGCTACCTGACCCGCGAAGGCAGGTTCGGCTGCCAGGGCGCCGCGGCCTGCCGCGGCGTGACGGTCGGCGCGTTGGCGGCCGACGACACGGTGCCTATCGCCTTGGCCGCCGTCACGCTGCGCTCATCTGCCGGCACCACGGTCTCGCTCGCCGGCACGCTGGCCGGCGCCGGCGACCTGCCCACCCTGCCCTGCGACATCGACAAGCTCTACTTGCTCGATCCTGCCGGCGGCGTGCAGGGCATCTGCATGTATGAAGCCAGCCCATCGTGGCGCGGCTCCCAGGAGGATTACAACTGGGGCAGCCAGGACGGCGACCAGCCCTACTTCCTGGAACTGGTGAGCGACGGGACCAGCGTCGCCAGCATCGATGTCTGGTGGTACGACGCCGTGACCGGCAATCCTGTCACGCTGTACCGCTGCGAGAGCAGTGCCTGCAGCGGGGTGACGATAGGGGAGCCCCACGACGGGGTCGACAGCAATGGTGATCCGGTCCGCACTCGCGACTTCGCGCTGCACAACGTGCCCTTGGTGGCCGTCGACGGCGAGGGCCATCTCGGAAACACCGTGGCGATGAGCGTCACCGCGACCTTGACGAACCGGGTGCCGGGTGCCGGCTTCACACCCGACTGCCGCGCGAGCACCGAACACAACCGTGTCAGCTTCAGCGACGCCACGCCGGCGATCGACGTGTGTCCACCACCGCCGTCGTCTGACGACTACTACTCGTTCAAGAACGCCTACCCGTATTACCTGCCAGGCGTCGACGATGCCGTCGCTTTCAGTGTCTCGACCTACGTGCTTCCGCAGGACGGCAGCCTGGCGCCTTTGAACACGATCAACGTCGTGCTCTCCGGTGACACGGTGCTGAAGGTTTTCCTGCAGACCTTGGGCGATTCGCGAACCTTCTCCTGCACCGCTGACGCCTGCGCCGGCGTCACCGTTTCGCCGCTCGACGACCAGGGTCAGCGTGCGATCGGGTTCGACGGCACGGCGCTGACCGAGGATCCAGTCCGCCAGATGCCTGGCTCCGGCGCCACGGCCACGATAAGCGGCGGTTTCCTCACGCTGCCAGATCCCTACTTCGTTCCCTTGTCCTTTGCCGGCCGGCGCGCTGCGGCCACGGCAGCAGCGCCTCGGCCTGGCGAAAGGCCTCGGCGCTGAGCCCCGCAGCCCCTTGTTCTAGGGCCCCAACGAGAGGGATGGCCGCCGCCCGCGCGAGGCGCGAGCATGCACCGCACACCCTCTCGAAAGGAAGCGACATGAACGAGGCTCCAGCCACCGCGCCGCGTGCGCGCCTGCATCGCCTGCTCGGCACGGCCGCACTGGGCCTCTCGCTGCTGCTGACCGGCTGCGCCTCCCAGACGCTGTTCCAGTCGTCCTTCAACGCCAACGTGGTCGGCACGCCGCCTGCGACTACCCAAGCCACCGGCACTGTCAGCATCGGCGGTGCGCCGGGCAGCGTGGTGGTGGTCGGGCCGGTGCCGGGCACCAGCGAAAACTGGGTGCAGATCAGCCGCAGCGGCGAGCAGGCCCCGATCAGCGAGCTGCTGTGCAAGTTCTCGGAGGTCAAGGGCGACGGCACCTACACGCTGCTGGCGGCGATGTTCATCCCCAGCGGGGCCGGGCTGGCGACCGTGGAGTTCGACACCGCCGCGGTGGCCTCGCCGCCGAACACCGGCTTCCTGCACCTGGACTTCCTGCAGAACAACACGGTGCGCATCAACGACAACAACGCCCAGGTCTTCGGCAGCTTCCCGCGCGACCAGTTCTTCACACTGGCCGTCACGCTGGAGATCACGGCGACCTCGGCGGTCGCGCACATGTCGCTCTTCGGCACCGGCGCCTCGGGCAGCATGGACTTCAACGTGACGCCCGTGTCGTTCGCCCGGCAGATGGGCGCGGTGAAGTTCTGGATGGGCTTCCCGTGGAACGGCTCGTTCAAGGCGACCGACATCCTGGTGACGCGCAAGACCTCGTGAACCGTCAGCCGAGCTGCTTGTGGAAGAAGGTCGTGCCGCAGAAGGCGCCGTCCGGCATCAGCGCGTAGCGGGGCACCACGCCCACGCGCTGCCAGCCGGCCCGCTCGTAGAGCCGCTCGGCGTCGCCGCCGGTCACCGTGTCGAGCACCAGCACGCTCTTGCCGGCTTCGCGCGCGGCGCCGTCCAGCGCGGCCATCAGCCGCTGCGCCACGCCGCGGCGGCGGGCGCTGCGGTGTACCAGCATCTTGGCAACGTCGGCGCGGTGGGGCTGGTTGTCGGGCAGCGCGACGATCAACTGCACCGTGCCGACCAGGTGGCCTTCGGCGTCCTCGGCAACCAGCAGCAGGCGTTCGCCGCGCGCGACGCCCTCGGCCACGCCGCGCCAGAAGCCCAGCGCCTTCTCGCGCGGCAGCGGCAGCATGAAGCTCACCGAGGCTCCGCCCTCGACACAGTCCAGCAGCACCTCGGCCAGCGCCTCGACGTGGTCCGCGGCCTCGGCCGCCCCCAGACTGCGTACCGTGAAGGCATCGTTCATGGCGTTCTCCTGGCGGGCACGCCGGGCAGCGGGGGCAGGCTCACCAGCGCCACCAGGTAGCGCGCGGCCTTGCGGGTGGGGTTGTGGTAGACGATGGGCCGGTCCAGCCGCATCGTGAGGCAGTCACCCATCTCCAGGCGCCAGTGCGCATCGCCCACGGTCATCTCCATCGCGCCGTCGATCATCCAGACCTGCTGGTGGATCTCGGCCTCTCGCGCGCCGGTGTCGTAGGCCACGCGCTGGCCGGCCGGGAAGATCACGTCCACCAGCTGCAGCGGGGCTCCGGCGGCCGGCGGCGAGACGTTGCGGCGCACATAGCCCGAGGCCGGGTCGGTCCAGACCGGCTGCTCGGCCACGCGGGCCAGCGGCGAGAGTGGCGCCGCCGCGGCAGTGCTCTCGAACAGCGACGCGACCGTGACGCCCAGGCCGGTGGCGAGCCGGTCCAGCACCACCGCGGTGGGGCTGCTGCGGCCTCGCTCTATCAGCGAGATGTTGGAGCGGCTCACGCCGCTGCGCTCGGCCAGCGCGTCCAGCGAATAGCCGCAGCCGTCGCGCAGCTCGCGCACGCGGCGGGCGATGCGCGTGTTGATGTGATTGGCATGCATGCAGTCCAGTTTACTGGAGTATCCTGTCCAGCATACTGCCACCCATGCGCGCAGTGGCCGCGGCCGCCGGCTACATACGGTTACCTGGCCGACCCGCGGTTTTGTCGTCGCCGGGCGCGGTACGGCGTTGTTACAGCAGTGCCGGGCTGTTCGTTACCTGGCACATGACTTGAACAAGAAAGAGGCCTTCATGCATGCCGTTCTGAAATCCGCACTCGCCCTGTCGGCCGCGCTCGCCGCGGCCCATGCCTCGGCGCAGGTCACCTTCTACCAGCACGAAGACTTCGGCGGTGTCTCGTTCACCACCGATAGGCCGATCGACAACTTCCAGCGCTTCGGAGGATTCAACGACCGAGCCTCGTCGGTGGTGGTCAAGGGCAAGCCGTGGGAGGTCTGCGACGACGCGGAGTTCCGCGGCCGCTGCATGGTGCTGCGGCCGGGCAACTACCGCTCGCTGCGCGACATGGGCATGAACGACCGCCTGTCTTCGGCGCGCGCCGTGCAGCGCCACGTGCAATACGGCCCCGACCGCTACGCACCGCGGCCGATGCCGGGCCAGATCACCCTCTTCGAGCACAACGACTTCCAGGGCCGCGCCATCAAGGCGGACGGCAGCGTCACCGACTTCCGCCGCTATGGCGCGAACGACCGCGCCTCGTCGGCCGTGGTGCTGGGTGACCGCTGGGAGGCCTGCGAGAACATCAACTACGGCGGCCGCTGCGTGGTCTTGCGGCCGGGCCGCTACCCCAACCTGGGCGCGATGGGCCTGAACGACCGCCTCTCGTCGGTGCGCGAGATCCAGCCCACCGTGCGCATCGACGACGGCCGCTACGCGCCGCCGCCGCCCCAGCCGGTCTACGACTGGCGCCGCCGCCCCGATGACCGGCTGCACCAGGCCAACGTGACCGACGTGCGCGCCGTCTATGCGGCGCAGCAGCAGCAGCATTGCTGGGTCGAGCGCGAGAAGGTGGTGCAGGACCGCGGCCCCAACGTCGGCGGCGCGCTGATCGGCGGCGTGATCGGCGGCATCCTCGGCCACCAGATCGGCGGCGGCAGCGGCCGCGACATCGCGACGGTGGGCGGCGCGGTGGCCGGTGCCGCGATAGGCGCCAACGCCGGGCCCGACGGCCGCACGACCTCGATCCAGAACGTCCAGCGCTGCGCCACGACCCCGGCACAGGGCCGGCCCGATTACTGGGACGTGACCTACACCTTCCGCGGCGCCGAGCACCACGTGCAGGCCACCTCGCCGCCGGGGCGCACGATCACGGTGAACGACCGCGGCGAACCGCGCTTGTGACGGCAGCGGCGGCGCCATGGTGCCGCTGTTTCGCCGCCGCTTCACCACCGCCGGCCGCGGAGCAGCGGCCGCTCAGCGCGTTTCGCGCCGCCCGTCCGCGTGCCGGGCGAAGCGGCCCGGCTCGGCGCCGTGCACCGGCGCGCTGTCCGGCCACGGCCAGCCGCCGAACTCGGTGCGGCGGTAGTCGGCGAAGGCCTGCTTGAGCTCCTGCTCGGTGTTCATCACGAAGGGGCCGTACTGCGCCACCGGCTCGGCGATGGGCCGGCCTTGCAGCAGCAGGAACTCGCTGGCCTGCGCGCCGTTGGCCAGCTCGACGGCTTGGCCCGCCTGCAGCTCGATGGCGGCGTGCTGCGCCACTGCCTGCCCATCGACCCCCACGCTCTCGCCCTTGAAGAAGTAGAGCTGCCGGCGCGTGCCGGCACCGGCGGCCGCGGGCAGTGTCCAGCGTGCGCCCGGCGCCATCTTCAGGGTCCAGATCGCCAGGTCGGAGCCCGGCTGCGAGGCCCAGGAGTCGGGCGGCGGCGCGAGCGGTGCAGCGGCATGGCTGCCCATGAGGCGGCCGGCGATGCAGGCGACCTCGGTGCCGCGGCCTTCAGCATCGGTGGCAACGTGGTGCGGGATGTCCTCGGCCCAGAACATCGTGAAGTGCGGCTCGGCCATCTTGCTGCGCGCCGGCAGGTTGAGCCAGATCTGGAACAGCTCCAGCGGGTTGGGCGCCGCGGCGTCGAGCAGCGGGAACATCTCCGAATGAACAATGCCCTTGCCGGCGGTCAGCCACTGCACGTCGCCGCGACCGAAGCGCGCCGCCGCACCGAGTGAATCCGAGTGGTCGATCAGGCCCTTGCGCACGACGGTGACGGTCTCGAAGCCGCGGTGCGGGTGCGAGGGGAAACCGGGCACCGCCATGCCGTGGTACATGCGCCAGCAGTCCTTGCCGGCAAAGTCCTGGCCCAGGTTGCGGCCGGCCAGCGAGGCAGCGGGGCCGAACTGCGCATTGCCCTCGGGGTAGGCGTCGTCGTGGTAGACGCAGAACAGGAAGGGGTCTATGGTCTCCCAAGGGAAGCCGAGCGGCTGGACCCTGACGATGGCGGAAGCGGACATGGCGGGCCTTGCAAAAGGGCGAGAGAGCGCGAGAAACGCGAGAAAACGACAGGCCAGTTTAGTCAGCCGCCGGCGGCCTCTCAGGTCCGTGGGTAGCGCAGGTCTTCGATCATGCGCTGCGTCGCCGGCCCGGGGCGGGGTGTCAGCAGGCTCACCGCCACCGCCACCAAGAAGCCGGCCGGCACGCCGAAGACGGCGGACGAGATGGGCTGTATGCCCCACCAGAGCTGCACCGGGCCGCTGGCGCCGAACAGGCTGCGCAGGCCGGGCTGGTTGGCGCCCATGTACCAGAAGGTCACCGCCAGGCCGGCCAGCATGCCGGCAACCGCGCCCTGCCGGTTGGCGCGTGGCCAGAAGACGCCCAGCACCAGCGCCGGGAAAAACGCCGAGGCGGCGATCGAGAACGCGGCCGAGACCAGGAACAGGATGTCGGCCGGCTTCTGCGCCGCGACGAAGGCCGCCGCCAGCGCCACCACCAGCAGCAGCACCTTGCTGATCATCACCTGGCGCACGGTGGAGGCGTTGGGGTTGATCATCTTGTAGTAGAGGTCGTGCGAGAGCGCGTTGGCGATGGTCAGCAGCAGGCCGTCGGCGGTGGAGAGCGCGGCGGCCAGGCCGCCCGCGGCCACCATGCCGGAGATCACGTAGGGCAGGCCGGCGATCTCGGGCGTGGCCAGCACGATGATGTCGCCGCCTATCTTCAGCTCGCCCAGTTGCAGCAGGCCATCGCCGTTGACATCGACCACGGAGAGCAGCGCGGGGTCGACCTTGGACCAGTTGG
>DATHWJ010000585.1:0-20347 GCA_035460745.1 Ideonella sp. | reverse complement strand
GGCCTAGAAAGCCCTTGGCATCGCCGATGTCGGCAAAGGTGTCGAAACCCTTCTCCAGGAAGGCCTGCAGCGCATGCAGGCCGGCCGCGCGCGCCGGTGCCCGCATGAACTTCAGCGACTGCCGCATCCAGCGGTTGCGGGTGTACTTGTCCAGCTGGGTGCCGACGGCCAGCACCAGGTCGATCTGGCGCGCCCGGTCCGACGGCCGGCCGGTGGCCTGCCAGGCCTGCACATAGGCTGCCGCGTCGAGCGCCTGGCCGGGCAGGCGCCGCGCCATCTCGCTGTCCAGCGTCTCCGAGAGGCCGTGCAGCTCGGCCAGCGCGTCCACCGTGGCCACGATCTCCGGCGGGAACAGCTTGACCAGCGCCGGCACGATGCGCACGAATTGCGCGTCGCGTTCGGCGAAGTCCTGCGGGCCGTACAGGTCGTCGAGAAAAAAGCGCGCCGCGGCGCCGTAGCGCGGGTCTGCCAGCAGGTCGGCATGGGTGCTGGCGAAGCGGTGCTGCTGGTAGGCCTTGAGGGCCACCACGCGCGCGGAGAGCGCCGGGTCCCCGCTGCGCAGGCGGCGCTCGGTGGTCACTTGGGCCAGGTGGGCGAGGATGGAGGCGGCCAGGTCGGGCATGGTGCGAGCCTAGCGCAGTCGGGCGGCCGCGGCGCTGCTCAGCAATGATCAGGAGCGGCCCGGGTCGCCGTCGGAGTAGTGGCCCGGCTCTAGGGCGAGCGCCGCAATCAGTGCAACACTGCCCGCCCATGCAACGCAGAACCTTGCTCCGACTCGGCCTGGGCGCCGGCGCCGTGCTCGCCGCCGCCGGCTACGGCGTCGCCATCTGGTCGCCCGGTCTCGCGGCAGACGGCCGGCTGGGCGACGGCGCGCGGCAGATCTTCAGCAGCGTCGCGGCGGCCGTGCTCGAGGGCAACCTGCCCGAGCCGCCCGCTGAGCGGCAGACTGCGCTGGCGGCGCACCTGGCGCGCGTGCAGACGGCCATAGGCGGCCTGCCACCGGCCACCCGCCAGGAGCTCTCCGACCTGCTGGCGCTGCTGTCCACCGCGCCGGGCCGCCTGCTGCTCACCGGCCTGCCGGTGGCCTGGGCCGAGGCCGAGACTCGCCAGACCCAGGCAGCGCTGCAGACCATGCGCCGCTCCTCCAGCCAGACGCGCCAGCAGGTCTACCAGGCGCTGCGCGAGCTCACGGTGGCCGCCTACTTCTCCGACGCATCCACCTGGCAGCAACTCGGCTACCCCGGCCCGCTCAAGATATGACCGACACGACCACCGTGGTCCTGCCGCCGCCTGCCGCGGCCAGCGCAGCGGCGAGCGGCGCCGCCGCCCCGCGCATCCCCGACCCCATCCTGGAGGGCCTGGCCCGCGGCTGGAAGGTCTTGGGCGGGCCGCACGCCGCGCTCCCGGGCGAGATCCGCTGCGACGTCGCGATCGTCGGCAGCGGCGCCGGCGCCGGCATCACCGCCGAGCTGCTGAGCCGGGCCGGCCTGGCGGTGGTGATGGTCGAGGAAGGCCCGCTCAAGTCCAGCAGCGACTTCCGCCAGCTCGAGGCCGAGGCCTACCCCAGCCTCTACCAGGAGAGCGCCAGCCGCAAGACGGCCGACAAGGCCATCACCATCCTGCAGGGCCGCTGCGTCGGCGGCTCGACCACCGTCAACTGGACCAGCTCGTTCCGCACGCCGCCCGGCACCCTGCAGTACTGGCGCGAGGTGCTGGGCCTGGCCGACTTCACCGAGGCGGCGCTGGCCCCGTGGTTCGCCCAGGCCGAGCAGCGCCTGTCCATCGGCCCCTGGCTGACGCCGCCCAACGAGAACAACGCCTTGCTGCAGCGGGCCGCCCAGCAGCTCGGCATCGAGGCCTCGGGCATACAGCGCAACGTCAAGGGCTGCTGGAACCTCGGCTCCTGCGGCCTGGGCTGCCCGACCAACGCCAAGCAGTCGATGCTGGTGACCACCATCCCCGCGGCGCTGGACCTGGGCGCGCAGCTGCTGGTGCAGACCCGCGTGCTCTCGCTGAAGATCGAGGCCGGCCAGGTGGCCTCCCTGCTGTGCGGGGCGGTGGCTGCCGACGGCACGGTGCCGTCCCAGGGCGGCACGCGCATCGTCGCCCGGCATTACGTCGTCGCCGGCGGCGCGATCAATTCGCCCGCGCTGCTGATGCGCTCCGGCGCGCCGGACCCCCACAAGCGCCTCGGCGCTCGCACCTTCCTGCACCCGGTGGTGCTCTCGTCGGCCCTCTTCCCGCAGCGGGTCGAGGGCTGGCAGGGCGCGCCGCAGGCTATCTACTCCGACCACTACCTGCACGTCGACCCCATCGACGGGCCCATAGGCTACAAGCTCGAAGCCCCGCCGCTGCACCCGGTGATCTTCGCGTCCACGCTGGCCGGCTTCGGCCGCGAGCAGGCCGAGCTGCTGCGCCAGTTCCCGCACAACCACACGCTGCTGGCGCTGATACGCGACGGCTTCCACCCCGAGTCCACCGGTGGCCAGGTGCACTTGCGCGGCGACGGCACGCCCGAGCTGGACTACCCGCTGAGCCCCTTCGTGATGGACGGCGCGCGCCGCGCGCTGCTGCACATGGCCGAGCTGCAGTTCGCGGCCGGTGCGCGCCAGGTGCTGCCGGTGCACGAGCTCGCCCGGCCAGCCACCAACTGGCAGGACGCGCGCACTCAGATCCAGGCGCTGCCCATGCAGCCGCTGCTGACACGGGTGGTGAGCGCCCACGTGATGGGCGGCTGCGCGATGGCGGCCAGCGAGACCCAGGGCGTGGTGCGCGCCGATGGCCAGCATTGGCAGATAGATAATCTGTCGGTGCACGATGGATCCGTTTTTCCCACCAGCATTGGCGCCAACCCGCAGCTATCTATCTACGGGTTGGTCAATCGCATGGCCACTGCTCTCGCCAAACGCTTGTCGGGCCGCGACGTGACGCTCGTCTGATGCTGGCGCGGCTGCAGCAGGTTTTTACGCTGGCCTGGCTGGCGGCCATCGTCGGCTGGGGCTGGGTTCACTGGGCCCAGCGCGAGCCGGTGCGCGCCGTGCTGGGCTCGCTGGCCATCGCCTGTGCCCACGCCGCCTGGCTGGGCTTCGGCTTTTGCGTGATGCGCTGGCAAAACCGCCGGGACCCGGCGCCGCCGGCCAGCTGGCGCCAATGGCGCGGCGCCTGGTGGGCGGAGGTGCGCACGGCGCCGCTGGTGTTCTGCTGGCGCCAGCCGTTTCGCTCGCGCGCCGAGCCCGACCACCTGCCGGCGCCGCACGCCCGCGGGCGGGTCGGCGTGCTGCTGGTGCACGGCTTCGTCTGCAACCGCGGCGTCTGGAACCCGTGGATGCGGCGCTTCCGGGCCGAGGGCATCCCCTTCGTCGCGGTCAATCTCGAGCCGGTCTTCGGCTCCATCGACCACTATGGCCCGCTGATCGAGGCCGCGGTGCGCAAGCTGGAGATCGCCACCGGCAAGCGGCCGCTGCTGGTGGGCCACAGCATGGGCGGCCTGGCGATCCGGGCCTGGCTGCGCGACTACCAGGGCGATGCGCGCATCCGCGGCGTGGTGACGCTGGGCACGCCGCACCGCGGCACCTGGTTCAGCCGGCTGGCGCTGCACGGCAATGGCCGCGAGATGCGCATCGGCGGCGACTGGCTGAAGCGCCTGGCCGCCAGCGAGAACGCCTCACGCCGCCGCTTGTTCCTCTGTTGTTTCAGCCACTGCGACAACATCGTGTTCCCGGCGTCCTGCGCCGTGCTGCCTGACGCCGAGGCGCTGCACGTGCCGGGGGCGGCCCACGTGGACCTGATCTACCAGCCCGACGTCATCGCCGAGGTGCTGCGGCGCATCGGGCCGGGCTTTCGGCGCAGCGAGTTCAACGGCGGACCGATCTGAGCGCTCGCTGACCGGTCGTTTCGCATCAGACGCGCTGACGGACTCGCTGAAACTCGGGAGCGGCCCGCCGTTTCCCCGAGCGCCTGCCTGCTTGCTGCTGCGGCGCGCCCACAGGCCGGAGGCCAGCAGCCACAGCGGCAGCAGCTCCAGCCAGATCAGCAGGCGCGCATCGCCGCTGCCGCCCCACTGCGCGCTGAGCGCCCACACGGCCAGGCCGGTGCCCACCAGCGCGAGCAGCGCGGCCTGGGCCGTCCGGCCGAACCAGGCCGGGTGGACCTGCGAGGCCAGGCTGCGCAGGGTCAGCATGCCGCCCAGCCAGGCCAGCGCCGCGTGCACAACCGCCGCGGCCAGCCCGGTGGGGGCAGCCAGGCGCTGCAATGCGGGCAGCCAGTCGAAGGCGGGCAGTGCAAACAAACCACAGCCCACGGCCAGCGCCATCGCAGCAAAGAGAGAAAGCGCACAGCGCTGTGTCAGCTCGGGTGTCATGGACGCAACAGCCTGATGAAGGAAGTCCGTCAGTGTCGCGATTGACCAACGCCCCTGCCATCACCAAGATGGGGGATGAAGCAACACTTTATGGTGCGGTGCACCAACCCGGCGGGTGCTGCCACGCCGCTATGCTGGTGCACAGGAAAACTGCAGCCCCATGGCCATGAGCACACCCGCCAGTCTCGACAGCATCGATCGCCGCCTGCTTCAGGCGCTGCAAGCCAACGGCCGCATCACCTACGACGAGCTGGCCGACGGCGTCGGCCTGTCGCCCTCGGCGGCGCTGCGGCGTGTCAAACGGCTGGAGGAGAGCGGGGTGATCGCCGCCTACGTCGCG
Source organism: Ideonella sp. (assembly GCA_035460745.1). Taxonomy (GTDB): domain Bacteria; phylum Pseudomonadota; class Gammaproteobacteria; order Burkholderiales; family Burkholderiaceae_C; genus Ideonella. The sequence goes on along the minus strand of DATHWJ010000585.1, from coordinate 15,647 downwards.
TTGCTGCGGGCCGAAGCGGTGGGGCTGGGCCTCACGGCCTATGTCAACGTACGGCTGGAGAAACATACCGAGCACCACAAGCGCAGCCCGATGGACCACTTCAAGGCCGCCGTGCAGACCTGGCCCGAGGTGGTGGAGTGCGTCTCGCTGACGGGCGAGATGGACTACCTGCTGCGTGTGGTGGTGGCCGACATGGCGCACTACGCCCGCTTCATCTCCGACACGTTGCTGCGCCATCCCAGCGTGCAGGACTGCAAGTCCAGCTTCGTGCTGGAGCGGGTCAAGGGCACGACGGCGCTGCCGGTGTGAGGTAGAGCGGCCCCAAGACGCCTGCGGCGTCGCTCCGGCTACTCGTCCAGATCGCGCAGCAGCGCCGCGGTCGAGGCCACGCCCATGTTGAGCAGGTGGGCGATGTCGCGTTCGTCGTCGGGGATGGCGGGGTTGTCCCAGCCGCGGGCGGTGTGGCGGGCCAGGCGCACGGCGAGCAACACGTTGCGCACCTGGCTGGCTTCTTCCTGGCGGTCGTCGGTGATGCGCACCAGCAGCTCGGGCAGCCGCCACTCCAGCATCAGCGCATGCTGGATTTCGCCCAGCGTGACGTGCAGCACCTGGCGCTGCAGGCTCTGGCTGCGCAGCGTGGGCTCGGCCTGCTGGCGCTGCGCGATCTCCAGCGCCAGCGCCGGGGCATGCAGCCACAGCAGCATCTCGGCGAAGTCGCACAGCATCGCCGCCTCGTAGATCACCGGCGCGTCGTGGTCGAAGCGGTGCACCGCGAAGCCCAGGGCAAACTTGCCGGCCCGGTGCGCCCGGCGTATCACCGCGCGCAGGCCGGCCAGCGCTTCGGGCTGGTCGTGCAGGTGCTGTTCTATCGTCGGTTGCGGCCCGAAGGCGTTGAAAAAGGGCGTGATGCCGAGCAGCACCAGCGCCTCGGTGGCGGTCTCGACGTCGGTGGTCTGGCGGCTGCGGCGGTGGCTGGCGAGGTAGGCCAGCAGCTTCAGCGTCATCAAGGGGTCGGCCGAGATCAGGGTGGCCAGCGTGCGGGCGTCGACTGCGTCTTCGTTGGCACGCAGGTCCTCCAGCGCATCGGCGGTGCGGGCCAGCACCGGGATCTCGGCCAGCTTCAGGTAGCGCAGCCAGCCGGCCAAGTCCACTGGCAAGTGGGCGCTGGACACCGGCGGCGCGGAGGGTGACAAGGTGGCAGGCATCGGCGGGCGCAGGCGTAAAAGCCCCGGGGGCGGGCACAAGGGGGCAGGGCTGTCGTGTTTATCGGCTCTTGCTGCCTGCTGCTTGAGCCGCCTGGGGGAAAACACGAAGGCCCTGGCCCGACTTGCGTCGGACCAGGGCCTTGGCTCCGGTCGGTGGTGTGCGGCGGCGGCCGCCGGGCCTCACAGGCGAGCGACGCCGATCTGGCCGACGTATTCGCCGTTCACATAGAGCGCGCCTTCGGGCGCACCGGCCTCGGCGTGGAACTCCACCTGGGGCCAGGCCGGGGCGGCCGGCGCCGGGCGCTGCAACGGCGCCATCAACTGGCGTGCGGCCAGGCTCAGGCGGCTGCCGGCGCGGCGCAAGACCCAGGCGGCCCAGAGGCGGGCGCTGGGGGCGAAGCCACTGCTGCGGCGCCAGGCGCCGTAAGGAGAAGCGGGAAACGAGCTGCGGTACATGATGATCGACTCCTGGTCGGGCACCGTGCGGCTGGTCGCTGCGGGCGGTGTCCCGAGGTGGTGGATTCAGGGGCTGTGGCGGTGGTCCAGCGCGCTGGACAGTTCGCGCTTGAGCGCCAGCCGGTCGGCCTGGCGCTTTGCCTTCGGGTGGGTGCCGTGGGCACCGGCCTGGCGGAAGCGGGCCAGCGTGGCCAGCGGGTTGCGGGGCTTGCGGAGTTGGACGGTGAACTTCATGAGGGGTCTCCAGGTCTGCGGCGCGGCCACGCGCACGAGACAAAAGTGGGGCCAGACAACAAAAAGGGACGCGGCAAAAACAAGGCGGCCCGGGTGTGTCACCAACCCGGGCCGCCTTGTGCGAGGCGCTGAACGGATTCAGCGCCTGCCGGGAGGCTGGCTGGCCGGGTCAAGCGCCAGGCGGGCTCGGGTGAACGACGATCGCGACGACGACACGACACCCGCGCGCGGCAACGAGGCCTTGCCTTCGTGCGGGGTGAGGTTCCGTGCAGAAAACAGCATCAAGGTGCCTTGGGGTGTGTGAAGGGCCGGACCGTGAAGCCGGGGTGGGTGGTTCTTGGGCTGGGCCGGTGGCCTGGCCGTCGAACTGGAGCGAATGATAAACGAGTGATTATCAAGCGCAAGGTAAATTTATCTCTTGAATACGCGTTTGTCGCGAATTCGCACCCTGCGTTCTAGGGGGTCAGCGCTTCTTCTTCAGCGGTGCCACCGATGCCTGCGCCTGCCGCCAGACCGCCAGCGGGTCTTCGGGTTGCGCCGCAACGGGTGGGCGCACCGCGGCGGGTGGCCTGACCGCCGCCGGGGCGGCCGGATGGGCGGGTGCCACGGGGGCTGCCGGCCCACCCGCAGTGGGCATCAGCACCTCGCCCAGCAGGTCCAGCAGCCGCGTGCGCGCCCGTTGCGGGTGGCGGCGGTAGTAGGTCAGCACCAGCCCGACGATGAAGCGCTCGTCCTCGTCCTGCGGCAGCGGGCTGTCGGCCGGCCCTTCGGCACCGTCGGCGGCGCCCATCGCGGCCCGCCCGCCGCCGTGCGGCTGGTCCATCCAGCCCGCAGGCTTGTGGCAGAGCTGCTCGAACTGCCGCGCCAGCCGCTCGCCGATCTGCCGCGAGCGCCCCTTGATCTGGCTCCAGTAGCTCGGCTGTATCTGCAGCCGCTCCGCAAAACGTCGCTCCAGGCCGCGCAGCGTGGCTGCATCGGCATGCTTGGCGGTGGCGCGCACAAATTCGTCGAACAGAACCAGGGCGTTGTCGAGGCGAACAGCGGCCACGTCGCGGGGGAAATCCATGGCCTCGATGATAAAGCCTCGTTACCCAAAAAATGGGGTCAGAGTCATTTAACCCTGGGTGGCGCGCGGCGGCCGTCTCCGCCGGTGCGCCGGAGAAATTGACTCTGACCCCATTTTTGGTTCTTCAGTAGACGTCGCGGCGGTAGCGGCCTTGTTCGGCGAGGCGGTCCAGGGTGTCGCGCCCCAGGACGTCGGCGAGGGTGTCGTCAACGGCGGTGGCCATGCCCTCGAGGCTGCCGCAGACGTAGATCGCCATGCCGTCGGCGAGCCAGGCCTGCAGGCGCGCGGCCTGCTCGCGCAGGTGGTGTTGCACGTAGCGGCGCTGCGGCGTGTCGCGCGAGAAGACGAGATCGGCGTGGGCCAGCACGCCGCTGGCTTGCCAGGCGGCGATCTCGTCGGCGAAGTAGCGGTCGTGTGCGGCCTGCCGCTCGCCGAAGACCAGCCAGCACGGCGCACGCGAGCCGGCGTCGAGCCGGGCGCGCGCTTTCAGGTGGCCGCGCAGGCCGGCCAGGCCGGTGCCGTTGCCTATCAGCAGCAGCGGGCGCGCGGTGTTGTCGCCGATGCGGAAGTTGCGGTGCGGGCGCAGCCGCAAGGGCACGGCGCCACCCACCGCCGCCTCCTGCGTCAGCCAGCCCGACGCCAGCCCCAGCGTGCCGTCGGCATGGCGCTCCTGCCGCACCAACAACTGCAGCGTGCCGTCCTGCGGCAGCGAGGCGATCGAGTATTCGCGCGGCCGGTCCGGGTCGCCGGGTGCAAGCACTTGCACCAGGTCGCCGGCCTCCCACTGGGCGCCGGCGGGCGGCCGCATCTCGAGGTGGAAGCAGGGCCCGCCGCTGCTGCCCTCGTTGAGCAGCCGGCGCGCCAGCAGCGGCCAGGGCTCGAAGGCGGGCGCCTGCCAGTCCGCCAGGTCGCTGGTGCCGGCCACGCGCCCGACCAGGTGCTGCCATTGCTGCAGCGCCGAGGCGTCCGCGTTGTCCATCTCGACGCGCTCGAACAGCGGCTGCGCACCGCGGCTGCGCAGCCAGCCGTCCAGCGTCTTGCCGAAGCCGCAGAAGTTGGCGTAGGCGCGGTCGCCGAGCGCCAGCACGCCGTGGCTCAGGCCGTGCAGCGCCAGCTCGGCGCCCATGCTGCGGCGGGTGAACGCGGCGGCCGTGTCCGGCGGGTCGCCCTCGCCGTAGGTGCTGACGATGAACAGCGCCCGCTCGCAGCGCTGCAACTCGTCCGGCGTGATCTCGCCGAGCGGGCGCAGCAAGGCGGGCACGCCGGCCGTGTGCAGCACGCGGGCCGTCTGCCAGGCGAGCTGCTCGGCAAACCCGGTCTGGCTCGCGAAAGCCACCAGCACTGGCGCAGCGCCTTCTGCCGCCGGCACCAGCGCGTCCGCCGCCCGCCGGGCGCGCTGCCGCAGCACCCGCCGCTGCCGGTACAGCGCCAGGCAAAAGCCGCCGTAGAGCAGCAGCACCACCGCTGCCCACAGCAGCCTGTCCATCGCGCTCGCCATCATCGTCATTCGTCGGCCATCGCCGCCAGCGCCGGCGACAGGTGTTCCCGCCAGGCCGCCCCGCGCCGCTCGACGAACAAGGCCGCCAGGCCCAGCCGCTGCGCTAGCGCCAGCCCCTTCACCGGCCCCAGCACCGTCAGCGCGGTCGACCAGGCGTCGGCCCACATGCACTCGGCGTGCAGCACGCTGACCGACGCGAGCCCGTGGGCCACCGGCTCGCCGCTGCGCGGGTCCAGGGTGTGCGAGCGCCGCACGCCATCGGCGTCGTCGAAATAGCGCAGGTAGTCGCCCGAGGTCGCAACAGCCAGGCCGTGCAGCGCGAGCCGCGTAGGGCCCAGGCCGGCGGCATCCGGCGGCGTCTGCAGGTCCACCCACCAGGGCTGGCCGTCCGGCCGGAGGCCGCTGCCGCGCAGCTCGCCGCCGACCTCCACCAGATGGTTGTCAAAACCCAGCTGTTGCAGGCCTCGCGCTACTTCATCGACGCCGAAGCCCTTGGCGATGGCCGAGAGGTCGAGTACCTGCCCTCCCGCCTGCCGTACCTCTTCGTCGCGCAGCGCCAGCCGCTGCCAGCCGGCGCGCTCCCGCGCGGCGGCCAGCACCGAGGGCTGCGGTGCCTCGCTCACCCGCCCCGGTGGTCCGAAGCCCCAGAGGTTGACCAGCTCGCCGGCCGTCGGGTCAAAAGCGCCGCCGCTCTGCTCGGCCACCGCCAGCGCGCAGGCCAGCACCTGTGCGAAGCCGGCCGGCAGCGCCTGCCAACGGCCGGCCGGCGCCGCGTTGAAGCGGCTGATGTCCGAGCCGGCTTCCCAGGGGCTCATCTGCGCGACCACCTCGTCGAGCCGGCCTTGCAGCACGTGTGCGATTGCCGCGCCGTCCACCTGGCGCGGCCCGCTGAACTTCACGCACCAGCTCGTGCCCATGGTCGCGCCATGCAGCGTGTGCACCACCGCGCCCAGCGCGGGCGCGGCCGGCGAGATCTCCAGCGGCACGATCACGCGCCGCTGCCCGCCGCTCACGGCGGCAGCACTTCGAGCGTGGCGGTGTAGCTGGCGCGGCGGATAGGCTGGGCCAGCGTGCCCACCGGGCCGGCCGGCCGCGGCGAAGCGCCTTGCGGGGCTGAGGCGCCCGCTCCCGGCCCGTCCGGCCCGCCCATGCCCTGCATGCCCGCCTCGCGCTCCGGCGCGGCGCTCAGCCAGTACATGCCCGCCGTGGCCCACTTGATGTTGACTTCGCCGTTGGCATCGGCCACGAACTTCTGCTCGCCGAGCTTGTCGCGGTAGCGGATGCCGCCGGGGATCACCGTCACGTTGATGCCGGCGGCGGGCTTGCCGTCGAGCAGGAAGCGGAACTTCGCCGGCTCGCCGGCGATCAGGTCGTTGGGGTGCGTCACTGGCACCAGCTCCAGCCCGCGACCGGTGGGCTTGAGCACCTCGCTGCTGGGCTTGCCCGAGGTCACGAAGGTCTCGTTGCGGCTGATGTTCTGCGAGACGTTGACGTCCGTCGCGCCGGCCGGGATCTCCTTGGCCAGGCTCTCGGCCGTGCCGCGCGCGCGCTTGGTCTCGCTGCCGACCTTGTAGCTGGCCATCATGGCGTCGGCCACCATCGCGATCTTGTAGGTGCCTTTTTGCGAGAGCTTCAGGTCGAAACTGCTGCGGTAGCGGCCGGTGCTGGGGTTCTCGGCCTTCAGCGGCGAGCCGTCGGGCGAGAACAGCACCAGGTTGTCCAGCCGCATCGCGTTGTGCTCGAAATAGAAGACGTCGTTGGAGATCGCCGCGTCCACCGTGACCCAGGGTTCGTTGCCCGAGAGCACGGTGGCCGAGGGCAGCAGCCAGCCGCGGTGGGCCTGCGCCGCGGTGGCCGTGGCGGCGAGCGCGGCGGCCAGGGCCACCGTCTTCAGAAGGTTGGTGCGCTTCATGGCAGGGGTCCTTTGATCAGGGGGTGACGGTGACGGAGATCGCGCCGAGCTCGTGCTCGCCCTTGGCACTGGTGGTCGCCGCGGCCTTGGCGGGCCAGCTGAACGGCACCTTCACCAGCTCGCGGCCGCCCACCTCGCGCACCGTTTCCACCACCAGCTGGTAGTCGCCGGGCGGCAGCTTGTCCAGCGGGCTCTTGGCGGCGGGGAAGCTCAGGCTGTGCTCGCCCGGTGCGCGCGTGGCGCTGCTCAGGCCGTCGGCCGGCAGGCTCAGGTCGCGGCCGGACTTGCGCCACCAGGAGCGCATGTCCTTCAGCCACTTGGTGCCTTCGTTGTTCTTGTTCTTCACCTCGTACCAGACGGCGAGGTTGCCGGCCAGGCTCTGGTCGGCCGTCTCTATCCATACCGCCAGGTAAGGCCGGTGGTACTCGGCCACCGTCAGGCGCGGGATTTCGAGCTTGAGTTGCAGGTCGGCCGCCAGCAGCGGCAGGCTGCTCAGGGCCGCGGCGGCGCCCAGGGCCATCGAATAGCGCAGTTGCATGAAAGAGTCCTCGTGGAGGGGTCAGTGAATGAACAGGATCGCCAGCAGCAGCGGGATCACCAGGCCGGCGCCGATCAGCGGCCAGGTGGTGGGGCGGTTGCTGGCGTGCATCTTGAGAATGAACAGGCCGGTGACGCTGAAGACCAGGCAGGCCACCGCGAAGACATCGAGGAACCAGCTCCACGCCGTGCCGGTGTGGCGGCCCTTGTGCAGGTCGTTGAAGTACGAGACCCAGCCGCGGTCGGTGCGCTCGTACTCGAGCTCGCCGGCCTCGCGGTCTATGCGCAGCCAGGCGTCGCCGCCCGGCCGCGGCAGCGAGAGGTAGACCTCCTCGGGCGACCACTCGGCATCGCGCTCGTCGAGCTCCAGCTTCAGGGCCTGCGCGATCCATGCGCGCAGCGCCGGCGGCAGCGGCGCGTTGGCCTTGTCGCCGCTGGGCGCGCCGGGCGCCTTCAGCAGCGCGGCCATCGCAGGCGGCAGCGTCTCTGTCAGCGTGCTCACTTGCGGCTTCGCGGTGATGTGGCCGGCGTTGTTCAGCGTGATGCCGGTGATGGCGAACAGCAGCATGCCGATCAGGCAGATGCTGGAGCTGATCCAGTGCCACTGGTGCAGCGTCTTCAGCCAATAGGCGCGGCGCTGCGGAGCGGGTGCGGGAACGGACGGGCTGGGGGCCATGGCGGCAGAACTTATCGGCCGATTGCGCAGCAAATGCGGAAGGCCACGCTGTGCATCAGAGCTCGGCCCAGAGGCGCAGCAGGTTGTGATAGTGGCCGGTCAGCGCGACCAGCTCGGCCTCGTCGCCATGGCGCTGGCGCAAGGCCTGGATGTTCTGGTCCAGCTCGAACAGCATCGCGCGCCGGCCATCGTCGCGCACCATGCTCTGGGTCCAGAAGAACGAGCAGACCCGCGCGCCGCGCGTCACCGGCTCGACGCGGTGCAGGCTGCTGGACGGATACAGGATCAGGTCGCCGGCCGGCAGCTTGACCTCGTGCGTGCCGTAGGTGTCGACGACGATCAGCTCGCCGCCGTCGTAGTCGGCCGGCTCGCTGAGGAACAGCGTGCACGAGAGGTCGGTGCGCAGGCTGTGCTGGGTGCCGGGCACGCCGCGTATCGCGCCGTCGATGTGCAGCCCGTAGTGCTCGCCGCCCTCGTAGCGGTTGAACAGTGGCGGCACGGTGCGCAGCGGCAGCGCGGCCGAGATGTAGAGCGGGTTGGCGGCCAGCGCCTTCAGGACGATCTCGCCGAGCTCGCGCCCGACAGGCGACAGCTCCGGCAACTGGCGGTTCTGCTTGACCTGCGCGCCCTGCGGCCCGACGGTCGCGCGGCCGTCGACCCAGTCGGTCGCGGCCAGCGTGCGGCGCAGGTGTGCGAGCTGTTCGGCGCTCAGCACGTCGGGCACATGCAACATCATGGTCAAGGCTCTCCAGAAACGGCAATGAGCTCCCCGCGGACGGGGAGCTCATCTCAGGGGTGCGGCTCGCTCAGAACTGCAGGTTGGCGGTCAGCAGCGCGGAACGCGGCGCGCCGGGGGTGTAACGCGAACGGCCGCTGTTCACGGCTGCCAGGTACTCCTTGTCGAACAGGTTGTACAGGTTCAGCTGCAGGCTCAGGTTCTTGTTGATCTCGTAGCCGAGCACCGCATCGACGACCCAGTACTCGGGCATCCGGGTGATGCCGGTGGTAACCGAGGTGTCGATGTTGCTGGTGGTCGCCGCGTTGTCGATGAAGCGGGCGCCGCCGCCCACCGTCAGGCCGAAGGGCAACCTGTAGGTGGCCCACGACGTGAAGGTCAGCTTGGGCGACCACTGGATCAGCCCACCCTGGCTGGTCGCTGCGGCGCTGGTGATCTTGGGATCCATGCGCGCCAGGCCGGCGCTCAGGTGCAGCTCGTTGGTGAGCTGGCCGACGACGCTCAGCTCCACGCCTTGCACGCGGCGCTTGCCGATCTGGGTGTAGACCGTGGTCTCGATCGGGTCCTGCACCAGCTCGTTCTTGTTTTCGCTGCGGAACAGCGCGCCCGTGACGGCCAGCTTGCCGCCCATGAAGTCCCACTTGGTGCCGACCTCGATGTTGCTGCCCTTCTGCGGATCGAGGTTGGGGTTGTTGTTGTTGTTGCCCGCCGCGCCGCTCAGCGTGAAGTTGGCGCCGCCCGGGGGCTGCTGGGAATTCGCGGCCGAGATGTAGATGCTGCCGTTGGGGGCCGGCTTGAACAGCGCGCCGACCTTCCAGCTCAGCAGGTCGTCGGACGTGCGCAGCGACTCGGGCACCAGGATGCCGACCGGCAGGCCGGGATCGCGATCGGCGTTGGACAAGCGGATGCCGTCGTACTCGGTCTTGTATTTCTCCCAGCGCAGGCCGCCGGTGAACTGCCACTGCTCGCCGACCTTGACCGTGTCGAAGGCATAGAGCGCGGCGGACAAGGTGTTGCCGCTGGCCTTCACCCCAGTGCGGGTGGGCGTCAGGAAAACGTCGCCGGTAGAGGGGTTGTAGAGGTTGGCGGGGGTCTGTGTCGTGCCGGTGGGCAAGGCGTAGCTCGGGCTGTACTGTTTCTCGTAGATGAACTCGACGCCGCCGGTGACCGAGTGCCTGACATGGCCGCTGCCGAGTTCGGCGGTGATGTTGGTCTGGTTGGTCAGGATCTCGTTTTCCTGGTACTTGCCCTGGCGCGAGCGGGCCACGGTGTAGCCGTCGAAGTCCAGGTTGGGAACGGCGGGGATGGCCGGGGAGGTCGTCGTGGCCGGCACGGGTGCGGTGCCGATGTTGCCCAGCGCGTTGACGCCGGTCAGCAGGCTGTGCTGCGTCGAGCGGCCGAAGCGCGACGAGTTGCGGATCGTGATGCCGGGCGCGACGTCATGCTCTACACGAGCGGTGAACATGTCGATGCTGATGTCTTCGTAGTCGGACAGCGAACCATAGAAGTTCTTCGAATCGACCGTCGGCACATCGACACCGGCCAGCGTCGCGTTGTACCAGCCGTCCAGCCCCACCGTGGGCACACCGCCGTCCGGCCGGTTGTTCTGCCGGCTGTGCAGCAGGTAGAAGTAGGCCCGCGTCGGGCTGTTCAGCCCGAAGGCCAGCGACGGCGCAAAACCGTAGCTCTTCTTCTCCACCTCGTCGCGGCCCGGCACGCCGTAGTCCTGCACCATCAGGTTCAGCCGCAGCGCCGAGCCGGGGATGGCTATGTCCAGCGGGCGGTTCAGGTCGGCCGTGGCGCGCGCGCGGCTGGAGGTGCCCAGGCTCAGGCTGCCGGTGCTGAAGCTCTCCAGCGTCGGCACCTTGGTCGAGAGGTTCACGTAGCCCGAGGCCGCGCCGCGGCCGTTGTCGGCGCCCGACGGGCCCTTCACGACCTCGACCTGCTCGATGTTGAAGATGTCGCGCGAGATCGAGCCCAGGTCGCGGATGCCGTCGACGAAGATGCTGCTCTGCGTGTCGAAGCCGCGCATGAAGATCGAGTCGCCGCTGGAGGTGTTGCCGTTTTCACCCATCAGCATCGTGATGCCCGGGGTGTTGCGCAGCGCCTCGCTCAAGGTGGTGGCGCCCTGTTCGCGCAGCAGCTCCTTCTTGATCACCGTGATGGTCTGCGGCGTGTCCAGCAGCGGCTGGGTGAACTTGGGCGACGAGGCTTCGTTGGCCTTGTAGTCGCTCTCGGCCGCCGCCTTGGCGCGGATGGCCGGCAAGGTCTGCGCTTCGCCGGTCGCGGGGGTCGCCTGCTGCGCAGCCGCCAGGCCTGGCAGCGCGGCCATCATCAGGCCGAGCGCGGTGGGGTGCGCCAGCGGCGAAGGTCGGCGGGCCGCCGCATGCTTGCGGCTCTTGATGTGGGCCATCGGAGTTTCTCCAGTTTTGAATCGGTTCTGCGGTGGCTGGCGTTCTGCAGCCGCAGGACCGGGGTCAACGCGTGAAGAGCAGATGGCTTGCTGAATCGGGTGACGCAGGCGGAGCTGCGTTGCGGGTGCGGATGATAGTGATTCGCATTAACCTATGTCAAGAAATGTGTGGCTTGCTTGCACGACAAGCGCATGGATCGTTTGACCACGTGCTCGCCGCCGTTTTTTGCGCGCGCCGCCCTCCCTGCGTGAAAGCAGGCAGGTAAGAAAAAGTCGGCCAACCGGCCTAAAATGAAAAAAAACTCGACGACTGGAAAAAAATGTCGGCGCTGGGTTATGAGTTCTTGCGGCAGCAACTGGCCTTAAGCGCCTTCCCACCCGAGCGGCCGGCTTGGCTCAGGCCGGTGACGCGCGTCTTGCCCGGCGACACAGAAATTGCAGTCCCACGCCAGGTCGCGCCTGGCACCGACGATCCCCTGGCCCACCTGCTTTTCGCGCTGAAGCATGAGGGCACCCATTTGCAGATACTGGCGCAGGCCTTGCCGCGCATCCCCGGGGCGGCGCTGCTCCATGCCCTGCGCCAGTCACCCAACGGCAGCTACATCCGCATCGCCTGCTCCCTGTGGGAGCAATTCACCGGCGAGCGGCTCACCGATCTGCCGGAGATCGGCGGGCCCACGGCCGAGGTGTTCGACGCCGAGCGATACCTCACCGGCCCTGCGCGGCGGGATGCCCGCTGGCGGGTGGCTTTCAACGGCCTGGGCTCGCTGCGCTACTGCGCAACCGTCGAGCGCACCCCCTTCCTGCGCGCGGCGATGGCGTCCGACATCCTGGGCCGCACCCAGGCCTTCATCGCGGCACTCGGCCAGGGCATGATGGACAGGGCGCTGGCCTGGGCCTACCTGCACGAAACGGAGGACTCTTTCGCCATCGAGCGCGAGACGCCGAGCGAAGACAAGGCGCGCCGGTTCATCGCGCTGCTGCACCAGGCCCACGACGGCCGCGCGCTGAGCGAGGACTATCTCGTCGAGTTGCAGAACGCGGTGCTGGACAACCCCTACGACAAGGCCGTGCAGTTCCGGACCGAGCAGAACTGGCTGCGCGGCCCCGCCCGAGGCGCCGCCGGCGTGAGCTACCTGCCGCCGCCGCCGGATCTGGTGCCGGAGCTGATGCAAGGGCTGATGGACTTCGCGAACGCGGCGCCTCGCGAAATGGATCCCATCGTGGCGGCGGCCATCGCTTCATTCGGCTTCGTCTTCATCCATCCGTTCATGGACGGCAACGGCCGCCTCTCCCGCTTTCTTTTCCACCAGGCGCTGTGCCGCTCGGGCCGGCTGGAAAAAGGCCTCTTGCTGCCGGTCTCGGTGGCGATGAAGCACAACGAAGAGGCCTACCTGGGCGTGCTGCAGCACTATTCACAGCAGGCTCGCGAGCGCTGGAGCGTCAAGTGGGTAGACGAAGGACGCTACGACACGCGGTTCAACGGCGATGCGGCGATCTACCGCTATTGGGACGCCACGCGCTGCGTCGAGTTCGGCTACCGGATGGCCGAGCAGGCGCTTGAAGTCGAACTGCGCAACGAGACCGCCTTCCTCGCGCGCTATGACACCATCGTCAAGGCCGTGGACCAGCGCTTCGACGTGCGCGGCAGCGATCTCGCCACGCTGGTGCTGTCCTGCATGGACAACGGCGGCAAGCTGTCCAAGCGCCGGCGCAAGCAGTTCGAAGGCCGTGTGCCCGAGGCGCTCTTCGGATTTCTCGAGGCGGCGGTCAGCGCCGCGTCCGATCCCGGCGAAGGCGAGGTCGCAGCTTCTTGAGGCGCCCGCCGATGCGCCCGTTCACCTTCTCAGCCTGCCGGCGCCGCCCAGCCGCCCCCCAGCGCCTTGAACAAGTCCAGCGCCGAGCTCAGCCGCGTCAGCCGCAGCTGCGCCAGCGTGTCCTGCGCCGAAAACAGGCTGCGCTGTGCGTCCAGCACCGTCAGCAGGTCGCCCGCGCCTTCGCGGTAGCGCAGCTCGGCCAGTTGCAGCGTGCGCCGGGCCTGCGTCACCGTCTCGCGCTGGGCCGTCTCCTGGCGGGCGCTGCGGTCGGCGTTGCCCAGGCTGTCGTCGACCTCCTTCAGCGCGGTGCGCACGGCGATGCCGTAGGTCTCGACCAGCACGCGCCGCTGCGACTGCTGGCTCTCGACCGCCGCCGAGCGCTGGCCGCCGTCGAACAGGCTTTGCGCCAGCGACAGGCCGATAGCCAGCGTGTTGCTCGGGTTCGCCAGGCTCAGCAAGGCCGTGCTGCTGAGGCCGCCGGAGGCCGAGAGCGAGATGCTGGGCAGCAGCGCGGCGCGGGCGGCGGCCACGTTGGCGTCGGCCGCGGCGAGCTGGGCCTCGGCCGACGCGAGGTCGGGCCGGCGTGTCAGCAGCGACGAGGGCAGGCCGGCGGCCACCGCGGGCACCGTCACCTGCTCGAAGGTCTCGGGCGCGGTGCCAAAGCCCTGCGGCACGCGGCCCAGCAGCAGCGCCAGCGCCGAGTTACTTTGCCGCACCGCGACCTCGAGCGGGATCAGCGCGGTGCGTTGGTTCAGCACCGTGGTGGTCTGTTGCGAGACCTCCAGCGGTGTCGCGACGCCGTTGCGAAAGCGCGTCTCGACGACCTTCAGCACGCGCTCCGCCGTCGCCAGGTTATCGCGCGCGATCGCCAGCCGGGCCCGCGTGGCCAGCAGCTGGAAGTAGGTCGCGGCCACGCCCGTGGTCAAGGTCAGCCGCGCGGTCTCGAAGTCGAAGCGGCTGATCGCCACCGCCTGCTGCTGCGCCTGCACGCCCGCCGCGAGCCGGCCCCACAGGTCGAGCTCGTAGCTCATCGAGACCGACAGGCTGCTGCCTTTGCGGGTGCTGGCGTCCACGCCGGGGCCGTCGCTGCGGCTGGCCGACTGGCCCAGGCCCAGGGCCACGCTGGGCAGCAGCGAGGCGCCTGCCACCCGCAGCGCGATCTCGGCCTGCGTGATGCGCTCGGTGGCGATGCGCAGGTCGGGGCTGCCGCGCAGCGCCTCGTCGACCAGCTGCGTGAGCTGCGGCGAGCCGAAGCCCAGCCACCAGGTGCGCGAGACCTCGGCGGCGTTGGCCGCCTGCGTTTCGTCGAAGGCGGGCGGCAGCGTGAGCGCGGGCCGTGTGCCCGGCTCGGTCGTCGCGCAGGCCGCGAGCGCCAGTGCCAGTGCCAGTGCCAGTGCCAGCGCGGACAGACGGGTACAGATCGGTTTCATCGTGTTCATTCCGAAGCCAGCGCCACCACGGGGTCGAGCCGCGCCGCCTTGTTGGCCGGCAACCAGCCGAAGATCAGCCCGGTGCCGAAGGCGCAGCCGAAGGCCAGCAGCACCGGGGCGAGCGAGTACTGCACCTGAGTGCCCAGTGCCTCGATCGCCGCCGCCGTGCCCAGGCCCAGCACCACGCCGATCGCACCGCCCAGCGCCGAGACCACCAGCGCCTCGATCAGGAACTGCTGCAGGATGTTGCGGGTGCGCGCACCGGTGGCCATGCGGATGCCGATCTCGCGGGTGCGCTCGGTCACGCTGACCAGCATGATGTTCATCACGCCGATGCCGCCCACCAGCAGCGAGATCGCCGCGATGGAGCCGAGCAGGATGGTCATGGTGTCCTGCGTCTCGGTGGCGGTGTCGATGATGGAGGCCATGTTGCGCAGCTGGAAGTCCACCGTGCCGTGGCGCTCGGTCAGCAGCGTCTCCACCGCGGCCTGGGTCTCGTCGATGCGCGCCACGTCGTTGACGGCCACGGTGACGTTGCGCAGGAAGCGCTGGCCCGACAGGCGCAGCTGGCTGGTCGCGTAGGGCACCAGCACGGTGTCGTCCTGGTCCTGCCCATTCGGCGAGGCGCCCTTGGGCGCCATCACGCCGACCACCTGGAACATCAGGTTGTTGACCAGCACGAACTGGCCGATGGCGTCCTCGCCGTTCTGGAACAAGGCCTTCACGACCGTCTGGCCCAGCACCGCCACGGTGGCGTAGTTCTTCTCGTCGTCTTCGCTGAAGAAGGTGCCTTGCGCCACCTTCCACTGCCGCGCCAGCGGGAACTTGGCGGAGGTGCCGACCACGCTGGTGGCGTAGTCCGAGCCGCCGAAGCGCAGCGTCGCGGTGCTGTTCTGCTCGGGGATGGCCGCGAGCACGTTGGGCACCTCGGCGTCTATCGCCTGCACGTCGGCCAGCACCAGCGTGGCGGTGTTCTGGAAGCCGCGCTGGTTGGGCGCGCCGGGGCGCACCAGCAGCAGGTTCGAGCCCATCGCGCTGATGCGGTCTATCACCGCCTGCTTGGCGCCGTCGCCGATGGCCAGCATCGCGATCACCGAGGCGACGCCGATCACGATGCCCAGCAAGGTCAGGATGGAGCGAAAGACGTTGGCCCGCAGCGCGCGCAGCGCCGTCTTGGTGGCCTCGGCCGCGTCGGCCAGGTGGGTGATGCGGCCGCGCCGCGGCTGCCAGGCATTCGCCGCGGCGCTGTTGGCCGGCACGGTGGGGCCGGGGTCGGCCACGATGTCGCCGTCCTTGATCTCGATCACGCGGTCGGCGTTCTCCGCCACCTCGCGGGCGTGGGTGATCAGGATCACCGTGTGGCCCTGGGCCGAGAGGTCCTTGAGCAGCGCCATCACGTCGGCGCCGCTCTTGCTGTCCAGCGCGCCGGTGGGCTCGTCGGCCAGGATGACCTGGCCACCGTTCATCAGCGCGCGGGCGATGGAGACGCGCTGCTGCTGGCCGCCGGAGAGCTGGTTGGGCCGGTGGTGGGTGCGATCGGCCAGGCCCAGCCTGTCCAGCAGCTCGTGGGCGCGGGCATGGCGCTCGACCGGCACCAGGCCGGCGTAGACCGCGGGCACCTCGACGTTCTCCAGCGCGGTGCCGGTGGCGATCAGGTTGTAGCTCTG
>DATHWJ010000584.1:0-2056 GCA_035460745.1 Ideonella sp. | reverse complement strand
CTCAGCCCCCGGTGGGCGGCGCGCGCGCCTGGTAGGGCCGCGCAGCGGCCAGTGCCGGCGGCGCGACGCGCGCAGCAGCCAGCAGCACCGGCGCGGCCGGCAGCACGGCCGGCGCAAGCGCCGGCGTGGCCACGCCATCGGCGAGCAGCAACTGGTCCAGCAGCCGGCAATCGACCGAGTTGGCCGTGTGGTGCCAGGGAGAGCGGTAGCTCGCCGCCGTGGCTTGGTCCGAGCGGTCGCTCGCCGGCCCCGCCGACGCGACTGCGCCCCACGCCGCCAGGGCAGGCGCGTGAACCGTGTGGTGCCAGACACCCAGGCCCTGCGCCCACAGCAGCGCCACCACCAGCCACGCCGCCCAATGGCGGCGCGATGGCAGGGAGACTTGCGGGAACGGGCGGCGTCGAGTCACAGCAGGCCGGGCGCTTCAGGGGCGCGGAAAACGTCGCGAAGCGCTTATTGTGTGCCCAAGCTGAGTTGCACCCGCGGTGTCCAGTGCGCGTCGTCCTCGGTGGAGGCGCGCAGCTTGGGGGCGGCGAGGAAGAGCCGCTCGTTCGGCAGGCCCTTGGCGATCAGCGCGTCGCGCACCGCCAGGCCGCGCTGCAGCGCGAGCTCGCGGGCGGTGTCGGTGGTGACCGGGAACGAGGCCTTCAGCAGCGCCTCCATCTCAGCCGGCGGGATGTCCTTGGCCAGGCCGATCAGGTTGCGCGGCTTGTTCGGCAGCTTGGTGTCGCCGTAGACCTTCTTCAGCAGGCGGCCGCGCTCCTCCGCAGTGAGCGGCGGCACCGGGGCGGTGGCCGGCTCGCCGGTGCGCAGCCGCTCCTGCCGGCGCTCCGCCAGCAGGCGGCTGTCGAGCTGGGCCACCTGCATCGCGTCGCGCTCGCTCTGCGGGTCGCTGGCGCCGGTGACGGTCATCTTCAGCGCGGGGCGGTCTTCCAGCGCCTTGGCGACCTTGTCGATCACCGCCTGGGCCGCCGGCACCGGGCGAGACGTGCCGGGCACGAACTCGACCAGGCTCAGGTCGGTGCTGTCGCCGCCGGAGAGCAGCGCGAACGGCGCGGTCAAGGCCTTGGTCAGCAGGTTGACGATGATCTTGACGATCAGGCCGCCGATGCTGAACTGCGGGTCGTTGATGGAGCCGCCTATCGGCAGGTTGAGGTCGATCACGCCATGGCGGTCCTTCAGCAGCGAGACCGCGAGCAGCACCGGCAGCCGGGTGGCCGTGGGGCTCTCGATGCGCTCGCCGAAGGTGAGCTGGTTCAGCACGATCTGGTTCTTGGCCTGCAACTGGCCGTCGGGCTGGATCTTGTAGCTCACGTCCATCGAGAGCTTGCCGCGCTCGATCGCGTAACCGGCGTACTTGCCGGCATAGGGCGAGAGCGGCGCCAGCTCGAGGTCGGTGGCGCGGGCGTGGATGTCCAGCGCGAGCGGCTGGGCGGTGGGGTTCAGCGAGCCGCTGACGTCGAGCAAGGCGGTGCCGGCGACCCGGCCGGTGAGTGCCAGCGTGGCCATGTCGGCCGAGCCCGAGCGGAAGGCGCCGAGCTGGCCGTTGAGCTCGCTCAGCGCGGCGCTGTAGTTGGGGCGGATGAAGCGGTCGGTGAAGTCGACCCGGCCGCCTTGCAGCTTGACGCCGCCGACCGAGAGGTCGATGGGGCTGGTGGACGAGGCGGCAGCGGTGACCGAGGCCGACGCAGGCGACGCGGCTGGCGAGGCTGCTGAAGCGACGACCGGGGTGGGGTTCTCGCTGCCCGCCGGTGCCGATGCGGCGGCAGGCGGCGGCGCCAGGTCCGTCAGGTTGAGGCGGCCTTGTTCGGTGACCAGCAGCTTGGCGAAGAAGTCGGCCAGCACCACGTCGGCAATCTCGATGCGCGGCTTGGCGCCGGGCTGCACGCCCAGCTTCAGGCCGTTCAGCGCCAGCGACTGCCAGGTCAGCAGGTCGTCGCCGGTGGCGTCTGCCGGCTGCTCGCCGGCGCGCCGGGCATTGACGCGCAGGTCCGTCACGCGGGCATCGCCCTTCAAGTCCAGGCTCAGGCCGGCGGGTGCGACGGACGCCGCGATC
>DATHWJ010000583.1:0-3623 GCA_035460745.1 Ideonella sp. | reverse complement strand
AACGGGCTTGGCAGCGGCCTCGGCCGTCGTCTTGCGGGCGGCGTCGGCGTCGGCGAGAGGGGTCGTTTCGACCGCGGAGGTGGACATGGATCAGTTCCTTTAATTAGTATAAATCGTTTATACCTTAATCGGCACGGCCCGCGCAAGAGGCCAGGGCGGCGCGAAAGCGAGCGCACGAGCAGGCCGGCGAGCTCCTACCGCACGGTGCGGCGGCCTCCCACAGCGCCGGCCGCGGCGGCACGCTCCAATAAATCTGCCCTGCCCCGCTCCACCCAGAGAGAAGTCCCCATGCCGCCGGCCGCCCTCCGCAAGACACCCCCTGCCCGCGCCGACAAACCCGGCAAGGCGAGCCGCTCGCGCAGCCAGCCGCGCGTCTTCGACGTCGACTGCCAGCTCGGCTACGAGCTGCAGCAGCCCACCCACTTCCTGTTCCAGATCCACGCCCAGCACGGCCGCGACCAGCAGGTGCTGAGCGAATCGCTGGCCTGCACGCCGGCGATGGCCTGCCACGTCTACCCCGACCCGCTGCTGCACCACCGCTTCATGCGGCTGACCGCGCCGGCCGGCCGCTTCGAGCTGCACTACACCGCCCGCGTGCAGCTGGCGCCCCGCCCGCGCCACCCGGCCGCCGAGGAGATCCCCACCGCCCAGCTGCCCGACGACGTGATGCACCACCTGATGCCGACGCGCTACTGCGAGTCCGACCTGCTGGCGCACGCGGCGCAGAAGATCTTCGGCGCGGCCAAGCCCGGCTACGCCCGGGTGCAGGCCATCAGCGACTGGATCCACGACAACATCGACTACCAGGTCGGCTCCAGCGACGCCTCGACCACGGCGCGCGAAGTCTTCTGGCGCCGCGCCGGCGTCTGCCGCGACTTCGCCCACCTGGGCGTGACCTTCTGCCGCGCGCTCAACATCCCGGCCCGCCTCGCCGTCGGCTATGCGGTCTTCGACGAGCCGCCGCCCGACTTCCACGCGGTCTTCGAGGCCTTCATCGGCGGCGAGTGGGTGATGTTCGACCCGACGCGCCTGTCGCCGGTCGAAAACCTGGTGCGCATCGCCGCCGGCCGCGACGCCAAGGACCTGGCCTTCTCCACCATCTTCGGCCCCGCCAGCATGACCAGGATGGCGCCGCAGATCGCGCCGGTGGCCTGATATCGTGGTCAGGCCCGGCGCGGCTTCACCCTCGCTGCCGCCTGCTTCGCCCGCTGCCGGGCCTGCTGCACATCGGCGTCGTACGCGAGCGCCACGCCCATTCGGCGCTTGACGAAGCTCTCCGGCTTGCCGAACAGCCGCAGCTCGGTCTGCGGCACCTGCAGCGCCTGGTCCACGCCGTCGAAGACCACGCCGGCCGCGTCTACCCCACCATAGATCACCGCGCTGGCGCCCGGGCTCTTCAGCGCGGTGTCCACCGGCAGCCCGAGGATGGCGCGGGCATGCAGCTCGAACTCGTTCTGCCACTGCGTGATCATGGTCACCATGCCGGTGTCGTGCGGGCGCGGGCTGACCTCGCTGAACCAGACCTGCTCGCCCTTGACAAAGAGCTCCACGCCGAACAGGCCCTGGCCGCCCAGGTTGTCCGTCACGGCCTTGGCGATCTCGCGCGAGCGCTGCTCGGCCAGGCCGGCCATGGGGTGCGGCTGCCAGCTCTCGACGTAGTCGCCCTGCACCTGCACATGGCCGATGGGGGCGCAGAAATGGGTCTCTGTCTCGCCCGAGGCGCCGACGGCGCGCACCGTGAGCTGGGTGATCTCGTAGTCAAAGTCTATGAAGCCCTCGACGATCACCCGGCCATGGCTGACACGCCCGCCGGCCATCGCGTGGTCCCAGGCCTTTTGCACGTCGGCCGGCCCGTCGAGCTTGCTCTGGCCCTTGCCGGAGCTGCTCATCACCGGCTTCACCACGCAGGGGTAGCCTATGCCTTCGTCGATCGCGGTCTGCAGCTCGGCCAGCGAGTCGCAGAACTTGTAGGGGCTGGTCGGCAGGCCCAGCGTCTCGGCGGCCAGGCGGCGTATGCCTTCGCGGTCCATCGTGAGCCGCGCGGCGCGGGCGGTGGGGATCACGCGCACCACGCCTTCGGCCTCCAGCTCCTCCAGCATCGCGGTCGCGATGGCCTCGATCTCGGGCACCACCAGGTGCGGCCTCTCGGCCTCGATCAGCGCGCGCAGCGCCGCCGGGTCGCTCATTGTGATGGTGCGCGCATGGTGGGCCACCTGCTGGCCGGGCGCGTTGTCGTAGCGGTCGACCGCGATGGTCTCCACGCCCAGGCGCTGCAGCGCGATCAGCACCTCCTTGCCGAGTTCGCCGGAGCCCAGCAGCATCACGCGGGTGGCGGCCGGGGACAAGGGGGTGCCGATGGAGCTCATGGGTTTTCTCTGGGTCGAAGCGGGAAGGCCGGTATTTTCACCGCTGGCATCATCCCGTCATGCCCACACCGACTCTTTTCGACCTGCGCCGCTACGCCATCGCGCAGACCCTCGCCAAGCCCACGACGCTGCCCCGCGCGATCGCGCGGCTGGGTTTCGTGCAGGCCGACCCCATCCGCGCGCCGGCCCGGGCGCAAGACCTGACGCTGCGCCACCGGGTGCTGGACTACCGCGCCGGCGATCTGGAGCAGCGCTACAGCCGGCTGAAGGTCGAGGAGGACTTCCTGATCAACTACGGCTTCGTGCCGCGCGAGGTGCAGGCGCTGATGCACCCGCGCACGCCGCGCACCGTCTGGCCCGAGGACCGCTGGCAGCAGGCCCAGGAGGTGCTCGAGTTCGTGCGCCAGCGCCGCATCGTGCACCCGCGCGAGGTGGACGAGCACTTCGCCCATGGCAAGGTGCAGAACTGGTTCGGCGGCTCCTCCAACGCCTCGACCCAGTTGCTCGACGGCATGCACTACCGCGGCCTGCTGCGCGTGGCCCGGCGCGAAGGCGGCATCCGCCTCTACGCCGCCCGCGAGCAGACGCCCGAGCCGGCCGACCCGCAGGCGGCGATGGACGCGCTGGTGGACCTGGTGGTGCGCAAGTACGCCCCGCTGCCCGCCGCCTCGCTGGGCCAGTTGCTCAGCCACCTGGGTGGCGGTGCGCCGCAGTGGCGCACCGACAGGGCCACCGCGCTGAAGCGGGCGCGCGAGCGCCTGGCCAGCGCCGTGATCGACGGCAGCACCTGGTACTGGCCCGCTGATCAAAACCCGCGCTCGCGCCGCCACCACGTGGACGATGCCGTGCGCCTGCTGGCGCCCTTCGACCCCGTCGTCTGGGACCGCCGCCGCTTCGAGCTCTTCTGGGGCTGGGCCTACCGCTTCGAGGCCTACACACCTGCGCCGCAGCGGGTGCGCGGCTATTACGCGCTGCCGCTGCTCTGGCGCGACGAGGTAATTGGCTGGGCCAACGTGGGCGTCAAGGACGGCCAGTTGCAGCCCGAGCTCGGCTTCGTCAACAAGCGCCCGCGCGACCCGTTCTTCAACGCGGCGCTGGACGAAGAGCTGCAGCGGATGACGGTGTTCCTGGGCCTGTAGAAGAAGCACCGCGCGCCGCCAGCAGCCGCTCGGCCACCTCGGCAAAGCCGGCACCGCGTTCACCCCGGGTGACGAACGCCGGCAGCATCTTCAGTTGCGGCAGGAAGCGCGCGATGTT
>DATHWJ010000582.1:0-6944 GCA_035460745.1 Ideonella sp. | reverse complement strand
ATGGCCGGCGCCGCGGTTGTCGGGCGCGACGATCTCCACGTAGGCATCGACGGCGATGCGCAGCTGCAGCCGGTCGAGCTCGTCGGCCGCCGTCACCTCGATCGCCACCGGGTGGCGCCCGGTGCGGTCGGCCAGCAACGTGGCCATCGCACCGGGCAGGCGGGGCGGCAGGCTGGCCTGCTCGCTCCAGTGCCAGCGCATGCGCATCGCCGGCCCGAGAAAGACCTTGCGCACCGCGCGGCCCGAGAGCACGAAGAGATACGGCAGGCCGCCGCGGCGGTGCAGCTGGTCGCAGCGCACGTCGACCACCACCGTGATCGGCTCGGCCTGCGGCCCGTCGCTCGACTGGCAGTGCGCCACCAGCCACTCCCAGCCGAAGTCTTCGCCCCAGCGGAAGCGGCCGAAGTTGTGGTCCTGGTAGCAGAACCAGCCCGGGTCTATGGCCACCTCGCGCTCGCCCACCCGCAAGCGGCCCTGCGCCCGCAGCCGGGGCATCACGCCCCAGCCTATGAAGCCGCTGCCGAAGGGTGAGGCCTCGGTGACCAGCAGCGGCGTCGCATCGGGCCGCGCCTGCAGCTCGACCTCGATGGTGCTGCCGTGCGGGCGGGCGGCGAGCACGAAGACCTGCTGCTCGAAGGCCAGCGAGAGCCCGGGCGCCTGGATGCGCAGCGGGCGCGCCTGCACCATGCCGGCCCGCCACGGCACCGAGAGGCTGCAGCCGTGGGTGGGCGGCGCCGCGGCTGGGTCGCCACCGCCTTCGTGCACGACGATGGTGAGCTGCAGCTCGGCGTCGTCGCCGCTCGCCGCCAGGCTGACGTTGACGATGGCGCGCCAGCCGCTGGCCAGGTCCATCAGCACGAAGTGGTACCAGTCCTTCCAGTCCAGCGGCGTGCCGGGCTGCAGCAGCGGGATGCGCAGCGCCTCGACCCGCTCGGTCAGCTCCGCTTCGCTGAGGGCGGCGACCATGGCCGGCGCGCCGCGGGGTCAGCGGCCCAGCGAGCCGTTTTCGCCGAGCACGTCGTCGCCGGCGGCTGCGGCGGCCCCGCCACCGTCGTCCGGCGGCGGGGGGGCCCGCTCGGCGAGCTGCTCCAGCACCTGCGCCATGCGCGGCGAGATCGCCGCCAGGCCCAGCAGCAGGTTGGCGAACCAGCGGTCGGCCTGCGTGCCCATCGTCGAGGCAAAGCTCTGCAGGCTGGCGTCGGGCACCTTGACCTCGGCCGCCGGGCCGCCCTGCTCGATGTCGGCATCGGCCAGGCCCAGCAGCCAGCGCTCCCAGATGTAGAGCAACTGGCCCTGGCCGTGCTGGCCGCCCAGCGCGGCGTGCAGGCCGGAGGTGGCCGACAGGCCGCTCAGTATCCAGCGCGGCGCCTGGGCCGAGGCGAAGGCCACCACGCCGTTCTTGAAGAAGCGGGTGCGGCCCAGGCGCTCCAGCAGCGCGATGCCCTCGGGCGTGGCCGAGCGCGCCTCGCCGAGCTGGCAGGTGGCCGTCAGGATCTCGGCCACCAGCCAGCGCGCCGGCAGCATGTCCAGCCCCGCCAGGCCGGCCACCAGGCTGTAGCTGGCCTGCGCCACCGAGCCGAAGTCGTCGCCGCCGGAGCGCAGGCTGGCGTCGCCCAGCGGCAGCGCCACGTCCAGCGCGTGCTCCAGCGCCGGCTGCGCGGTGGTGCCGTCGTCGCCTGCCAGGATGCGCAGCGCGATGGGCACCGCCTCTTCGCAGATGCCGGGGAAGCGCAGCGCCGAGGTCAGCAGCGTGCCGTCCTGCAGGTGCAGCGGCACCCGCAGCGTGACCGTGGCGCGCACCTCGGCGCCTTGCAGCAGGTAGGCGTAGCCGGGCTCGATGCGCGCGCCGCTGGGCAGGATCTGGCCGTCGCCGGCGACCCAGTCGTCCACCGTGGGGCGTATCAGCGCGGCCGACATCATGCGGTTGCGCAGCCGCAGGCGCAGCGCGATGGCCATGCCGGGGCGCGCCTCCAGGTCGGCGCGGGGCGAAGAGGGGCCGGCGGTCGCTGCGGGCGTGTTCATCGGGCGGCTTCTCCGTGGAGTTCTGTTCAGAGATTACGGTAGATCACGTAATTGACCAACTCGCGCAGGAAGCGCTGGTCCGCCAGCTCGCAGGCCCAGGCCTCGTCGGGCCGCAGCGGCGTCTCGGGCTGCATGAAGGCCAGCTCGGCCAGCAGCTGCGCGGCCAGCGCGGCGTGGCGGCGCGCCACCTGCCAGCCGTGCTCTATGCTGCCGCAGCGCTGCATCTCCTCGTGGATCAGCGCGATCTGCCCGGCCGTCTTTTGCGCGCGCGGTGCGGCCAGGGTCTGCAGCAGGCGCTCGCGCTGCGGGCTCTCGCGCAGCACGTGGTTGAGCATCAGCGTGCGCTTGCCCTCGTAGAGGTCGCCGCCGATCTCCTTGCCATAGGCCGCGGCCTCGCCCTGCAGGTTCAGCAGGTCGTCCTGGATCTGGAAGGCGATGCCCAGCGTCGCGCCGAAGCGGGTGATGGCGCTGAGCGCCTGCATCAGCTCGTCGCTGCGGCCCAGCGGCCAGCCGACGATCAGCCCGGTGCGCAGCGGCGTGATGAACGAGTACCAGCAGGTCTTCTTGGTGCACATCGCGAAGTAGTCGTCGTCGCTCAGGCTGGCGGCGTTGTCGGCCACCCAGTCGAGCTCCATGGCCTGGCCCTCGGCCGACTGGCGCGCCATCAGCTCGATCTCGTGCAGCAGGTGCAGCGCCTTGGCCACGCCCACCACCTCCAGGTTCTCCAGCAGCAGGCCGACCGACATCACGTTGGTGGCGTCGCCGGCGTTGATGGCCCGCGCCACGCCGACCTGGCGGTGCAGCGTGTCGCGGCCGCGGCGCGACTCGGAGCCGTCCTCGATGTCGTCGTGGATCAGGAAGGCGTTGTGGTAGAGCTCCAGCGCCGTCGCCACCGTCAGTGCCGAGTGGCCATGGGCGCCGACCGCGCGGGCCGCGCTGATGCACATGGTCGGCCGCAGCATCTTGCCGCCGCGAAAGGGGTAGTCGGCCAGCAGCGTGTAGAGCGCGGCATAGGCGCCGGGCTCGGCCGCGCGGCCGTCGAGATGGCGGGTGATCTTGCCGGCGATGGCCTCGCGGCAGCACGACAGCGCCGTGTTGATGGTCTCGCGGTGGTAGGGCAGCGGCGCGTTCGCATCCTCCGGGAGCGACGCAGCGTCGGCCAGCGGATCCACGCCTGCCCCCCGCGCTCAGGCGCAGGCGACCGTGATGCCGATGCCGGGCAGCGCCTCGACCCAGTAGACCTCGGCGAAACCGGCCTGGCGGAACAGCGCCTGGAACTCGGTGCCGGTGCGGTGCTGCACGAAGCCGGGGTCGGCCAGCTTGGCCAGGTCGTTGCTGATGTCGTTGAACCACTTGGGCCCGGGGTCGGCGACGAAGGCGATGCCGCCCGGCTTGAGCACCTTGTGGAAGGCGCGCACCGCCGCGGCGCCATCCGGGTAGTGGTGAAAGGCCAGGCAGCAGGAGATCGCGTCGAAGTACTTGTCGAAGATCTCCGGCGGATTGCCGACGTCGGCCTGCACGAAGGCCATGTTGCCCAGACTCTCCTTGCGCGCATTGCGCCACGAGGTCTCGACCATGCCGCGCGAGAGGTCGGCCGCGACCACCTCACCCTCGGGCACCAGCCGGGCCAGCGTGATGGCCTCGATGCCCGGGCCGCAGGAGGGGTCGAGGATGCGGGCGTTGGGCACCAGGTGGATCAGCAACTGGGTCAGCAGCTCGTCGAAGACGGGCTGCGAGAAGGGCTTGACGGCCTGCTCGTAGTCGTCCGAGCAGTGGTCGAACTCGACCACCGAGTCGTAGTGGCCGGGCACCTGCTCCAGCAGGATGGGCTCGCTGTGCTCCAGCGAGAGGCCGGGCCCGGAGCCTGGCAGCTTTCGCGGCGTGGGCGGACTGCCTATGGTGTTGGGCTTGTACAGCCCCAAGCTTTTGGCCATCAAGGCGGGGCGAAAGACGTGGTGGCTCCACTGCCACAGGCCGTAGGTCAGCAGCGGGCCGAGAACATGCCGCTGGACATCGAAACGCTCTGTCATGGGGTGCCCCTCCGTCGCGTCGCCGGCAACATGCCGAAGCTGCACTCTGCCCTGAGCCACCCCAAGATGCAAGGCGGGCTTCATGCGGCCAGCGAGCAACGAGGTGCGCGATGCGGGCGATGCGCCGCAATCCCATTTTGATTGTGTGCAATTCAATTGTGCGTCATCATTCGCCCCATGCCGCGCAAGACACCCGCCCCCAGACTGCCCAGCAGCGCGGCCGCCAAGGCGGCCGCGCCAGCGCCGTCCTGGCTGGCGCTGGACCAGCAGCTGTGTTTTGCGCTGTATGCCGCTTCGCTGGCGATGACGCGGCTCTACAAGCCGCTGCTCGAGCCGCTGGGCCTGACCTACCCGCAGTACCTGGCGATGCTGGTGCTGTGGGAGGCCGACGGCATCAGCGTCTCGGCGCTGGGCGAGCGGCTCTCGCTGGACTCCGGCACGCTGACCCCGCTGCTGAAGCGCCTGGACGCCACCGGCCTGGTGCAGCGCCTGCGCGACGCGGCCGACGAACGGCGCGTGCTGCTGCAGCTGACGCCCGCCGGCCGGGCGCTGAAGACGCGCGCCGAGAGCGTGCCGCAGCAGGTGAGCTGCGCCGCCGGCTGCGATCTGCAGGAGCTTTCCCAACTCACGCAGCGCCTGAAAACGCTGCGTGACGATCTCACCCAGGCGGTTGCCTGATCTCACCACCCTGACCTTTTTTTACCAAGGAAGACCCCATGGCCCTCGACAAAGTCCTCTACACCGCCCACGCCACCGCCACCGGAGGCCGCGCCGGCACCGCCAAGTCCGACGACGGCGCGCTCGACGTCACGCTGAGCACCCCCAAGGAGCTGGGCGGCGCCGGCGGCCCGGGCACCAACCCCGAGCAGTTGTTCGCTGCCGGCTACTCGGCCTGCTTCATCGGCGCGATGAAGGCGGTGGCCGGTGGCCAGAAGATCGCCCTGCCGGCCGAGGTCTCCATCACCTCCGACGTGGGCATAGGCCCCATCCCCGGCGGCTTCGGCATCCAGGTGGCGATGGCGATCAGCATCCCCGGCATGGAGCGCTCGGCTGCCGAGGCGCTGGTCGCCGCGGCGCACAAGGTCTGCCCCTACTCCAACGCCACGCGCGGCAACATCGACGTGACCTTGACGATCGTCTGACCCTGCCAGCCCGCGGCGCCGAACAGGCGCCCGGCTGTCATCGCGCTGTCACCGGCGCACACCAAGCTCCCGGGTTGTTCTCACGACCCTGGAGCTTTTTTCCATGCACAAGAAGTTTGCCGGCGCGCTGGCGCTCGCCCTCGCCACCCTCGCCTCGCTGCCCACGCACGCGGCCGTCGAGCTGATCGCCGTCGGCAAGCTGCCCGGCAGCGGTGCCGACCTCTCGGGCCTGAGCGCAGCGCTGGAAAACGGCTTGCCCGGCAACCTGCTCGGCGGCCTGGGTTCCGGCCTGGCCTGGGCCGGCGGCGACAGCTTCATCTCGGTGCCGGACCGCGGCCCCAACGCCACCGAGTGGAATGCAGCGATCGACAACACCACCAGCTGGATCCCGCGCTTCCACACGCTGACGCTGGCCCTGACGCTGGCGCCGGAAGGCCCGCTGCCGTTCACGCTGACGCCCACCCTGACCGCCACGACCACGCTGTTCAGCAAGACGCCGCTGAGCTACGGCCCGGTGGTGCCGGCGCAGAACAAGAAGCAGCGCTTCTACTTCTCGGGCCGCTCGGACAACTTCGCCGCCGGCGACTCGCTGACCGACAGCCACGCCCGCTTCGACCCCGAGGCCGTGCGGGTCTCGCGCAACGGCAAGAAGGTCTACATCAGCGACGAGTACGGCCCCTACGTCTACGAGTTCGACCGCGGCACCGGCCGCCGCACCCGCGTCTTCACGCTGCCGTCCGCCACCTTCGCGATCCCCACGCTGTCCGCCCAAGGTGCGGTGGAGATCAGCGGCAATGCCGTCGGCCGCGTCGCCAACAAGGGCATGGAAGGCCTGGCCATCACGCCGGACGGCCGCACCTTGTTCGGCTTCATGCAGAGCCCGCTGATACAGGACGGCGGCGACGGCGGCCGCGCCAACCGCATCGTCGCCATCGACATCGAGACCGGCACCGTCAAGCAGTACGCCTACGACAACTTCATCCCGGCTTTCAGCAAGGCCTACAACAGCAGCGAGATCCTGGCCCTCAACGGCCACGAGTTCCTGGTGCTGGAGCGCGACGGCAAGGGACTGGGCGATGGCTCGGTGGCGGTCGTCAAGCAGGTCTGGAAGGTCGATCTGTCGGCGGCCGAGGACGTCAGCGCGCTGAGCGGCGCCACCGCCCTGCTCGCCAAGGCACCCGCCAAGAGCCTGTTCCTCGACATCAAGGCCGCGCTGAACGCCGCCGGCTTCACCGACGACAAGATCCCGGCCAAGCTGGAGTCCCTGGCCTTCGGTGCCGACGTGGTGGTGGGCGGTGTCAACAAGCACACGCTGTACATCGCCAACGACAACGACTTCCTCGGCAGCACCTCGGCCGGGCTGGACAACCCCAACCAGTTCTACGTCTTTGCGTTCGACGCTGCGGATCTCGGCGGCTCTGTCTTCGAGAACCAGAAGTTCAAAAAATAAGTGGATGGGACACCCGGCGCCGTGGGTACACGGCGCCACCCGCAGAGCGGGTCGCTCAGCCGCCGGCCAGCAAGCGCAGCATCAGCTCGATGCGCGCCTTGGCCGGCGTCAGTTCGCCGGCCGAGGGCAATGAGCCGGCCGGCGCGCCGACCACGCCGCCGCCGCTGCAGCGGGTCGCGCGCAGCAGCTTGACGCCCGCGTCGGCGGCGTGCACCAGCGCGGCTTCGAGGGCGTGGTGCACCGTGCCGTTGCCGGTGCCCTCCACCACCAGGCCGCGCGCGCCCAGCGCCACCAGCGCGC
>DATHWJ010000581.1:0-7029 GCA_035460745.1 Ideonella sp. | reverse complement strand
GCAGCCTGGGCGAGGTGTGGGAGTGGACCCGTTCGTCCTACGACCCCTACCCGGGCTTCCGCGCGCCGGCCGGCGCGGTGGGCGAATACAACGGCAAGTTCATGGTCGGCCAGTCGGTGCTGCGCGGCGGCAGCTGCGCCTCGCCGCCCGGCCACCGCCGCATCGGCTACCGCAACTTCTTCCCGCCGGCGGCCCGCTGGCAGTTTTCCGGGCTCAGACTCGCGAGGGACGCATGAGACCAGAGATCACCACCGGCGTCTGGGACAGGCTGGGCGACGGGCCCGCGGGCGCGAGCTACACGCTGCCGCCGGTGGCGGCGGCGGGCTCGGCCTTCGGCATCGAGATGCTGGCGGCGCTGTCGCAGCGGCCCCGCCGCATCGCGCCCAAGTTCTTCTATGACGAGGCCGGCTCGGCCCTCTTCGACCGCATCTGCGATCTGCAAGAGTATTACCCCACCCGCACCGAGTTCGGGCTGCTGCATGCGCATGCCGGCGAGATGGCGGCCTTGATAGGCCCGGCTGCCGACATCGTCGAGTTCGGCGCCGGCTCGCTGACCAAGATCCGCGTGCTGCTCGACGCGCTGCCGCGCCCGCGCCGCTTCGTGCCGGTCGACATCTCCGCCGAGCACCTGCACGCCTCCGCGGTGCCGCTGCGCCGGGCCTATCCGGGCCTGGAGGTGCTGCCGCTGGCCGGCGACTTCACGGCCGAGCTGGCGCTGCCGGCCAGCAGCCACCGCATCGGCTTCTTCCCCGGCTCGTCGATAGGCAACATGGACCGCGGCGAAGCGCTGGCCTTCTTGCGCCGCTGCGGCGGCTGGCTGCGGGGCGGCGGCCTGCTGATCGGCGTCGACCTGGTGAAAGACCCCCAGGTGCTGCATGCGGCCTACAACGACGGCGCCGGCGTGACGGCGGCCTTCAACCGCAACCTGCTGGTGCGCGCCAACCGCGAGCTGGGCACCGACTTCGTGCCCGAGCAGTTCGCCCACTACGCCTATTACGATCCCGGCCAGCGCCGCATCGAAATGCACCTGGTGAGCCGCTGCGAGCAGCGTGTGCACCTGGGCGGGCGCGAGTTCGCGTTTGCCGAAGGGGAGTCGCTGCACACCGAAAATTCGCACAAGTACACGGTGGCGGATTTCCGCACGCTCGCGGCCGAGGCGGGCTTCGAGCCGCGGGCGGTCTGGAGCGATGCGCAGGGGCGGTTCAGCGTGCACTGGCTGGTGGCGCCACCCGCCTGACAGAGGGTGACCTGCAGAGCTGACGCGCCCGCACGCTCTCGGCCCTGGGTGCCGGCCTGGCCTTCACCTCGCCCGGCGTGCCAATGATCTGGGCAAGGCCACGAGTTCTTGGAAGTGGCTCGCAGTGGGCTCAAGAGCCGAGCGCCGGCGCCAACCGGGAACAAGGGGTGAAGGCGCCCCGAACTCCGGCCTTGGCCTGCCGCGCCCGCATGCCAAGATCCGCCGCGGCAGCGCGCCATGGCCGCGGGCGCTGCGCACAGCCATCCCATCGCACCGCGGTACGGATCCAGGGAGTTCCGATGAATGTCTCACGTGGCCCCGCCCATTGGGTGGGTGCAGTGTTGTCTTGCAGCTCGCTGGGCTGCGCTGCCCAGAGTGCCGGGGCCGAGGCCTCCGTGGTCGAGGCCGCGACGGCCGACGTGGCCACGGCCGAGGCGGCGCCCGCCTTGTGGACCGCGGGCTTGTTCATGGTGGCCGGCTCGCACCCGGCCTATCCGGGCGCGGACCATCGCATCCAGAGCGCCCGCATCCTGCCGTTCATCACCTGGCGCGGCCCGGTGTTCCGGGTCGAGGGCGGCTCGGCCGGCTTGCGGGCGCTGCGCACGCCGCGCTACGAGATGGACTTCAGCGTGGCGGGCTCCTTCGGCTCGGGCGGCAGCGACGTCAAGGCGCGCCAGGGCATGCCGGCGATCGGTACGCTGGTGGAAGCCGGGCCCAGCTTGCGGATCAATCTGGGCGAGTTGTCCGAGGACGGCCGCCGCTCGGCCTGGCAGCTCGCGCTGCCGCTGCGCGCGGTGTTCGATGTGAACCGCGACTTCGCCTACCGCGGCGTCAACTTCGAGCCGCGCCTGAGCTATGGCGTGCCCTTGAGCGGCGACTGGCGCATGACGACCCATGCGACGCTGCTGGTGGGCGACCGCAAGATCAGCGACACGTTCTATGGCGTCGCGCCGGTCTATGCCAGCGCGAGCCGGCCGGCCTACGAGGCCAGTGCGGGGCTGATCTCCAGCCGGCTGGGCGTGGCCTTGTCGCGGCGCCTGGGCAGCGACTTCAGGCTGGGCGTCTATGCCCAGGCCGAGAGCGTCAGCGGCGCGGCCAATGCCGGCAGCCCGCTGGTCAAGCGCACGGTCGATGGCCGGGTCGGCATCAGCCTGAGCTGGACGGCCTTTCGCTCGTCGCAGGCCGGTGTGGACTGACAGGGCCGGACCGGCGGTATTCGCCGGCTTCTTGAGCATTCTCAAATCCGCCCCCGACCGCGCCCCTAGCCTGCGGCTGAACATCCGGAGGGGCGTGCATGAGGACAGTCGCCGTTGTGGGCCTAGGCTACGTCGGGTTGCCCTTGGCCATCGAGTTTGGCAAGAAGTACAAGACCATCGGCGTGGACCTGAGCGAGTCCAAGGTCAAGGCCTACCGCGAGCATGCGGACCCGAGTGGCGAGGTCGATGAAGCCGCCTTCAAGGCGGCCACGCTGTTCGAGGCCACCACCGATGCCAGCCGCATCAAGGAGGCCGATTTCATCGTGGTGGCGGTGCCCACGCCGGTCGACGAGGCGCGCATCCCCGACCTGGCGCCGCTGCGCCAGGCGGCGGCCATGGTCGGCGCCCATTTGTCGCCGGGCGCGACGGTGGTGTTCGAGTCCACCGTCTACCCGGGCGCGACCGAGGAGGTCTGCATCCCGGTGATGGAGAAGGCCTCGGGCCTGCGCTGGAAGCAGGATTTCAACGTCGGCTACTCGCCCGAGCGCATCAACCCCGGCGACCGCGAACACACGCTGACGCGCATCGTCAAGATCGTCTCGGGCGACGGCCCGCCGACGCTGGCGCGGGTGGCCGAGATGTACCGCTCCATCATCGACGCCGGGGTCTATTGCGCCTCCAGCATCAAGGTGGCCGAGGCGGCCAAGGTGATAGAGAACACCCAGCGCGACCTGAACATCGCGCTGGCCAACGAGCTCTCTATGATCTTCCGGCGCATCGGCATCGACACGCTGGAGGTGCTGGAGGCCGCGGGCACCAAGTGGAACTTCCTGCCGTTCCGCCCCGGCCTGGTCGGTGGGCACTGCATAGGCGTCGATCCCTACTACCTGACCCACAAGGCCGAGGTGCTGGGCTTCCACCCCGAGGTGATACTGGCCGGGCGGCGCATCAACGACGGCATGGGCAAGTACGTGGCCGAGCAGACGGTCAAGACGCTGATACAAAAGGGCCATTCGATCAAGGGCTCGCACGTGATTGTCCTGGGGCTCACCTTCAAGGAGAATTGCCGCGACCTGCGCAACACCAAGGTGATCGACGTGATCCACGAGCTCGAGAGTTTCGGCGTGACGGTGCACGTGCACGACCCGATCGCGCTGCCCGAAGAGGCCTGGCGCTCGCACCGGGTGGAGCTGGTGCAATGGGAGCACCTGCCGCGCGCCAATGCCATCGTCGCCGCGGTCAACCACGAGGCCTTTGCGCGGCGCTCCATCGACGAGCTGGTCTCCAAGCTGTCGCCGGGCGGCCTGTACGTCGATGTCAAGAGCGTGGCCGACGCGACGGCGCTGAGCGAGCGCGGCATCCAGGTCTGGCGCTTGTAAGACCGCTTGCGCTTGTGTACGAGAGCCACTTCGGGCTGAGCGGTTCGCCTTTCCAGCTCAACCCCGACCCCAGCTTCTACTTCGACAGCCGCGGCCACAACAACGCGCTGGCCTACCTCAACTTCGGCGTCCACCAGGGCGAGGGCTTCATCGTCGTGACCGGCGAGGTCGGCGCCGGCAAGACCACGCTGGTGCGCAAGCTGCTGTCGGGCCTGAGCGCCAACGAGGTGGTGGCCGCGCAGATCGCCAGCACCCAGCTCGGCGCCGACGACCTGCTGCGCACGGTGCTGCGCGCCTTCGGCGAAACCGTGCAGGGCCGCTCCAAGGCCGAGGTGCTGGCCGCCCTGGAGGCCTACCTGACCAGCTTGTCGGCCGTGGGCCGGCGGGCGCTGCTGGTGGTGGACGAAGCGCAGAACCTGCAGCCGGAGGCGATCGAGGAGCTGCGCATGCTCTCCAACTTCCAGTGGGGCCCCAAGCCGGTGCTGCAGAGCTTTCTGGTGGGCCAGCCCGAGCTGCGCGGCAAGCTGCAGCTGCCGTGGATGGAGCAGCTGCGCCAGCGCGTGATCGCCTCGTGCCACCTGGGCCCGCTGGAGCCGCCGGAGACGCGCGCCTACATCGAGCACCGGCTGCACCGCGTGGGCTGGGCGGGGCGGCCGCGTTTCGCCGACGGCGCCTTCGAGCAGGTGCATGGCTGGTCGCAGGGCATCCCGCGCCGCATCAACCTGCTGTGCAACCGGCTGATGCTGGCGGCCTACCTGGCCAATGAGGAGCAGGTGCTCCCGGACGACGTGGCGCGGGTCGCGGCCGACTTTCGCGGCGAGGTCGGCGGCGAGCTGCCGGCACCGGCCGGACGTGCGGCGGTGCCGCAGGCGCAGGCCGCCGCGCAGCAAGGCGCCGAGCCGGTGCTGAGCGAGGCCTCCGGCCGTGCACTGGTGGAGCTGCGGCGCGGCAAGGGGCCGGGTTTCAGCGTCGCAGGCCCCCTATTCTGCGTCGTCGACACGCCCGCCACGCGGCTGCGCTGCGCGGTGCTGGGCCAGGCGCTGGAGGCGCAGCGCGACATGCCGCCGCTGCTGGTGGTCAACCCCGGCCGGGCGGCCGACTGGCCGCTCGACGAGGCGCTGGCGGCGCTGCTGCCCGAGCCCGCGCTGGTGGCGCACCTGGAGGTGGCGGCCGGGCCGTTTGCGGCCCACAGCGCGCAGGTGCAGCTGCGCTTCGCCGAGCTGGTGCGGCAGTGGGCGCCGTGCTCGGTGCTGCTGCTGGGCCGCAGCGATGCGACGCTGGCCTGCGCGCTGGTGGCGGCCAAGCTGGGCCGGCCGGTCTTTCGCATCGCGGCCCCCAGCCCGGCGGGGCCCAGGGACCGCGCGGCCCAGCTCAACGGCGCGCTGCTGGACACCCTGACGGACATGCTGCTGCTGGAAGGCCCGGCCCCGCGCGCCGCCGGCCGCACGCCGCCGGCGCCGGTGCACCACGTCGGCAGCCTGATGGCCAGCGCGCTGGCGCAGCTGATGCCGGCCGCACCTGCTGACGAAGCCCTGCTGCGCCTGGGCGAGCCGGCGCTACCCGAGCGGCGCTACGTGCTGGTGTCGTGGCAATGGCCGCAGGACGTCCATACGGCCGACGAGCTGGCCGCGCTGGCGGCCATGCTGTGCGAGCTGGCCGCACAGCTGGTGGTGGTCTGGCCGCTCGCGGCGGCGACGCGCCAGGCGCTGGCGGCGCAGGGCCTGGAGCAGCGCCTGCGCGACGCCGCAGTGCGGCTGCCGGAGCCGCTGGGCACGCTGGAGACCCTGGGCCTGCTGAAGGCCGCGGCCTGCCTGTCGTTCGGCAGCGACGGGGCGCTGGCGGAGGAGGCCGACGCGCTGGGCACGCCCGCCGTCGGCCCCAGCGACGTGATCAAGCAAGCCGTGCTGGCGGCGGCCGGGCTGGCGGCGCCGGCCGCGCTGCCGGGCGAGAACATGGCGGCCCGCGAATCCGAACAGGCCGGGGTCGACGTGGTCGCGCTGCTGCGCCGCTGGCGGCTCAGGGAGCGGCTGGTGGCGGCCGGTGCCGGGCCCGCGCCGCCAGCCGCGATCGCGGCGCCCGCGATGGGCGGGCCGGTGCAGGTGGCGGAGGCAGCGGCGCTGCCGGTGGAAGGCGGGCCCCTGCTGCCCGGCTGAGGGCCGCGCCGTCAGTCCCTGAGCACGGCCGGCGAAAACGCAAACGGCAGCAGCGGGCGCGGTTCGGCCGAGCCGTCGGCGGCCAGCGCCCAGCTGCTGGTGGCGGCGCTGGAGGAGGCACTGTCGTCGGGCAGCGCGTAGACGATCTCGTCGTCGTTCAGCCACTCGACCTGGTCATCGACGTTGCGCGTCTCGCGCTGCAGCGCCGTCTCGGTGGCGCTGGCCAG
Source organism: Ideonella sp. (assembly GCA_035460745.1). Lineage (GTDB taxonomy): Bacteria > Pseudomonadota > Gammaproteobacteria > Burkholderiales > Burkholderiaceae_C > Ideonella. Next base: position 837 of record DATHWJ010000581.1, on the reverse strand, counting down.
GTCCAGCACGTAGAGCCGCCAGGTGACGCGGCCGCCGCTGTCGCTGCCCAGGCGGCGCTTGAAGGCGATGCGGCGGTTGTCGGGCGACAGCGAGGGGCACTCGACGGCGTCGTGCACCACGCGCATGCGCCGCGCCGCGAGGTCGCCCTCGACCAGGTAGCGCTGCTCGCCCGAGCCCAGCGTGGCGTAGAAGCGGTTGGCGTCGCGGGCGAAGGTGACGCCCCAGAAGTTGAAGTTGGCGGCCTTGAAGGGCGCGCCGTCGCGCGTCACGCTGAAGCTCTCCAGGTCGTCCACCACGGCCCGGCCGCTGTGGGCATCGATCACCGAGGTGCGGGTGGTGAAGTCGCCATTGGAATAGCCGTGGCCGCTGACGAAGACCGTCATCGCGGCCAGCCGGCCGTCGGGCGAGACCCGGGCGCGGCTGGGCGGGCCGGCCAGCTCGTAGCGCTGGGTCAGCTCGAACGCGGCGTTGAACAGGCGCGCCTGGTAGGTGGTGATGACGCCGCGCTTGGCCTGCAGGCAGACGCCATGGCCGGCTGCGAAGTGCACCCGCTCGCATTGCAGCGGCGTGAGCTTGTGCTGGGCCCCGGCCGGGCCCAGCTCGGCCAGCATCACGCGGCCGTAGGTCTCGCCCAGCGCAGTGCTGCGGTAGAGCAGGCGGGCCGTGGTGCCGGGCGCCGTGCCCAGGGCCGTGACCGGCCGTGCCGCGGCGGCGTGCGCCGGCGCGGCCGTCGCCGCAGCTTCGCGGCGCAGCGCCACATGGGCGGCGTAGCCGGCCGCGCCGGCCGCACACAGCCCCACCACCGCGGCGAACAGCCACGCGCGGTTGGGGGGTGC
>DATHWJ010000580.1:0-6512 GCA_035460745.1 Ideonella sp. | reverse complement strand
GAGCGCGCCCACGCCGGTGGCCACCGCGGCGGCCGCTTCCGCCGCGTCGGGCGCGGCAGGCAAGGGCGCCGCGGCCAGCACGGCGACGCCGCCCGGCAGCCCCGCGCCCTTCGCCACCGTGATCAAGGACGCCCGCCGCATCGACGGCCTGCTGGCGCTCTGGCAGAAGGACGACAAGGTCTGGATCGAGCTCAGGCCCGAAGACCTGAACCGGCCGTTTTTCCTCTCGCCCAAGATCGCCCAGGGCATCGGCGAATCCGGCCTGTTCGGCGGCACGGTGGTCGGGCGCTGGCAGGCCTGGGGCCGGCCGCAGATCGTCGAGTTCCGCAAGGTCTACAACCAGGTCCGGCTGATTGCGCGCAACGAGGAGTTCGTCGCCGCCAGCGGCACGCCCGAGGCGCGCGCGGTGGACGCGGCCTTCTCCGACAGCCTGCTGGGCAGCGCCGCCGTGGCCAGCCTGCCGCACCCCGACAGCAAAGCCGTGCTGATCGAGGCCAACGCCATCTTCCTGACCGACATGCTGGGCCTGGGCATCAACCTGCAGCGGCTCTACCGCCAGGGCTACAGCTTCGACGCCCGCAACTCGGCCATCACCTCGGTGCGCGGCATGCCCGACGAGGTGGTGCTCGACGTCAGCAGCCACTTCGCCAGCGCCGGCCTGGCGCTGCCGCAGCCGGGCGGCGCACCCGGCGCCCCGGTGCCCACCATCCCCGACTCGCTGCCCGACGCGCGCAGCATGTTCCTCGGCCTGCACTACTCGCTGGCCAAGCTGCCCGAAAAGCCGATGGCGCCGCGCAGGGCCGACTCGCGCGTCGGCTACTTCACCACCACGGTGCAGAACTTCGGCGGCGACACGGTGCGCACGCCCAAGCAGCGCTACGTCAACCGCTGGCGGCTGGAGAAAAAGGAGCCCGAGGCCGCGCTCTCCGAGCCCGTCAAGCCCATCACCTTCTGGCTGGACCGCACCATCCCGCTGAAGTACCGCGACGCGATCACGCGCGGCGCGCTGGAGTGGAACAAGGCCTTCGAGAAGATAGGCTTCAAGGACGCCGTGGTGGTCCAGGTGCAGCCAGATGACGCCACCTTCGACACGCTGGACCTCAACGTCGCCTCCATCCGCTGGATGACCAACGCCCAGCCCATCTTCGGCGCAATAGGCCCCAGCCACATCGACCCGCGCACCGGCGAGATCCTGGATGCCGACATCGGCGTCGAGAGCCTCTCGTCGCGCAACCAGCGGGCGGCGCGGGCGCAGATTCTGACCTCACGCGCGTCGGTGGACTGGCCGGCGCTGATGCAGGCCGGCACGCAGGGGGGCGGTGACTTTTCCGGCGGCCAGCAGCGGCGCCTGGCCACGCTGATGAGCGGCCACGACGAGGCCAACTGCCAGCACGGCGACTACGCCGCCGAGCAGCTCAGCTACGCACTGGACGTGCTCGAAGCGCGCGGCGAGATCGACCCCGACAGCCCCGAGGCCGAGGCCTTCGTGCAGGCCTACCTGACCGACACGACCATGCACGAGGTGGGCCACACGCTGGGCCTGCGGCACAACTTCCGCTCGTCGCGCATCTACACCGACGCCCAGCTCTCCGACCCCGAGTTCACCCGCACCCACGGCCTGGCCGGCTCGGTGATGGAGTACGCCGCGATCAACCTGGCGCTGCCGGGCGGCCAGCTGGTCTCGCCCTTCCAGACCACGCTGGGCCCCTACGACTACTGGGCCATCGAGTACGCCTACAAGCCGCTGCCGCCGGGCAGCACGCCGGCCCAGGAGGAGGCCGAGCTGCAGCGCGTGGCCGCCCGCAGCGCCGAGCCGGAGCTGGCCTACGGCACCGACGAGGACAACGGCGTCGGCATCGACCCGGAGTCGCTGCTGTTCGACCTGGGCAACGACCCGGTGACCTTCGCGAAGAAGCGCATCGCGATCGCGCAAGACCTGCTGCGCCGCCAGGAGACCCGGCCGCTGAAGCCCACCGAGGACTATTCGGTGCTGCGCCGCGCGCTGGGCTACGCGCTGCGCGACGCCGGCCGGGCCACCGGCATCCTGGTGCGCCAGATTGGTGGGCTGCGCACGCTGCGCGACTTCCCCGGCTCGGGCCGCGACCCGCTGACGCCCGTCAACCCCGCCGAGCAGCGCGACGCGCTGCGCACGCTCACCGCCGAGGTGCTGGCGCCCGGCAGCTTCCACATCTCGCCCGCGCTGGCGCGCAAGCTGGGGCCGGACTACATGGAGCGCTGGGACAGCGACAACCCGGTGCCCACCGACTTCTCGCTCGAAGGCATGGTGCTCGATCTGCAGCGTGCGCTGCTGAACCAGCTGATGAGCGACAGCGTGGCCGGCCGCCTGCTGGACGCGCAGGCCAAGGCTGACAGGCCGCAGGACGCGATGCCGCTCAGCGAGGTCTACAGCCAGCTGACGCGCGAGGTCTGGTTGGAGCTGGGCAAGGGCGGCGACATCGTCTCGGCGCGGCGCGACCTGCAGCGCGAGTATGTCAACCGCATCGCCGGCCTGCTGCTGCGGCCCGCAGCCACCACCCGCGCCGATGCGCGCAGCCTGGTGCGGGTGCAGGCGCGCGCGCTGCTGGAGCGTATCGAAGCCAGTCGCAACCGCGCGGGCTTGAGCGCCGAGGCGCGTGCGCACCTGGCGGACAGTGCCGAGTCGCTGCGGGCGGCGCTGGCGGCACCGCTGCAACGCAGCGCGGCATGAGCTGGCTCCACCCATGAAAAAGGGGCGCTGCGTGCGCCCCTTTTTTTCGTCTACCTGAACCGCTGTCAGATCGGCTGCGTGCGCAACTCCAGCCAGGCCAGCGCGTCGCCGCTCACCAGCGGCGAGAGGCGCTCGCGCACCACGGCGTGGTAGCCGTTCAGCCAGGCGATCTCGTCGGCCCGCATCAGGCTCATGTCGATGCAGCGGGTGTCGATGGGGCACAGCGTGAGCGTCTCGAACTCCAGGAACTCGCCGAACTCGCTGCTGGGCGCCGGCACGTTGAGCACCAGGTTCTCGATCCGCACGCCCCAGCGCCCGGGGCGGTACAGGCCCGGCTCGACCGAGGTGATCATGCCGGGCTCCATCGCCATGTGGGCGTCGGGGATGGCCTTGCTGATGCTCTGCGGGCCCTCGTGCACGTTGAGGAAATAGCCCACGCCGTGGCCGGTGCCGTGGCCGTACTCCAGGCTCTCGGCCCAGAGCGGCGCGCGGGCCAGCGCGTCCAGCATCGGCGAGAGCGTGCCGCGCGGGAAGCGGGCGCGGCTGAGCTGCAGCGTGCCCTTCAGCACCAGGGTGTAGTCGCGCTGGTGCTCGGAGGAGAGCGTGCCTATCGGCCAGACGCGGGTGATGTCGGTGGTGCCGCCCAGGTACTGCGCACCGGAGTCGATCAGCAGCAGGCCGTTGCCTTCGATCGCCGCGTGGGATTCGGGCGTGGCGCGGTAGTGCGGCATCGCGCCATTGGCGTTGAAGCCGGCGATGACCGGGAAGCTCAGGCCGACAAAGCCCTCCCGCTTGGCCCGCTCGGCCGAGAGCTTCTCGTCGATGGTCAGCTCGGTGAGGCGCTCGCCGCGGGCCAGCGCCTGCTCGAACCAGGCGTAGAAGGCGCACATCGCCGCGCCGTCCTGCGCCATCGCCTGGCGCACGAAGGCGGCCTCGTCGGCGGTCTTGCGGCTCTTGGCCAGCGTGCTGGGGTTGATCGCCTCGACGACGCCGGCGTGCTGGTTGACGGCCACGCGCAGGCCCAGCGTCACGCGCCTCGGGTCCAGCAGCAGCACGCTCTCGTCGGGCAGCGAGGCCAGCGCCGCGGCGGCGACGCCGTAGTCGGCCACCGCGATGCCGTCGGCGCGCAGCGCCTGCGTCAGCGCCGCATCGACCTTGCCGGCACCGACGAACAGGGCCGCCCCTTCGTGGCCGATCAGCAGGTGGGCCAGGAAGACGGGGTTGTATTCCACGTCCGCACCGCGCAGGTTGGTGATCCAGGCGATGTCATCGACGGTCGAGACGAAGTGGTGGGTGGCGCCGTGCTGGGCCATGGCCTCGCGCACCTTCGCCAGCTTGGCCGCGCGCGAGAGCGGGGCCTCGGGCGCGACGTGTTCGTAGACCTTGGCGACCGGCAGGCTGGGGCGGTCCGCCCAGGCCGCGTCCAGCGGGTCGTCACCGGTCAGCAGCCGGATCTTCGCGGCGTCGGTGGTGGCACGCAGCTGGTTCGCGGCGGCCAGGCCCAGCACCTGGCCATCCACCGCCACCGACTGGCCGGGCTTGAGGTGCTCCACGATCCATTCGAGGTGGTGCGTGGCCGCGCCGGTGGGGATCTTGACCAGGGCAATGCCGCTGCCCTGCAACTCGGCCTCGGCCTGGGTCCAGTAGCGGCTGTCGGCAAACAGCGCCGCCTCGGTCGCGGTGACCACCAGCGTGCCCATGGAGCCGGTGAAGCCCGAGAACCACTCACGCCCCTGCCAGCGGCCGGGCAGGTACTCGGAGAGGTGCGGGTCGCTGGAGGGCACCAGCACGGCGTCCACGTTGTCTTCGGCCATCACCTCGCGCAAGCGGGCGATGCGCAAACGGGCGGGGGCGGTGCGGGTGTCCATGGTGTGGCTCCGGGGTTGGCGGCGGCAGCGCGCGGCGGGTGGCCGCGCGGCCCGGCGGGGAAAAGAAGGGCAGGATTTTAGGCGCTGGCCGCCTGCCGCCACGCCCGGCATGGCCCCACGGCGCGGCGGCCCATGTTCACAGCTCCGTGCGCAGCCGCCAGATCTCCGGGAACAGCACCACGTCCAGCATCTTGCGCAGGTAGCTGACGCCGCCCGTGCCGCCGGTGCCGCGCTTGAAGCCGATCACCCGTTCCACCGTCGTCACATGGCGGAAGCGCCAGAGCCGGAAGGCGTCTTCGAGGTCGGTCAGCTCCTCGCCGAGCTGGTAGAGGTCCCAGTAGGTCTCGGGGGCGCGGTAGACCTGCAGCCAGGCTTGTTCCACGCCGTCATCGACGATATAGGGCTGGGTCCAGTCCCGCTCGGTGTAGCTGGCGGGCACCGGGATGCCGCGGCGGGCCAGCAGGCGCAGCGCTTCGTCGTAGAGCGAGGGGGCGCGCCAGGCGGCATCGACGATGGCCAGCAGGTCGGGGCGGTGCTCGTGCGGCTTGAGCATCGCGGCGTTCTTGTTGCCGAGCGTGAACTCGATGCAGCGGTACTGGAAGCTCTGGAAGCCGCTGGACTTGGCGAGGTAGGGGCGGATCGCGGAGTACTCGGGCGGCGTCATCGTCGCCAGCACGTCCCAGGCGTGCACGAGCTGCTCCATGATCTTGGAGACCCGGGCCAGCATCTTGAAGGCGGGCTGCAGCTGGTCGGCGGCGATGTGGGCGACGGCGGCGCGCAGCTCGTGCAGCAGCAGCTTCATCCACAGCTCGCTGGTCTGGTGCTGCACGATGAACAGCATCTCGTCGTGGTGCGGCGAGAGCGGGTGCTGGGCGCCGAGCACCTCGTCGAGGTGCAGGTAGTCGCCGTAGCTCATGTCCTTGGAGAAGTCGAGCTGGGCGCGCTCCTGGTGGACGATGCTCTCGGGCGTGCCGGCCGGCGTGGTGCTCATGTGACGGCCGCCTTCTGGTTGAAGCGGGCCTCGCGCCACTCGCCGCTGTCCAGCACGGCGGCCAGGTGGGTGACGGCGTCGAACACGTCGACGAAGCGGGTGTAGAGCGGCGTGAAGCCGAAGCGCAGCAGGTCAGGCTCGGGACCGGTGTTGTCGCCAGCGCGGAAATCGCCGATCACGCCGCGCGCGATCAGCGCGGCCATCACCGCGTAGCCGCCCTCGCGGCGCTCCAGCGAGACCTGGCTGCCGCGTTGCGAGTCCTCCAGCGGCGTGGCCAGCGGCAGCGCATGCGCGGCGCAGCGGGCCTGCACCTGGGCGATGAACAGGCGCGCCAGCGCCAGCGACTTGGCGCGCAGCGCCGCCAGCCCGCCCAGCGGCTCGGCCGCCAGCAGCGTATCGACGCCGCACTCCAGCGCCGCCAGCGAGATCACCGGCGGCGTGCCGCAGAGGTAGCGCTGGATGCCGGGCGCGGGGCGGTAGTCGGTGTCGAAGACGAAGGGCGCCGCATGGCCCATCCAGCCCGACAGCGGCTGCCAGAAGCGCTCGGCGTGGCGTGGGTGGGCCCAGACGAAGGCGGGCGCGCCGGGGCCGCCGTTGAGGTACTTGTAGCCGCAGCCGATCGCGAAGTCGGCGTCGCAGATCTGCAGCTGCACCGGCAACGCGCCGGCCGAGTGAGCCAGGTCCCAGACGGCGAGTGTGCCGACGGCATGGGCCTGCGCGGTCAGCGCCGCCATGTCGTGCAGCGCGCCGCTGCGGTAGTTCACCTGCGTGAGCATCAGCACGGCGACGTCGCTCGTCAGCCGCCCGGCGATCTGCGGCCCGTCGGCCAGTTGCAGCACCATGCCGTGCTGGGCGGCGAGCGACTGCGCGATGTAGAGGTCGGTCGGGAAGTTGCTGCGCTCGGAGAGGATCACGCGGCGCTCGGGGTGGTCGGCCTTGACCATGG
>DATHWJ010000579.1:0-4026 GCA_035460745.1 Ideonella sp. | reverse complement strand
ACCGGGATGCCGGGCGGGTAGGGCACGATCTGGTCGCAGCAGACGCGGCCGGAGAGGGCGGCGTTGGGCATGCCGTTGTCGTCCAGCAGCGGCAGGCGCTCGCCGGCCTCGTAGAAGGCGTCGCGCGGCAGGCAGGCCAGGCGCGAGAAGCGTGGTGCCTCGGGCACGCGGCCGTAGGTCAGCGGCGGGCGTCGCTCCTTGGTCAGGCGCAGCATCGCGTCGAACAGGCGTGAGACCTTGCTGCGCGTGGTGCCGATGGTCAGCAGCAGTGTCAGCGTGTTGTGGGTGTTCTTCTCGACCTGGATGTTGAAGCGGCCGATCAGCTCTTCGCGCAGTTCGTCGGCCGACCAGCCGCTGGCCGAGATGTCGATGGTCAGCTTGGTGGGGTCGAGGCGGATGCCGTCGTGCTTGACCTCCTCGGGCAGCAGCTCGGCCAGCTCCAGCACGCGGAAGGCGCCGGTGGCGTTGATCTTCTGGCGCAGCTCCTGGGCAAACTTCAGCGAGCGGTCCAGCAGGCGGTAGCCCTCCATCACGGCCTGCTTGCGCGCCACGTCCAGGCTGGCGATCAGGTTGTACTGCGGGCTGGTGGACGCGTGCATGTTGAAGTTCTCGCGGAACAGGTGCTCGTCGAACGCCGGGTCGTTGACGTGGATCATGCTGGCCTGCGAGAAGGCCGAGAGCACCTTGTGGGTGCTCTGCGTCGCGTAGTCGGCACCGCACTCCATCGCGGTGGGCCGCAGCTCGGGGTGGAAGCGGGCGTGGCCGTACCAGGCTTCATCGACGATCACCTTGATGCCGGCCGCGTGGGCGGCTTCGATGATGGGCTTGAGGTCGTAGCGCAGGCCGTCGTAGGTGCAGCTGGTGAGTATCAGCACGCGCGCGTCGGGGTGGTCGGCGATGGCCTGCAGCACGGTGGCGCGCGGCACCGGGCCGAAGATGCCGTACTGGCGGTTGACCGAGGAGTCCAGGTAGACCGGCATGGCGCCGGAGAGGATCACGCCGTGGTGCACGCTCTTGTGGCAGTTGCGGTCCAGCAGCAGCTTGTCGCCGGGCGCCAGCAGGGTCTGGAAGATCACCTTGTTGGAGGTGCTGGTGCCGTTGGTCGCGAAATAGGTCTTGCGCGCGCCGAAGGCCTTGGCTGCCAGGCGCTGGGCCTTGTCGATCACGCCGGTGGGGTGCAGCAGCGAGTCCAGCATGGGCACGCTCACGCTGAGGTCGGCGCGCAGCATCTGTTCGCCAACGAAGTCGTAGAAGTCGCCCACCCAGGGGCTGCCCTTGAACGAATCGCCGCCGGCGTGGCCGGGCGTGTGCCAGCTGTCCTTGGCCTGGGCGACGTACTCGCACAGCGTGTCGTAGAAGGGCGTGTCGGCCTTCTCGGCCACCTCGGCGGCGAGGATGCGGAACCAGCCGTTGAAGTCCTGCTCGCCGCGGAAGAAGTAGCCGTCCACCGCGTCGCTCGCGAGCTGCTCCACCAGCAGCTTGTCGGCGTCGTCCTCCAGCACCATGTAGAGCGAGAGCTCGGGCCGGGCTTCGATGATGCGCTGCGCGGCGATCACCGCCGGCGCGCCGCTCTCCGTCGTGCCGCGCGCGCCGTGGTCGATCAGCACCACCTGCACGTCGGCGCCGGCCGGCGAGGTGGCGAGCACGGCGGCGAGCACGCCGTGCTCGCTGGTGCAGTCGCAATCGCAGGCCACCGCGGTCAGGCCGAAGGGGTTGTCGAGCCGGGCGGCGGCGGCGTTCAGGCCCTGTGCCACCTGGTCGCGCCAGATCGGGTCGGCGCTGGCGACCAGCACGTGGGTTGCCGGTTTCATGGGTGCATGCTCCTCGGGGGTCTTGTTGTCAGGGTGTCAGTGCAAGGGGCGAGTGTAGGCAGCCGGCTGCGGAGGAAAGTTCGGTTTGGCCGCCCCGGCGCCGCGACTCATGCCGGCACGGCGAGAAAACGCCGCAGCCGGGCGATGCCCTCTTCCAGCCGGGCGGGCGACACGGCGTGGCACCAGCGCAGCCAGCCTTCCCCTTCGGCGCCGAAGGCCCGGCCGGGTGCCAGGCCCAGCCCCACCTCGTCGACCAGGCGCTTGGCGAGCGCGAGCGAATCCGCATGGCCTTGCAGGCGGAAGAAGACATACATCGCGCCGCCCGCGTCCGGCACCTCCACGCCCGGCAGCGCGGCCAGCGCCGTGGCCAGTTGCGCGCGCGTGGCGGAGAGCCGCTGGCGCAGCGCGGCCACCTCGGCCTCGCCGTCGCGCAGCGCCACCACGGCGGCACGCTGCGTGGGCTCGGGCAGGCAGGAGGTGTTGTATTCGATCAGCTTGTTCAGCTCGGGCACCAGGGCCTCGGGCGCGGTGATCCAGCCGGCGCGCCAGCCCGTCATCGACCAGGCCTTGGAGAAGCTGTTCACCCCCAGCACGCGGTCGCCGTCCCCGGCGTGCGCGAGGAACGACGGGGCCGATCGCCGGCTCTCGTCGTAGACCAGCCGCTCGTAGACCTCGTCGGCCAGCACCCAGATGCCGTGGCGGCGGCAGTGGGCGAGGATGGCCTCGACCTGTGCCGGCTCTATGGTCCAGCCGGTGGGGTTGTTGGGCGAGTTGATCAGCAGCAGCCGGGTGTCGGGCGTCAGCGCGTCCAGCAGCCGCTCCAGGTCCAGCGCCCAGCGGCCTTCGGAGACAACCAGCGGCACCCGCTCGACCTGGGCGCTCAGGATGCGCGGGATCTCGGTCAGGTTGGGCCACAGCGGCGTCACCGCCACCACCCGGTCGCCGGGCTCCACCACGAGCTGGGCGCACAGCATCAGCCCCGACACGCCGGAGCCGACGGCGGCGATGCGCTCCGGCGAGACCGCGCGGCCGTGCAGGCCGGCCTGGTAGGTGGCGATCGCCTCGCGCAGGTAGGGGCGGCCGGCGTTCTGCGAGTAGAAGGTCTCGCCGCTGCGCAGCGACGCGATGGCCGCTTCGCGGATGAACAGCGGCGTCGCCTGATCGGACTCGCCGAACCAGAAGGGCAGCACGTCGGCCCGGCCCATGGCGCTGTTCGCGACCTCGCGTATCAGCGAGGCGCCCAGCGCGCGCACGCTGGCGCGGGCTTGCGGAGGGTGGGAGGGGCTGGCGGAGTGAGTGCTCATCGGGGGGCGCGGGCTGGGGGGACGCCCGCATTGTCGGGATTTCCGGATCGCTGTCCTTGCCGTGAGATTCCCGTGAGATCTGGTGATGAGGGCGTGAGGTCGGGGCGTGACAGTGCAAGCCATGCACAGCTCCCTGCCTGGAATCACGATGATCTGCACCGCGCCTGCCACCGCCCACCCGGCCCCGCCCACCGTCCGGCGCTCGTTGGCCGCGGCCCAGGGCAGCCACAACGCCAGCCACCACCCTGGCCACCACCCCGGCCCCGGCTGGGCCGAGATGTGCTCGCACCGCGCCTACCTGGTGCGCCACGCCCAGCGCAAGCTGCACGACCCGGCGCTGGCCGAGGACGTGGTGCACGACGTCTTCGAGGCCGTGCTGTCCGGCCGGGCGGTGTTCCGCGCCGAGTCGTCGCTGCGGGTCTGGCTGATGGGCACGCTGAAGCACAAGATCGTCGACCTGATACGCCAGCGCGCGCGGCTGGACAGCCTGGAGATGGAGGACGACGACGGTGAAGGCGGCATCGCCTGCCCCAACGCCCGCCCCGACGAGCTGGCCGAGCAGCGCGAGCGGCTGGCCCACACGCTGGCGCGTATCCAGGCGCTGCCGGAGAGCCTGCGCATCGTGATGCAGCTGCAAGTGCTGAAGGACTGGCCGACCGATGCCGTCTGCAGGACGCTGGCGATTTCGCAGTCCAACCTCTTCGTGCGCATGCACCGTGCGAGAAAGCAGTTGGCGTCGTGAGGGAGGATGATCCAGCCTCCACCGACTTGCGCATCGCCATGAGCCCAGCCAGCCCCCGCCGCATCCTCGTCATCGAAGACGAGCACGACATCGCCGCGCTGCTGGTGCTGCATCTGTCCGACCTGCCGGCGCAGGTGAGCGTGGCCTACGACGGCCGCGAGGGCCTGGC
>DATHWJ010000578.1:0-12664 GCA_035460745.1 Ideonella sp. | reverse complement strand
TGCCTCAACGGTGTGGTCGGGCACCGGCAATACCGGCGAGATCGGCAGCATCAGCCGGTAGCCCGACTTGGAAACGGTCGCGATGGCGCTCTCGCCGCTTTCGGCGCCGGCATCCAGCGCCCGGCGCAATTGCCAGATGGTGTGGGTCAGCGCCTGCGAGCCGGTGTAGCTGTTGCCCTGCCAGACCTCGGCGATCAGCTGCTCGCGCGAGACCACCTCGCCGCCGCCGGCGATCAGGCGCTTCAGCACCTCAGCGCTTTTCAGCGTCAGCGACTGGCTGCCGTGCTCGTCTGAGAGCTGCCGCGTGCCGCTGTGGAAGCGCAGGCGGCCGAGCTGCCACACCGGCCAGGCGGCCGCGGCGGGTCGTTCGGCAGGGTCGGGTGCCAGCGGGAGTGTCATCGAGCCGACTTTTCCACCTCGGGCGGCGACGGCTGATGGGGGCAGAACAGGCGCATGGCAGGCGGCTCAATAAAAAACAGAGACAAATCAGAGAACGAATCCAGCGCCTGCTCACAGCGCCGTCCGGATACTGGTGGCTGAAAAGCGACGGCATGGCCCACCCGGCTGCCGCAGCAACCGCCATGCCAGCGGACGATCTCCGCCGGTGACTCTTGCATACGATTTCATGGAGTTGAACATGTTGCCTAGCTCAAGCCCGGCGAAACCCGCCGCCGAGGCGGACCGGGTCCGTCGCCCTCACACCATGCTGTGGGCATTCGCCTGCTGCCTGGCCGCGCTGGCCGGCTTCTCGGCACCGGTCGCGGCGGCCGCCACCGCCTCGGCTGTCGGCGCCGTGCCGCTTGCCAATGGCGTCGCCCTGCCGGTCGCCGGCGCGCCGGACCAGAAGCGCTTCTTCACCATCGACGTGCCCGAGGGTGCCGGCCTGCTGACCGTGACGCTGGCCGGCGACAACGGCGAAGCCGATCTCTATGTCAGTGCGCCCGGCAACCCGGTCAGCTTCGGCCACCACGACTGCATCTCGGCCGCCAGCGGCGGCAACGAGCGCTGTACCCTCTACAACCCCGTGCCGGGCCGCTACACGGCGCTGCTCTACGACGGCTACAAGGGCTACAAGAGAGCCTCGCTGACGGCGGCCTACGAGCTGGGCGCCCACCACGGCCCCGACGCGCCAGCGCTCGCCAACGCACAGCCGGTGCTGGTTTCGGGCCGCAAGGCCGGCGAGCTGCTCTACAAGGTCGAAGTGCCGGCCGGCGCCTACCGCATGACGGTGGGCACCGAAGGCGGCACGGGTGACGTCGACCTGGCGATGCGCTTCGAGGAGACGCCGGACGCCGATGCCAACATGTGCAGCGATTTTGGCGGCACCCGCACGCTGTGCGACCAGGGCTTCCCGACGGCAGGCACCTGGTACGTCAAGGTGACCGGCGCCAAGGCCTTCAGCAGCGTGTCGCTGACCGCCACGCTCTACCAGCCGGCGCCGCTGACGCCGCTGGCCAACGGGGTCGCGCTGGCTGGCCTGTCGGCCGGCTGCTGCGAGATGCAGTACTACCGCATCGACGTGCCCGAGGGCGCCGGCGAGCTGGTCGTCAAGACGGGCGGCGACCGCGACGGCGACCTGGCCCTCTACGTCAGCTACGGCGAGGTGCCCAAGTGGTACGAGTACGACTGCGCCTCGGAGACCTTCGGCGAGGCCGAGACCTGTGTGATCCCGACGCCGCGAGCCGGCCGCTACTACATCGGACTGCTCAGCCACTTCGGCTACACCGACGTGCCGCTGACCGCGGGCTACGAGCTGGGTGGTGGCGGCTACACCGGCGCGGACTGCCCGGCCGGCACGGCGCAGCAGACCGGCACGCTGTATCGTGGCCAGGCGGCCTCGTTCCCGTTCAAGTCGGCGGGCGGCCGTGCCGGCGCCGAGCTCACGGTGCCGTCGCCGGACACCCAGAACGAGAGCTTCCCGATGGACTTCGACCTCTACCTGGAGCAGCGCGTCGGCAAGGCCTGGCAGGTCGTCGCATCGTCCGCCGGCACGGCGCAGTACCTCGAAAAGCTCGTCGTGCAGGACGCCCCGGCCGGCACGCTGCGCTGGACAGTGGCGGCCTTCGAGGGCTCGGGTTCGTACCGGCTCTGCGCGAAGTAGGCCGTCAGGCGAGCAACTGGCGGGCCGCCGCAGCCAGCGCGGCCTCGCCGGTATCGGGCAGGGCCAGCTCCATGGCCGGCCTGCCGCGCTGCCGCTGGGTGGACTTGTCGTACAGCGGGTCGTAGTGCAACTGCATCAGCTCGGGCAGCAGGGCGGCCCAATCCTGCGCCCGCGCCAGCGCCTGCCAGTGCGCGACCATCGCCTTGCCGCGCAGGGCCACCAGGTCTTGCAGCCGCTCGCAAAGCTGCTCGACCTCGCTGGTGAAAAACGCGTAGTCGCGCAGCAACAGCCGGGCGCGCTCCTCGATGGGCAGCGCGACATGGACCATCAGCGCCGGCTGCTGGATGCGCGCCAGCAGCGCGTCCGGCAACTGCCGCACGCCGATGCGCCGGCTCTCGCTCTCGACGAACACCGGCCGCGCCGGGTCCAGGGTGCGCATCGCTTGCCACAGCAGCGTCTCGAAGCGCTTCTGCGAGGGCTGGGGCTGCGTGGGCAGGCCGCCCAGCACCGAGCCGCGGTGGGCGGCCAGCGCTTCCAGGTCCAGCGTCTGCCCGCCGGCCGCCGCGAGTGCGCCCAGCAGCCGGGTCTTGCCGCTGCCGGTGCGGCCGGCCAGCACGCGCAGCTCGAAGCGGCCGGGCATGGCGGCCAGGTCTTCGCGCACCTGGGCGCGAAAGGCCTTGTAGCCGCCGGCCAGCTGGCGGGTGCGAAAGCCGATCTGCCCCAGCACCAGCCCCAGGCTGCCGGAGCGCTGCCCGCCGCGCCAGCAGTAGACCAGCGGGCGCCACTCGCGCGGCATCGCAGCGACATGCTGCTCCAGGATCCCGGCAATGCGGCGCGAGACCAGCGCGGCACCTATCTTGCGCGCCTCGAAGGTCGAGACCTGCGTGTAGACGGTGCCCACATGCGCCCGCTCGGCGTCGTCCAGCACCGGCCAGTTGACGGCACCGGGCAGATGGTCGTCGGCGAACTCGGCCGGCGAGCGCACGTCGATCAGCGTGTCGTACGGTGCTGGCGCTGCCAGCGCCTCGCCGACGCTGAGGGTCGAAAAGCTCATCTCACTGCTTCATCGCGGCCCATCGGTGCTCGCGCTCCCAAGCAGTCGCCGCGAAGCCGCTGCGGGGATGGTCCGTTTCATGGTGTGGCCGCGATCGCGTCCAGCAGCTCCGACTCCACCTGCAACTGCGCACGCGGCTGCTGCAGCACGGCGCCGCTCACCAGGAAGGTGTCTTCCACCCGCTCGCCCAGCGTGGAGACCTTGGCGAGCTGCAGGCTGATGTCGTGCGCGCCGAGCACGCGGGCGATGGCGTAGAGCAGGCCGGAGCGGTCGCTGGCGCTGATGGAGAGCAGCCAGCGCTGGGCTTTTTCGTCCGGCCGCAGCGAGACGCGCGGCTTGATCGGAAAGGACTTGACGCGCCGCGAGACCCGGCCGCGGCTGGGTGTGGGCAGCGGGCCGCTGGACAGCAGCGCCAGCGCGGCCTGGTTTTCGACCAGCGCGATCATGTCGCGGTAGCCGGCGATGCCGCCGGCGTCGGCCAGCGGGTTGACGACCTGGAAGGTGTCCAGCGCAAAGCCGGCGCGGGTGGTGTGCACCTTGGCGTCCTGGATCGAGAAGCCGGCGCTGTCGAAGTAGCCGCAGATGCGGGCGAAGAGGTCGGGCCGGTCGGGCGAGAACACCAGTACCTGCAGCCCCTCGCCGACGGGCGACGGGCGGGCACGCACCACCGGCACCTGGGTCTGGAGGTGGCGCCAGAGCGAGCGGGCATGCCAGGCGATCTCGTTGGCGTCGTGGCGGGCGAAGTAGCTCACGTCCAGCGTCTTCCACAGCGGCGCTTCGGTGCCGGGCAGGGCGGCGTGCAGCGCCAGCAGCTGCTGGGCCTCCTGCTTGCGGGCCTCGATCTCGGCGTCGGCATTGGGCGGTGCACCGCCCAGCGCGCGCAGCGTCAGGCGGAAGAGGTCTTCGAGCAGCTTGCCCTTCCAGGCATTCCAGACCCGCGGGCTGGTGCCGCGGATGTCGGCCACCGTCAGCAGGTAGAGCGCGGTCAGGCGGCGGGCGCTGCCCATCTTGCGGGCAAAGGCCGTGATCACCTCGGCGTCGGAGAGATCCTCCTTCTGCGCGACGCGGCTCATCGTCAGGTGCTCGCGCACCAGGAACTCGATCAGCGCGCTGTCCTCGCGCTCGATGCCGTGGTCGCGGCAGAAGCGGCGCGCTTCGCTGCCGCCCAGCTCGGAGTGGTCGCCGCCGCGGCCCTTGGCCACGTCGTGGAAGAGTGCGGCGATGTAGAGCAGCCACGGCTTGTCCCAGTTGGCCGCCAGCTGGGTGCAGAAGGGGTACTCGTGGGCGTGCTCGGGGATGAAGAAGCGCCGCATGTTGCGCAGCACCATCAGGATGTGCTGGTCCACCGTGTAGACGTGGAACAGGTCGTGCTGCATGCGCCCGACGATGCGCCGGAAGACCCACAGGTAGCGCCCCAGCACCGAGGTCTGGTTCATCAGCCGGAAGGCGTGGGTCTGGCCCTCGTGCTGGCGCAGGATGTCCATGAACATCTCGCGGTTGATGGGGTCGCGCCGGAAGGCGCTGTTCATCACGTTGCGGGCGTTGTAGAGCGCGCGCAGGGTGCGGGCCGAGAGGTCCTTGATGCCGGGGGTCTGCTGGTAGACCAGGAAGGTCTCGAGGATGGCGTGCGGGTTCTCGATGTAGAGGTCGTCGCGCGCCACCTCCAGCGTGCCGGCGCGGTCGAGGAAGCGGGCATTGATCGGCCGCATCGGCGCGGTCTCGGAGCCGTTGATGCGCTCCTCGATGTTCAGCATCAGGATCTGGTTGAGCTGGGTCACCGCCTTGGCGGCCCAGTAGTAGCGGTGCATCAGCACCTCGGAGGCGCGCTCGGTGCGGGTGCCCTCGTAGCCGAAGGTCTCGGCCACGGCGGTCTGCAGGTCGAACACCAGCCGGTCCTCGCGCCGGCCGGCCACCATGTGCAGGCGGGCGCGTATCAGCTTGATCGTGCCCTCATGGCGCTGCAGCTGCTTGACCTCGAACGGCGTCACCAGGCCCTTGGTGGCCAGCTCGCCCCAGGTGCGGCCCAGGCCGGCGGCGCGGGCCACCCAGATCACCACCTGCAGGTCGCGCAGGCCGCCGGGGCTCTCCTTGCAGTTGGGCTCCAGCGAGTAGGGCGTGTCCTCGTACTTGATGTGGCGCTGGCGCATCTCCAGGCCCTTGGCGCGCAGGAAGGCGCCGGGGTCCATGTCCTCGTCGCTGGCGCGGCGGAAGGCCTGGTAGAGCCGCCGCGAGCCGCACAGGAAGCGGCTCTCGAGCAGCGCGGTCTGCACCGTGACGTCGTTGCGGGCCTCGGTGATGCACTCGTCCACCGTGCGCACCGAGGAGCCGATCTCCAGCCCGATGTCCCAGCAGGCGGTGATGAAGGTGGCCACGGCCGCATGGGGCGTCGGCTCCGCGGGCGCGAGGTTGAGCTCGCCCTGGCTCACGTCGGGCGGCAGCAGCAGCAGCACGTCGATGTCGGAGTGCGGGAACAGCTCGCCGCGGCCGTAGCCGCCCACTGCCACCAGCGCGGCGCCGGCCGGCAGGCCGGCCTGCTGCCAGAGCTGGACCAGCGTCAGGTCGACGTGCTTGGTGAGGGCGCGCAGCAGACGCGCGGCGCTGGGCGCACTGGGGCGCGACGCGCGGAAGTGCTCGAGCAGCTCGGCCTTGCCGTCGCGGAACTGCGCCCGCAGCTCGGCGATGGGGTTGGGCGCCGCAGGGATCATCGTCTCAGCGCTCTTGGCGGGCGCTTCGTCTGTCAGCATGGTGCGGGCTCGGTCTTTCAGCCGCCGACGAAAGCCGGCACCGCCGGTGTGCCGGCCGAGACCGTCAGCACCTCGTAGCCGCTGTCGGTGACCAGCACGGTGTGCTCCCACTGGGCGGAGAGCGAGCGGTCCTTGGAGACGATGGTCCAGCCGTCGCCCATCTCCTTGATCTCGCGCCGGCCGGCGTTGATCATCGGCTCGATGGTGAAGATCATGCCCGGCACCAGCTCCTCCAGCGTGCCCGGCCGGCCGTAGTGCAGCACCTGCGGCTCCTCGTGGAACTTGCGCCCTATGCCGTGGCCGCAGAACTCGCGCACGATGGAGAAGCCCTGGTTCTCGGCGAAGGTCTGAATCGAGTGGCCGATGTCGCCCAGGCGGATGCCGGGCTTGACCTTGGAGATGCCCTTCCACATGGCCTCGTAGGTGATCTGGCACAGGCGCTTGGCCGCGATCGAGCCCTCGCCGACGACGTACATGCGGCTGGTGTCGCCGTGCCAGCCGTCCTTGATGACGGTGACGTCGATGTTGACGATGTCGCCGTTCTTCAGCGCCCGGTCGTTCGGGATGCCGTGGCAGACCTGCTGGTTGATCGAGGTGCAGATCGACTTCGGGTAGGGCGTGTAGCCCGGCGGCGCGTAGTTCAGCGGCGCCGGGATGCCGCCCTGCACGTGCACGATGTGGTCGTGGGCCAGCTTGTCGATCTGGTCGGTCGTGATGCCGGGCTTCACGTGCGCCGTCAGCATGTCCAGCACTTCGGAGGCCAGGCGGCCGGCGATGCGCATGCCTTCGACGTCGCTGGCGCTTTTGAGGGTGATGCTCATGGTGTATCCAATTATGTCTTCGGCCGTCGCTGCGCAGCTTCGCGGCGCGGCGCCATGCCCCTTGGGAGGCATTGTCCCATCGCATCGTAAAATTGCGGGTTTTCACGGGCGATGCCCCGGCTGACGACGCCAGCATCGCCGCCCACCCCGGCCCCACGGCCGCCAAGCGCCCCGACGCCCCCTTCATGTCATCAGCTCACCCGCACCTGACGCATTTCGAGGGCGGCAACGCCCTTTCCAGCTTCCGCGCCCAGGCGCTGCTGCCGGCCCTGCAGGCCGCCTGCTCCCGGGTCACCGGGGTTTCGGCGCGGCACGTGCACTGGGTGTGGAGCGACAGCGCGCTGCCCGGCGAGGCGCTGGACAAGCTGGCCGCGCTGCTGAGCTACGGCGACCCCTACCCGGCCTCGGCCGAGACGGCCGGCGCGCTGATCGTCGTGATGCCGCGGCTGGGCACCGTCTCGCCCTGGGCCAGCAAGGCCACCGACATCGCCCACAACTGCGGCCTGGCCATCCACCGCGCCGAGCGGGTCACCGAATTCCGCCTGACGCTGAAAAGCGGCCTGCTCGGCGGCACCAAGCCGCTGAGCGCCGAGGAGCTGCAGGCCTGCGCGCTGCTGCTGCACGACCGCATGACCGAAAGCGCGGCCTTCGAGCGCGACGCCGCCCGCCACCTCTTCGACCCCCAGCCCGCCACCCCGCTGGCCCATGTGGACGTGCTGGGCGAAGGCAAGGCCGCGCTGCAGCGTGCCAACACCGAGTTCGGCCTGGCGCTGTCCGACGACGAGATCGACTACCTCGTCGCCGCCTTCACCGGGCTGGAGCGCAACCCCAGCGACGTCGAGCTGATGATGTTCGCCCAGGCCAACAGCGAGCACTGCCGCCACAAGATCTTCAACGCCGACGTCACCATCGACGGCGAGCGCCAGCCGCTCAGCATGTTCGGCATGATCCGCAACACCGAGAAGCTGCACCCGCAGCACACGGTGGTGGCCTACAGCGACAACGCCGCGGTGATGGAGGGCGGCGCCATCGAGCGCTGGCTGCCGCAGGGCTTCACCAACGCACCGCTCTACGGCGCGCGCCACGAGACCGCGCACGTGCTGATGAAGGTCGAGACGCACAACCACCCGACCGCGATCTCGCCTTTCCCGGGAGCTTCGACCGGCGCCGGCGGCGAGATCCGCGACGAGGGCGCCACCGGCCGCGGCGCGCGCCCCAAGGCGGGGCTGACCGGCTTCAGCGTCTCCAACCTGAACCTGCCGGGCACCAGCGAGCCCTGGGAGCGCAACCCCTACGGCAAGCCCGAGCACATCGCCTCGCCGCTGCAGATCATGAACGAGGGCCCGCTGGGCGGCGCCGCGTTCAACAACGAATTCGGCCGGCCCAACCTGGGCGGCTACTTCCGCGTCTATGAGCAGACCGTCGGCGACATCCGCCGCGGCTACCACAAGCCCATCATGATCGCCGGCGGCCTGGGCGTCATCAGCGACGGGCAGACTCACAAGCTGCCCTTCGGTGCCGGCACCCTGCTGATACAGCTGGGCGGCCCGGGCATGCGCATCGGCATGGGCGGCGGCGCGGCCAGCTCGATGGCGGCCGGCACCAACACGGCGGCGCTGGACTTCGACTCGGTGCAGCGCGGCAACCCCGAGATCCAGCGCCGCGCGCAGGAGGTGATCAACCACTGCTGGGCGCTCGGCGAGACCAACCCCATCGTCGCCATCCACGACGTCGGCGCGGGCGGCATCAGCAACGCCTTCCCCGAGCTGGTCGACGGTGCGGGCAAGGGGGCGGTGTTCGACCTGCGCAAGGTGCCGCTGGAAGAAACCGGCCTGGCGCCCAAAGAGATCTGGTGCAACGAGAGCCAGGAGCGCTACACGCTGGCGGTGAACCCCGACCTGCTGCCGCTGTTCGAGCAGATGTGCGAGCGCGAGCGCTGCCCGTTCAGCATCGTCGGCGTCGCCAGCGACACGCCGGCGCTGGTGCTGGAAGACGGCCCCGGCGGCGAGCGCGTGATCGACATGCCTATGGACGTGCTGCTCGGCAAGCCGCCCAAGATGCACCGCGACGTGAAGCGCATGCCGCGCCAGTTCCCGGCGCTGGACCTGACCGGGGTGACGCTGGAGCAGGCCGCCTTCGACGTGCTGCGCCACCCCACCGTGGCTTCCAAGCGCTTCCTGGTGACCATCGGCGACCGCACGGTCGGCGGGCTGAACCACCGCGACCAGATGGTCGGCCCCTGGCAGGTGCCGGTGGCCGACTGCGCGGTGACGCTGGCCGACTACAGCGGCTTCCGCGGCGAGGCCATGAGCATGGGCGAGCGCACGCCGCTGGCCTCGCTGGACGCGCCGGCCTCCGGCCGCATGGCGGTGGCCGAGAGCCTGACCAACCTGCTGGCCGCCCCCTTCGAGCTGAGCCGCGTCAAGCTGAGCTGCAACTGGATGGCGGCCTGCGGCGAGCCGGGCGAAGACGCCGCGCTCTACGAAACCGTCAAGGCGGTCGGCATGGAGCTCTGCCCGGCGCTGGGCATCAGCGTGCCGGTCGGCAAGGACAGCCTCTCGATGCGCACCCGCTGGTCCGACGGCGGCACCCAGAAGCAGGTCGTCGCGCCGGTCTCGCTGGTCGTCACCGCCTTCGTCACGCTGGACGACGTGCGCGGCACGCTGACGCCGCAACTGCAACCCGGCGACACCACGCTGATCCTGGTGGACCTGGGCCACGGCCAGCACCGCATGGGCGGCTCCATCCTGGCGCAGACGCTGCAGCAGTTCGGCAATGAGGTGCCCGACCTCGACGACGCCGCTTCGCTGAAGGCCTTGATCGCCGCGGTGAACGAGCTGCGCAGCGAAGGCAAGCTGCTGGCCTACCACGACCGCAGCGACGGCGGCCTCTGGGCGGCAGCCTGCGAGATGGCCTTCGCCGGCCACCTGGGCGTGAGCCTGAACGTCGACATGCTGGTCACCGAGAGCGACGGCATCGCCGACAGCCGGGCCGAGTACGGCGACTCCAAGAACTGGGCCGACCAGGTCGGCGCGCGGCGCCAGGAGCTCACGCTGAAGGCGCTCTTCAACGAGGAGCTGGGCGCGCTGCTGCAGGTGAAGACGGCCGAGCGCGACGCGGTGATCGCCACCCTGCGGGCCCACGGCCTGAGCAAGCACAGCCACGTGGTCGGCAAGCCCAACGACAAGGGCGTGGTCGAGGTCTGGCGTGACGCCAGGTCGCAATTCAGCGCGCCGCTGGAGCGCCTGCACAAGGCCTGGGACGACGTGAGCTGGCGCATCGCCCGCCTGCGCGACAACCCGGCCTGCGCCGACAGCGAACACGCCGCGGCCGGCGCCGCCGGGCACCCCGGCCTGCAGCTGCAGCCGAGCTTCGACCCCGCGCAAGACGTGGCCGCTCCCTTCCTGAACCTCTCGCGGCCCAAGCTCGCCATCCTGCGCGAGCAGGGTGTCAACAGCCATCTGGAGATGAGCTACGCGATGGCCAAGGCCGGCTTCGACACCTACGACGTGCACATGAGCGACCTGCAGGCCGGCCGCGCGCGGCTGGAGCAGTTCAAGGGCTTCGTCGCCTGCGGCGGCTTCAGCTATGGCGACACGCTGGGGGCCGGCGAGGGCTGGGCCCGCTCGGTGATGTTCAACCCGGTGCTGGCCGAGCAGTTCGCGGCCTTTTTCCAGCGCGGCGACACGCTCGCGCTGGGGGTGTGCAACGGCTGCCAGATGATGGCCGCGCTGGCGCCCATCATCCCCGGCGCCGAAGCCTGGCCCAAGTTCACCCGCAACAAGAGCGAGCAGTTCGAGGCCCGGCTGGCGCAGGTGGAGGTGCTGGAGAGCCCGTCGGTGTTTTTCGCCGGCATGGCCGGCAGCCGGTTGCCGATCGCGGTGGCGCACGGCGAGGGCTTCGCCGACTTCTCTCAGCGCGGCAACGCGGCCGGCGTGCAGCGCGCGATGCGCTTCGTCGATGCCAGCGGCCAGCCGACCGAGGCCTACCCGTTCAACCCCAACGGCAGCCCCGACGGCCTGACGGCGGTGACGACGGCGGACGGCCGCTTCACCGTGCTGATGCCGCACCCGGAGCGCGTCTTCCGCAATGTGCAGATGAGCTGGGCCAGCGCCGATATCTCCGCCGACAGCCCGTGGATGCGCATGTTCCGCAACGCGCGGGTGTGGATGGGCTGAAGGCCTGGGCAGCAAAAAAGGGGCCGGCGTTGCCGCCGGCCCCTTGCGCTGGATCGCTGGCTGGAGGTGTCAGCAGGCCCAGGCGTAGGAGGTGCAGGTGTCGCTCACGATGGTGCCGAAGACCGAGTCGAACTGCGAGCCGCCCTGGACCTTCTGGGCCGGGTCGATGTAGCCCCAGGAGACGACGCTGGTGACGCGGTTGCCGTTGTTGTCGCTGGGCGCGGTGCTGCTGTTGGTGTAGTCGATGCGGAAGTTCAGCACCGACGGGCCGCCGCTGGAGCCGCCCTCCATGTCGGAGCCGTAGATGCCGTTGTTGCTGCCGTAGTTGTTGACCATGCTGCTGGTCTGGTGCATCTGGCCGCCCAGGTCCAGGTTGCCCGGGTAGCCCACCACCGACTGGTGCTTGCCTATCATCGACGGGTACTGGTAGCCCAGCCAGCCGGTGTAGTCGCCGATGCGCTTGCCGGCCGCGTCCTTGTTGAAGACGATCACGGCCCAGTCGCGCAGGTTGGGCACGCCGCCGCCGCCGCTGACCCAGTCGCTGGTGGTGCGGGCATAGGCCCAGTTGGTCCAGGTGCCGTAGGGGCGCGTCTCGACCGCGCCCACCTTGCGGTAGCCGGGGATGAACTGGAAGCTGTTGTAGAAGCTGCTCACGCCGTCGTGGATGCAGTGGCCTGCGGTCACGACGATGCCGGGCTTGATCATCGAGCCGGAGCACATGTAGGTGGCGCCGCTGGGCTTCTTGAAATACAGCTTGCCGACGGTGCGGGTCGGGTAGGCGGTGTCGAGCGCCTTCAGCAGCCGGGTCGAGGTGAAGTTGATGTTGCCGGTGCCGATCGCCTCGGGGCTGAGGCCGCCGTCGGCGTCCATCTCGCCGGCTGTCACCGGCATCAGGCGCTGCTCCAGCAGGTGCTTGGCATCGGCACCGCCGCGGCGGCCGGCGACGTCGGCCTTGGGCGCCTGGGCCTGTGCGGCCGCGGCGTTGTAGTCGAAGCTGGAAGCCGGCAGGTGGTTGACCTTGGGGGTCAGCGTCTTGGCGTTGGCGTAGTCGGCGTCGGTCCAGCCGGACTGCAGGGCGATCCCGCTGTTGCTGATGGAGGTGGCCTTGGTGTCTGCCTGCGCGGTGGCCAGGCCGGTGAGGCCGGCGGCGGCGAGGGCGAGTGCGAGGGCGTTGCGAGCGGGGTTCTTCATGGGGTACTTCCTGCGAGATGCTGGGATCGTCGATGTGAGGATGAACACGGTTCCTGACCGCGACCGGCTCTTGTGTGAACCGATGCGAGAGTGTTCTCTGGAAGCTTTTGAACCACCATCCTGACGCTTAGGGCCCTCCGATGGGGGATGCGCGAGGGGGGCGGATCCCTAGTTCTGGGTGCGTGCGCGTGCGGCGGTCTTGGTGTCGTGCCGGTGTTGCGCGGGTGTCGCGCGGGGGCCGCCTGAGCTCGTCCGGTGCCCGTTCGGGGCTGTCCACGCACCGCTTTATCGGGCTCATCGGGTGAGCCTGTGGTGAGGTTGGACTCAGCCCCGCAGTCGGGCGGCGGCCACGTCGATCGACGCCCGCAGGTCGGCGTAGTTGTGGTGCACCGGGAACTGCGGGAACTGCAGCACGATGGCCTCGGGGGGGTGGATGAAGAAGCCTGCGTCGGCGGCGGCCAGCATGCCGGTGTCGTTGTACGAATCGCCGGCGGCCATGACCTTGAAGTTGAGGCTCTTGAGGGCGTTGACGGCGTGGCGCTTCTGGTCGGGCTGGCGCAGGCGGTAGTCGCTGA
>DATHWJ010000577.1:0-12431 GCA_035460745.1 Ideonella sp. | reverse complement strand
GCTCGACCGACGGCGCGGCCGGCGGCAGGCCCAGGGCCGTGCCGGAGAGGCCGCACAAGGGGCAGTGGTCGAGGTGGCCGAACGACAGCGCTGGCGCAGGCGGCTGCCCGTCGTCCAGCGCGACCAGCCGCGTGCCTTGCGGCGTGCAGATCTCGGCCCAGGCGCTGCCGCCTGCGGCCGAGGAGGCCAGCGCGTGCGAGATCGTCGGCGCCAGCGCGAGGCTCAGGATCGCCAGCAAGGCGATCCAGGACAGGCGGCGCAGGTGATGACGCAGGGTGGGCACGGCGCGGATTGTAGGCACGGCCCGCCGAGCGCGAAAGCCGAGGCTGCGGCCCATCGCCCGCGGTGCAGGCTGGCGATAATGACTGTATGAGCATCCAGACCGACGACTTCGGCGCCGCGGCGCCCCGGCCCGCGCGCGTCGTCGGCGCCGCGCCGGTCTCACCGCAAGAAGAGGCGATGGAGCGCGCGCTGCGGCCCAAGGGCCTGGCCGACTACGTGGGCCAGGCCAAGGCCCGCGAGCAGCTCGAGATCTTCATCGGCGCAGCCCGCAAGCGCAGCGAGGCGATGGACCACGTGCTGCTCTTCGGCCCGCCGGGGCTGGGCAAGACCACCCTCTCGCACATCATCGCCAACGAGCTGGGCGTCAACCTGCGCCAGACCTCGGGCCCGGTGCTGGAGAAACCCAAGGACCTGGCTGCGATCCTGACCAATCTCGAGAAGAACGACGTGCTCTTCATCGACGAGATCCACCGCCTCTCGCCGGTGGTCGAGGAGATCCTCTACCCCGCGCTGGAGTACTACCAGATCGACATCATGATCGGCGAGGGCCCGGCCGCGCGCTCGATCAAGCTCGACCTGCAGCCCTTCACCCTCGTGGGCGCCACGACCCGCGCCGGCATGCTGACCAACCCGCTGCGCGACCGCTTCGGCATCGTCGCGCGGCTGGAGTTCTACACGCCCGAGGAGCTGGCGCGCATCGTGACCCGCTCGGCCGGCCTGCTCAAGGTGCCCACCGACGCGGCCGGCGCGATGGAGATCGCGCGCCGCTCGCGCGGCACGCCGCGCATCGCCAACCGCCTGCTGCGCCGTGTGCGCGACTATGCCGACGTGAAGGGCCGCGGCCTGATCGACCAGGCCATCGCCGACGCCGCGCTGAAGATGCTGGACGTGGACCCGCGCGGCTTCGACGTGATGGACCGCAAGCTGCTCGAAGCCGTGGTGCACCGCTTCGACGGCGGCCCGGTGGGGCTGGACAACGTGGCCGCCGCGATCGGCGAAGAGAGCGGCACCATCGAAGACGTGATCGAGCCCTACCTGATCCAACAGGGCTTCTTGCAGCGCACGCCGCGCGGCCGCATCGCCACCGCCGCGGCCTACCGCCACCTGGGGCTGGCGCCGCCGTCGCAGCGGGCGGGCGGCGACCTCTTCGACGCCGTGTGAGCGACCAGCCCCCGCAGGACGGCGCCTACGCCCGGCGGCCCGACCCGCCGCAACTGGCGCGCATGAAGGCGCTGGCGCTGGGCCTGCTCGGCGCCGCGGCCTTGCTCTACATCGTCGCGATGCTGCTGCTGCCGATGCACCCCGGCTGGGGCTACGCCGCGGCCTTCGCCGAGGCGGCGATGGTCGGCGCGATCGCCGACTGGTTCGCGGTGGTCGCCCTGTTCCGCCACCCGCTGGGCCTGCCCATCCCGCACACGGCCATCATCCCGAGCAACAAGGACCGCATCGGCGAGAAGCTGGCCGGCTTCATCTGCAACAACTTCCTCAGCACGCCGCAGGTGCTGGCCAAGCTGCACGCTTTCGACCCGGCCGCCAAGCTCGCCGCATGGCTCTCGGAGCCGGCCCATGCCGAGAAGGTGGGCGAGCACCTGGTGGCCGCCGCGCGCTACGGCCTGGGCGTGCTGGACGACGAGCGCGTGCGCCTGTTCGTCAGCAGGCTGGCCACGGCCGGCCTGCAGCGCATCGACGCAGCCCACCTGGCCGGCCAGCTGCTCGCGCTGCTCACCACCGACCGCAAGCACCAGGCGCTGCTGGACCGCGTGCTGCTGCACGTCGCCGAGCTGCTGGCCGACAAGGAGGTGCAGGCGACGATGACCGAAGCCATCGCCGGCGAGATCCGGGCGCTGCGCTACATCGGCCTCGACCAGGTCGCCGCGCGCCTGGCCACCGGCAAGGTGATCAACGCGGTCGCCAACACGCTGGGCGAGATGGCCGACGAACCTGAGCACCCGCTGCGCCTGCGCTTCGACGGGTTGATGAACGAGTTCGTCGCCAAGCTGCAGGGCGACACCGACTGGCAGGCCAAGGGCGAGGCGCTGAAGCAGAAGCTGCTGGCCCACCCTGCGCTCAACGACGCGGTGCACAAGCTGTGGGACCAGACGCTGGCCTGGCTGCACGAAGACCTCGCGTTGCCCGAGTCGTCGGTGCGCCGGCGCATCACCGCCTCCGCGCTGCACCTGGGCGAAAAGCTGCGCGGCGATCCGACGCTGCAGGCCTGGATCAACGCCCAGATCACCGAGGCCGCACCGCGCTGGATCGAACGCTACCGCGAAGACATCCGGCTCTACATCGTCGCCCGCGTGGCTGACTGGAATGCCGAGCAGATGACGGACGAGCTGGAGCGCAACATCGGGCGGGACCTGCAGTTCATCCGCATCAATGGAACGCTGGTGGGTGGGCTTGTCGGGCTGACCATCCACACATTGACGGTGTGGCTGCACTGATCACCGCTGCATCCCCCACCGCCTCACCGTCAACCGCTCGAGCGTATTGAACGCAATGCCCTCCACCAGCAGCCCGATGATGATCACCATCGCGAGGCCGGCGAAGACCTTGTCGGTGTAGAGCTCGTTGCGGTTCTGGAAGATGTACCAGCCCAGCCCGCCCTTGCCGGACGAGGCGCCGAAGACCAGTTCGGCGGCGATCAGCGTGCGCCAGGCGAAGGCCCAGCCTATCTTCAGGCCCGAGAGGATGGCCGGCAGGGCCGACGGCACCAGGATGAACAGCACGTAGCGTATGCCGCCCAGGCCGTAGTTGCGACCGGCCATGCGCAAGGTCTCGGGCACCGACTGGAAGCCGGCGTAGGTGTTCAGCGCCAGCGGCCACAGCACCGAGTGCACCAGCACGAAGATCAGGCTGCCCTGGCCCAGGCCGAACCACAGCAGGGCCAGCGGCAGCAGCGCGATGGCCGGCAGCGGGTTGAACATAGCGGTCAGCGTGCTCAGCAGATCGCGGCCGAACTGGGTGGAGACGGCCAGCGTGGTCAGCACCAGCGCACTGAAGATGCCCAGCACGTAGCCCTGCAGCAGCACGACCAGCGAGATGCGCGCCTTGACCAGCAGCTCGCCGCCGGCCAGGCCCTCGAACAGCGCCTTGGCGGTCTGCACGAAGGTGGGCAGCAGCAGGTCGTTGTCCTGCCAGCGCGCGACCGCCTCCCACAGCAGCGCCAGCACCAGCAGGATCACGCTCTTGCGCAGCCCCGCCTGCTGTTGCCAGGTGCGCTGCAGCCAGGGCAGCTCGCGTTCTATCGGTGTGCCGACCAGCGGCTCGAGCAGGCGCTCGTATTCGGGTCGGACGGGAGGGTTGTAGCCGCTCATACTGTCACCACCGCCGGCGTTTCGAACAACAGCGAATGGATGCGCTGCGCCGTGCTCTGGAACTCCACGCTGCCGGTGCTCTGCAGGTCGAACTGGTGGCTGTTGATCTCGGCGCGTACGCGGCCGGGGTGCGGCGAAAGCACGAGGATGCGGTTACCCACCACCAGCGCTTCTTCGATCGAGTGGGTGACGAAGAGCAGCGTGAAGCGGACCTCGTCCCACAGCGCCAGCAGCTCTTCCTGCATGCGGCGTCGCGTCAGCGCGTCGAGCGCGGCAAAGGGCTCGTCCATCAGCAGGATCTTGGGTTGCATCGCCAGCGCGCGGGCAATGGCGACGCGCTGCTTCATGCCGCCCGAGAGCGTGTGCGGGTAGGCATCGGCAAAGGCGGCGAGGCCGACCTTGTTCAGGTAGTGCAGCGCGCGCTCCTCGGCCTGCTTCTTGGGCAAGGTCTTGGAGGCCAGCAGCGGGAACATCACGTTGTGCTTGACCGTCTTCCACGGCGGCAACTGGTCGAACTCCTGGAAGACGACGATGCGGTCGGGGCCGGGGCCGGTGACCTTCTCGCCGTCGAGCCGGATCTCGCCTTCGCGCGGCGCGAGGAAGCCGCCCACCGCCTTCAGCAGCGAGGACTTGCCGCAGCCCGAGGCGCCCAGCAGCACGAAGCGGTCGGCGCCGTGCACGTCGAAGCTGACACGGTGCATCGCGCGCACCACGCGCTGGCCGGTGGCGTACTCCAGCGTGAGGTTGTCGACCTGCAGCAGCGCGTCGCGGGCCAGCGCTTCGTCGGCGGCTGTGCGGGGCAGGGCCGAGGGCGGCGGTGCGGCGGTGGCGAGCGGCTCGCCGAGGCGCAGTGCGGCGGGGCTGTCTAGGGTGGTGGACATGCTCAGTTCGCCGCGGCGTTGTGGGGATCGTCGAAGAAGTAGTCCTTGGCGGACGCGGGCTTGTTCTTGATCGCGCCGACGCGGTTCATGAAGTCGGCCAGCGCGAAGGTGTTCTGCGGCGTGATCTTGAACTGCACGTCCGGGTTCTTGATGATCTTGATCAGGAAGTCGCGGTCGATCTTGGAGTTGCCCACGCGCAGGAAGATGTCGGCCGCCTTCTCGGGGTTGGCGGTGGTGAACTGCGCGGCCTCGGCCAGTGCGTCGATGAAGGCCTTGTAGGTCTTGGGGTTCTCCTTGCGGAACTTCTCGGTCGCGTAAAGCACGGTGGCCGAGGCCGGGCCGCCCAGCACCTGGTAGGAGTTCAGCACGATGCGGGCATTGGGGTTGCCGGCGAGCTCCTGCTCCTGGAACGGCGGGTTGCCGAAGTGGCCGTTGATCTCGGTGCCGCCCTTGATGATGGCCGCGGTGGCTTCAGGGTGGGGCAGCGCGACGCTGATCTTGTCGAGCTTGTTGAACTGCGCGTCGCCCCAGAGCTTGGCCGAGGCCATCTGCAGGATGCGCGACTGCACCGAGACGCCCACGGCGGGCAGCGCGATGCGGTCCCGCTCGCTGAAGTCGGCGATGGTCTTGACCTTGGGGTTGTTGGTGACGAGGTAGTAAGGGAAGTTGCCGAGCGAGGCCACGCCGCGCACGTTCTGCTTGCCGTTGGTGCGGTCCCACAGCGTGAGCAGGGGCCCGACACCGGCACCGGCAATCTCGATGGCGCCCGAGAGCAGCGCGTCGTTGATCGCCGCGCCGCCCGAGAGCTTGACCCACTCGACCTTGGCGTCCACGCCCTGCGCCTTCGCATGCTTCTCGATCAGCTTCTGGTCCTGCGCCACGTTGAGCAGCAGGTAGACGATGCCGAACTGCTCGGCGATGCGGATCTGGCCCTCGGCATGGGCGGCGGCCGGCATGCCGAGACCCGCGGTGAGCAGGCTGGCCGCGGCAAGCAGCGCGGTCAGGCGGCGGGTCAAAGGCAAGGCGTGGCGAAGCATCGGGGCAACTCCGAAAAATAGTGTCGTAACGGGAACATCACGGAAACATCGGACACGCCGCCAGCGGGCCCGGCGGGTCAGAACGGCCGATCGCCTTCTATCGTCGTGCGGTTCATGCGGCGGCGCTGGTCGGCCGGGCAACCCGTGGCCAGGTGCATCAGCGAGCGGTTGTCCCAGAAGACCATGTCGAAGGGCTGCCAGACATGGCGGTAGAGGTGCTCGGGCTTGACGCTGTGGGCGAAGAGCGCCTGCAGCAGCGCCTGGCCTTCGTCCTCCGGCATGCCGACCACGCGGGTCGTGAAGTGCTCGCTGACGAACAGCGCCTTGCGGCCGTTCTCGGGGTGGGTGCGCACCATGGGCTGCGCCACCGGGATCACCTGCGCGAGCTGCTCGGCGCTGAGGTTGGGCCGCCACGGGCTGCGCGCCTGCATCTCGGCGTACTTGGCGGTGTAGGAGTGCTCGGCCATGCGGCCCTCGCAGGCGTCCTGCAGGTGCTTGGGCAGCGTGTCCCAGGCCAGGTGCATGTTGCAGAAGACCGTGTCGCCGCCGTCGGCCGGGATCTCCTGCGCCAGCAGCATCGAGCCCAGGCTGGGCAGCTCCTTGTACGAGAGGTCGGAGTGCCAGTAGGAGCCGGCGTCGCCGAGGCCTATGGGCTTGCCGTCCTCCACCACGTTGCTGACCACCAGGATCTCGGGGTGGCCCGCCAGGTGGAACTGGTGCAGCACATGGATCTGCAGCGGGCCGAAGCGGCGGCTGAAGGCGATCTGCTGCTCGGGCGTGATGCGTTGGTCGCGGAAGACCAGCACGTGGCGGTCGAGGTGGGCACGGTGGATGCGCTCGAAGTCGGCGTCGGCCAAAGGCTGGCCGAGGTCGAGGCCGACCACCTCGGCGCCGAGCGGCGCGTCGAAGGGCTTGATCGCGATGCCCGAAGGCGATGCGGCGGGGGCGGGCTGGGCTTGGGCCCGCAGTACTTCTGTCAACATGGCTTGGCGCCGCTCCTGGGGTCGGTGCCCCCACACGGGAACAACTTAGGTTATTCGGATACTAGGGCTTGCACGGTTGTAGCGCCAACGAACCAAAACGAATGGCCTAAGGCGGCGAGCGCATGAGCCGAGATGGCGCGGTTCCCGCCCCAAACAGGCGGATGGCGCACCCCGGCCGTGCCCGGGCCGCCGACTATGATCGGCCATGCCCGCCACCCTGAACGACCGCCTGGTCGTCGCCATCTCCTCGCGCGCGCTGTTCGACTTCGAAGAAGAGAACACCCTCTTCGAGGGCAGCGACGACCGCGCCTACATGCAGCTGCAACTGCAGCGGCTCGACGTGCCGGCCCGCCCGGGCGTGGCGTTTTCGCTGGTCAACAAGCTGCTCGCCTTCAACGCCACGGTGCCGCTGGTCGAGGTGGTGATCCTCTCGCGCAACGACCCGGTCTCGGGCATGCGCGTGTTCCGCTCGGCGCAGCACTACGGCCTGGCGATAGAGCGCGGCGTGTTCACCCGCGGCGAGAGCCCCTGGCGCTACCTGCGGCCGCTCAACGCCCACCTCTTTCTCTCCACCAACGAGCCCGACGTGCGCTCGGCGCTGGCCGCCGCGGTGCCGGCTGCGCGCGTCTTCCCGCACTCGGCGCGCGCCTCCAGCGCCCACCCGAACGAAGTCCGCATCGCCTTCGACGGCGACGCGGTGCTCTTCTCCGACGAGGCCGAGCGGGTCTTCCAGCGCGACGGGCTGGACGCCTTCCAGCAGCACGAGCGCAGCCAGGCCGCCACGCCCCTGGCGCCCGGCCCCTTCAAGCCGCTGCTGGAGGCCTTGCACCGCCTGCGCAGCGGCGCCGGCGGCGGCGAGATGCGCATCCGCACCGCGCTGGTCACCGCGCGCAGCGCGCCGGCCCACGAGCGCGCGATCCGCACGCTGATGGACTGGCAGGTCGAGGTCGACGAGGCGATGTTCCTCGGCGGCCTCGCCAAGGGCGAGTTCCTGCGCGAGTTCGAGCCGGACTTCTTCTTCGACGACCAGACCGGCCACGTCGAAGGCGCGGCCACGCACGTGCCTTCCGGGCACGTGGCGGCCGGCGTCTCCAACCCGGTCTTGTAGCGCCTCAGGGCGCCAGCTTCGCGGCCTTGGCCTTCGCCACCGTGGCCGTCGCCGGCACCAGCCGGTTGGTCCCGGCATCGACCTGGTAGGCCACGGCCATCGTCTGCGCCGCGTCCACCGTGGCCACGGTGCTCAGGTGCCACCACTCGCACACCACGCGGCGCGGGTCCACGTCCAGCAGCATGTAGCCGCGCTTGTTGAAGTCGATGTACTTGAAGTGCGGGTTCTGGGCCTTCAGCGCCGCGGCGGTTTCGCCCAGCGGGTCGTCCAGCCCCGGCGAGGTCACCGAGGTGGCGACGAACTCCACCGCTAGCGAGCCCTGGCCGCTCGCGGGGTTGTAGCCGCCGCTGGCGGGGTCGGGGTTGTTCGGGTCCTGCGTCAGGTCGGCCGCCCAGGAGCTGTGGATGTCGCCGGTCAGCACCACGGTGTTGGGGATGGGCTTGCGGCCGTCGGCCCCCTTGAGCGCCGCGTAGATGCGGTCGCGGGCGGGCTGGTAGCCGTCCCACTGGTCGGGGTTGAGGAAGGCGCCGCCGCCGAAGGCGTTGGGCGCGCCGACCGCCTTGAGCTGGGCGAACATCACGCCCTGGCCGAGTATCTTCCAGTGGGCCTTGGAGTGGTGCAGGCGCTTGATCAGCCAGGCCTCCTCCTCGCTGCCGAGCAGGCTGCGCGCCGGGTCGAGAAACTCGCCGCTCTGGGTGAACAGCAACCCCAGCTCGGTGGGCACGGTGGGCGGCAGCTGCTTGCTGCGGCCGTTCAGGCGCTCTTCGAGCATGAAGAGGTCGGCCAGGTCGCCATAGGGCAGGCTGCGGTTGTTGCGGCGCAGGTTCTTCTTGTCGACCACGCGCACCGGCATCCACTCGTAGTAGGCCTGCAGGCCGGCGGCGACGCGGTCGTTCCAGGCGCCTTCGGTGTCCGGCGTGTGGTTTTCGGCGCCTTGCACGTAGGCGTCGTTGGCGATCTCGTGGTCGTCCCAGATGGCGACCAGCGGATGCTGGCGGTGCATGGCCTGCGAATCGGCGTCGCCCTTGTACTGGGCGTGGCGGGCGCGGTAGTCGGCCAGCGTGACGATCTCGTGGGCCGGCTCGCAGGGGCGCAGCGTGCCGTACTGGCCGGTGCCGTACTCGTAGAGGTAGTCGCCGAGGTGGATCACCATGTCGAGGTCGGCGCGCTCGGCGATGCAGCGGTAGGCGTTGAAGTAGCCGGCCGCGAAGTTGGAGCAGCTCACCACCGCGGCGCGCAGCCGCTCGGTGGGCCCGACCGGCAGGGTCTTGGTGCGGCCGATGGGCGACAGCGTCTTCTTGTAGCTGAACTGGTAGTAGTAGCTGGTGTCGGGCTGCAGGCCGTCGGCATCGACCTTGACCGTGAAGTCGCGCGACACGTCGGTCTTGGTCTTGCCGCTGTAGACCACGTCGGTCAGCGCGGCGTCGCGCGCGATCACCAGGCCCACCGACAGCGTGTCGTCGAACTGCAGCGGCGTGATGCGGGTCCAGAGGATCACGCGGTCGGGCAGCGGGTCGCCGCTGGCAACGCCGTGCTGGAATTCGCCCTTGGGCTGTGCCGCCGACGCGCTCAGCGGCAGCAGGGCCGGCGCGGCGGCGAGCGCGACGGCGGCCGAGCTGGAGCGCTTGAAGAAGTCGCGGCGGTTGTTGCCGGGGCGTGCGGGTTTGGTCTGGCTGGGGCGGCCCATGGTGGTCCTTGGCTGGCAGCGGTGAGGGGTGCGCAGCACGAGGTCGCGCCACGCAGGAAGCTGCGCAGCCTAGGGGTCGCTGTTGACACCGTGGTGACGGTGGGTGCGCCGATCGGATGCGCGCTCGCGGGTCGGCTCCGGAGCGGGGCCGTTCACCGGCTAGGGGCCGCAGCGGCGGCCACCCGGCAGCCTCGGCGCTCCCGGCTTGGGGACGCTCAGCCCTGCCGCCGCGCCCGGTACAGCATGTCCAGCGTGATGTGCCGCACCTCCAGCTTGCTCTGCTCGATGTGGGCGCGCAGCAGGCGCTGGGCTTCGTCGCCGCGGCGGCGGGTGATGGCGCGCAGGATGCGCGCGTGCTCTTCGTAGGTCAGGTCGACGCGGGCGGGCTTGGTGAAGTCGAGCCGGCGGATGATGCGGATGCGCTCGGTGATCTCCTGGTGCACCCTCACCATCTCGCGGTTGCCGCTGCCTTGCACCAGCAGGCTGTGGAAGTTTTCGTCGAGCGCGCCGACGGCAGCGCTGTCGGACAGCCGCTCCTCGGCCGGCACCAGCCAGGTATCGGCCAGCGCCTGCAGCGGGCTGCGCTCCTCGGCCTCGGCGAGATGGTGGGCGGCGTGGCACTCGATCAGCACGCGCAGGTCGTAGAGCTCGTCGAAGACGTCGAAATCCAGCGGCGCGACCTGCCAGCCCAGCTTGGGGAAGACCTGCAGGAAGCCGTCGCGCGCCAGCCGCTGCAAGGCCTGGCGCAGCGGCGTGCGGCTGACCTTGACCTGCGACGCCAGCTCCGACTCGGAGAAGCGGTCGCCCGGCATCAGCGCAAAGTCGAAGATCATCTGCTTGATCTGCGCATAGGCCTGGTCGGCCAGGCTGGCGGGCTCGGCGGCCGGCTCGACAACGGGCTCGGCGGCCGGCTCGGAGGGGGGTTCAATGGCTG
This sequence comes from Ideonella sp., assembly GCA_035460745.1. Classification (GTDB taxonomy): domain Bacteria; phylum Pseudomonadota; class Gammaproteobacteria; order Burkholderiales; family Burkholderiaceae_C; genus Ideonella. The sequence goes on along the minus strand of DATHWJ010000577.1, from coordinate 2,202 downwards.
AGGCAGCCAGCGCGGGGTCGGAGGGCACGGGGTTGGGCGGCAAGGCGGACGGACGAGAGGGAAACGAAGGCGAGGCGGGAGCGCGGCGGCGGCAGGGGTGACCGTGCTTTCGATGATACGCAGCGAATACCTGCTCAGGCCTCGAAGGGGATCATGCTGACGTGCGCGGCGACGATCTTCCAGCCCTCGGCGAAGCGCACCCAGGTCTGGCTCTGGAAGCCGCGCAGCACCGTGTCGCTGCGCACGAACTCGACCTGGGCCACGGCCATGTCGTCGCCGAAGCAGGCCAGCCGCAGCAGGTGCAGCGAGCGGGTGAAGCCGGGGGCCGGCGTCGCGGCCCGGTAGGCCACGAGCTCGTCGAAGCCGTGCTGGCGGTCGGCGATGCCGTAGCGGGTCACGCGCGGGTCGGCCCAGAAGAAACCGTTCAGCGCGGCCACGTCGTTGGCCATCAGCGCGCGCTCGTAGGCGTGGAAGACCCGCTCGACCTCGGCCCGCACCGCCGGCCGGTCCACCTGCGCCGCGGCCATCACGCGCCCGCCCGGGCCAGCGCGGCCACGTAGCCCCGCCAGCCGCCGTGGTGGCTGATGTCGGGCGCGCCCCGCAGGGCCGCCGGCTCGCAGATGAAGCCCTTGACCCAGCGGCCGTCCTCCAGCTCCACGCTGCCCAGGCCCAGCGGTTGCGGGATCAGCGCGAGAAAGGAGCCGACCGCGGCGAGCGGCATCTCGTAAACCTCGAGTTCGATGGCCTGCCCGGCCTCGCCCGGCGCCACGCGGGCCAGACCCGGCTTGGGCGGCACCGTGCCGGGCAGCGCGTGCAACCGGTAGTGCGGCGCGCTGCGGGTGCGCACGAGCAGCCGGCAGCCGCGCTCCTGCAACTGGCCGTGCAGCGGCATGCCGGCCAGGTGCGCGCCCACCACCGCGAGCGGCAGGGTCGCGGCGGCGGCCGGCAGCGCCTGCGGCGCGCGGTCACTGGCCTGCGACAGGCGCAGCCTGGCCCCCAGCGGCAGGCTCAGCGCGGCCTCCCACGCCAGGCCCAAGGCCGCCAGCGCGGCGTCGGCCCCGCCCGGTGCGATGAAGGTGACGCCGAAAGGCAGGTCGGCCGGTGTGAAACCGCTGGGCAGCGCCAGCGCGCTCCAGCCCAGCAGGTTGACGAAGTTGGTGTAGCGGCCCAGCTCGCTGTTGCGCAGCACCGGCTCGGCGGCCACCGCGGCGCGGGTCGGGCAGGTGGTGGCGGTGGGCACCATCAGCACATCGAAGCGTTGCCACAGCGCAGCGAGTTGTGAGCGCAGCTCTTCCAGCCGGTAGCGCGCACGGAAGGCGTCGACCGCGTTGTAGCGCTGGGCCGCGGAGATCACCGTGCGCACCGTGCTGTCGAAGGCCTCGGGGTGGCTGGCGAGCAGGCTTTGCACGACCGCTTCTCTCTCCGCCACCCACGGGCCTTCGTAGAGCAGCCTGGCCACCTCGAAGAGCGGCTCGAAGTCCAGCGTCTCGATCTGTGCCCCCAGCGAGCGCATCTGCGCCAGCGCCTGCTCGAAGCCTGCCGAGTAGCCCAGCGCCTCGTCGCAGCCGGGCTGCACCGGCACGCCCACGCGCAGCGGCTTGCCCGCCACGCCCAGCCAGGCGGGCTGCAGCGCGGGCGCCTGGAAGTGGGGCTCCTCGGCGGTCGCGCCCTCCATCACCGCCATCACCTGGGCGGCGTCGGCCACCGTCAGGGCAAAGACCGACACCACGTCCAGCGTGCGGCAGGCCGGCAGCACGCCGGCCATGGGCACGCTGCCCGGGGTGGGCTTCAAGCCCACCAGGTTGTTGAAGCCCGCCGGCACGCGCCCCGAGCCGGCCGTGTCGGTGCCCAGCGCGAAAGGCACCAGGCCGCGCGCCACCACCGAGGCCGAGCCCGAGCTGGAGCCGCCGCTGACATAGGCTGGGTCGAAGCTGTTGGGCACCTCGCCGTAGGGCGAGCGCGTGCCCACCAGGCCGGTGGCGAACTGGTCCAGGTTGGTCTTGCCGACCAGCACCGCGCCGGCATCCATCAGGCGCTGCACCACGGTCGCGGTCTCGCTCGCGGTGTAGGCGAAGGCGGGGCAGGCGGCGGTGGTCGGCAGGCCGGCGACGTCGATGTTGTCCTTCACCGCGAAGGGCACGCCCCAGAGCGGCAGGGAGTTCGGCTCGGGGTAGCGCGCCATCAGATCCCGCGCCGCGTTCA
>DATHWJ010000576.1:0-9714 GCA_035460745.1 Ideonella sp. | reverse complement strand
GGCGGGCTGCCCATCCCCAATATCGTGCACATCGAGCAGCCCTACTGGCACCAAACGGGGCGCCCGGCCGGCATCCCCAAGGCCGAGTTCGGCAAGGTCGCAGCCGGCTGGCTGGAGGCCAAGATCCTGGAGGTGGGCGCGGAGAAGGTCGCGGCCTTCATCGGCGAGCCGGTGCAAGGCGCAGGCGGCGTGATCGTGCCGCCAGCGACGTACTGGCCCGAGATCCAGCGCATCTGCGACAAGTACGGCATCCTCGTCGTCAGCGACGAAGTCATCTGCGGCTTCGGCCGCACCGGCCACTGGTTCGGCTGCGAGACGGTGGGCAGCAAGCCCGACCTGATGACCTTCGCCAAGGGCGTCACCTCGGGCTACGTGCCGCTGGGCGGCGTGATGGTGGGCGACCGCGTCGCCAAGGTGCTGATCGAGCAGGGCGGCGACTTCAACCACGGCTTCACCTACTCCGGCCACCCGGTGGCCTGCGCGGTGGCGCTGGCCAACATCAAGCTGATCCAGCAGCTCAAGCTGGTCGAGCATGTGCGCACCGACGTGGGCCCGTATCTTGCGGAGCAGTTTGCGGCGCTGCGCGACCACCCGCTGGTCGGCGACACCGAAACCTGCGGCTTGATGGGGGCGATTCTTCTGGTCAAGGACAAGGCGAGCAACGCGCCGTTTGCTGCTGAAGTCGATATCGGCATGGTCTGCCGCGGCCACTGCTTCGGCAACGGCCTGATCATGCGCGCTGTCGGCGACCGCATGATCATCGCGCCGCCGATGGTGATGACGCGCGCGCAAATCGACGAGATGATGGCGCTGGTACGCCGCTGCCTGGACCTGACGCTGGCCGACGTGCGCGCCAACGGCTGGGCCAGGTAAACCGGCCCCACCCCACCTGAACCCCCATTGAGCCCTGGCCGAGCCGCCGCTTAGACTGCGCAGACCCACTCTCCTTTCACCGCTTTCACGTTCCCCCTGGAGGTTCTTCCATGAAGTTGAATTTCGCCCGCCCGGTGCTGTCGTTGGCTGCCATCACCTTGTTGTCCGCCGGCGGCCCCGCGCAGGCCCAGGAGGAAGAGAAGGTGCTGAACGTCTACAACTGGTCGGACTACATCGCCGAAGACACGCTGAAGAACTTCGAGAAAGAGACCGGCATCAAGGTCCGCTACGACAACTTCGACAACAACGAGATCGTGCACGCCAAGCTGGTGGCGGGCAAGACCGGCTACGACGTGGTCGTGCCCTCCTCGTACTGGGCCAAGACCCAGGCCGAGGGCGGGCTGCTGCAGAAGCTGGACAAGGCCCAGTTGCCGAACTGGAAGAACCTCGACCCGGCGCTGCTGGAGCAGATGGCCAAGCTGGACGCGGGCAACCAGTACCAGGTCAACTGGCTCTGGGGCTACACCACCGTGGGCATCAACGTCGACAAGGTCAAGGCCGCGCTGGGCAGCATGCCCATGCCCGACAACGCCTGGGACCTGGTCTTCAAGCCCGAGTACATCTCCAAGCTGAAGAGCTGCGGCGTCAGCTTCCTCGACTCGGCGACCGAGGTCATCCCGGCCGCGCTGCACTACCTCGGCAAGCCGGCGTACACCAAGAGCACGGCCGACTTCGCCGGCGTCGGCCCGCTGCTGAAGAGCATTCGCCCCAGCGTCACCCTGTTCAGCTCCTCCGGCTACATCAACGACATGGCCAACGGCTCCATCTGCGTGGCGCTGGGCTGGTCGGGCGACATCAACATCGCCAAGCAACGCGCCCTCGAGGGCAAGACCGGCCAGAAGATCGAGGCGCTGATCCCCAAGACCGGCGGCATCCTGTTCTTCGACATGATGGTGATCCCGGCCGACGCGCCCCACCCCGGCAACGCCCACAAGTTCATCAACTACATGATGAAGCCCGAGGTGGCCGCCAGCCTGACCAACAAGGTCTTCTACGCCAATGCCAACAAGGCCTCCAAGCCCTTCATCAAGCCCGAGATCGCCAACAACACCACCGTGTTCCCCGGCGATGCCGACCTGAAGAAGATGCAGGCGCCCGACTCGCTGAGCGGCGACATCCGCCGCACCATGACCCGGCTGTACACCTCGTTCAAGACCGGCCTGTAAAGCGAGCCTGCGCACCATGAGCACCAACCCGGCGAGCGCCTCCCCGAAGATCGGCAAGGCTGGCGACAGCACGTTCCTGCAGATCCAGGACGTGGTGAAGGACTTCAACGGCTACAAGGCCGTCAACCACGTCAGCCTGGACATCGCCAAGGGCGAGATCTTCGCGCTGCTGGGCTCCTCCGGCTGCGGCAAGAGCACCTTGCTGCGCATGCTCGCCGGTTTCGAGACGCCCACCTCGGGCCGCATCGTCCTGAACGGGCAGGACCTGGCCGGGCTGCCGCCCTACGAGCGGCCGCTGAACATGATGTTCCAGTCCTACGCGCTGTTCCCCCACCTCACGGTGTGGGACAACATCGCCTTCGGCCTGCAGCGCGACAAGCTCACGAAGGACGAGGTCGCCAGCCGCGTCGAGAGCATGCTCAAGCTGGTGCAGCTGGCCAAGTTCGCCAAGCGCAAGCCGCACCAGCTCTCGGGCGGCCAGCAGCAGCGCGTGGCGCTGGCCCGCAGCCTCGCCAAGCAGCCGCAGATGCTGCTGCTGGACGAGCCGCTTGGCGCGCTGGACAAGAAGCTGCGCGAGCAGACCCAGATCGAGCTGGTCAACATCATCGAGCAGGTCGGCGTGACCTGCGTGATGGTGACCCACGACCAGGAAGAAGCCATGACCATGGCCTCGCGCATCGCGGTGATGAGCGAGGGCCGCTTCCTGCAGGTGGGCACGCCCAGCGACATCTACGAGACCCCGGCCAACCGCTTCGTGGCCGACTTCATCGGCAACGTCAACCTGATGGACGGCACGCTGGAGGTCGACGAGCCCGACCACGTCGTGATCGCCTGCGCCGACTGCAAGCACTACGTCGGCCACGGCATCACCGGCACCGAGGGCATGCCGGTGACGGTCGCGCTGCGGCCCGAGAAGATCACGATCTCGCGCGAGAAGCCCGAGAGCGAGTTCAACGCCGCCCGCGGCACCATCGAGGAGATGTCGTACTTCGGCAGCTTCACCGTCTACCGGCTCAAGCTCGCCAGCGGCGAGATGCTCAAGGTGAGCATGGCCAACACCCTGCGCCACCGCGACGACGAGCTCACCTGGGGCGACGGCGTCTGGGCGCAGTGGACGCCCTCCTCCCACGTCGTGCTGACGCAATAGGAGCGGCCATGGATCGCTTCGCTGTCTCGTTGAAGCAGTTCACCGCCTGGCTGGGCGGGCGCGGCGGCGTCATCGCCGTGCCCTACCTGTTCCTGCTGGTGTTCTTCCTGGCGCCATTCTTCATCCTCGCCAAGATGAGCGTCTCCGAGATGGAGACGGTCATCGTCAAGGACATCTTCAGCTACGTCGAAGGGGTCGCCCAGCTCACCATCAAGCTGAGCAACTACCTCTTCATCACCGAAGACGACCTCTACTTCAAGACCTACATCGCGAGCCTGAAGTACGCCGGCGCCACCACGCTGCTGTGCCTGTTCATCGGCTACCCCTTCGCCTACTTCATGGCGCGCGCCAAGACCACCGTGCAGCCCACGCTGCTGATGCTGGTGATGCTGCCCTTCTGGACCTCGTTCCTGCTGCGTGTCTACGCCTGGAAGGGCCTGCTCTCGGAAGGCGGCTGGGTCTCGGAGCTGCTGATAGGCACCGGGCTCGATCAGCTGCTGTTCCACGCCGGCCTGATCTCGGCGCCCGGCAAGCTGATGAACACGCCGTTTTCGCTGGTGCTGGGCATGACCTACACCTACCTGCCCTTCATGGTCCTGCCGCTCTACTCCAACCTCTCCAAGATGGACTTGCGGCTGCTGGAGGCGGCGGCCGACCTGGGTGCGACGCCGTGGGTGGGCTTCTGGAAGATCACCGTGCCGCTCTCCAAGGCCGGCATCATCGCCGGGGCCATGCTGGTCTTCATCCCCTGCGTCGGCGAATTCGTGATCCCCGAGCTGCTGGGCGGGCCCGAGACCTTGATGATAGGCCGCGTGGTGTGGGACGAGTTCTTCTCCAACAACGACTGGCCCATGGCCTCCAGCGTGGCGGTGGTGATGATCCTGCTGATCATCGTGCCGCTGGCGATCTTCAACAAATACCAGGCTGAAGCGCAGGAGAAGCGGGTATGAGCAGTTCAGCCGCATCGGCCATCAACAAGTGGTTCGGCAAGGGCTGGCTGACGGCCGGCTTTGTCTTCCTCTACCTGCCCATCGTCGCGCTGGTCCTGTACTCGTTCAACGACTCGCCGCTGGCCAACGTCTGGCGCGGCTTCACGCTCAAGTGGTATGTCCACTTGGCGAGCGACACCGAGATGATCAACGGCCTGTGGCTGTCGGTGAAGGTGGCCTTCTTCACCGCCTGCGGCTCGGTGGTGCTGGGCACCTTCGCGGCGTTTGCGCTGGTCAAGTACAAGCGCTTCTTCGGCCGCACCGCCTTCAGCGGCATGGTCAGCGCGCCGCTGGTGATGCCCGAAGTGGTGGTGGGCCTGTCGCTGCTGCTGATGCTGGTCTCCATCCAGCGCGTGATCGGCTTCCCGGAGCGCGGCGCGCTGACGATCTGGTTCGGCCATCTGCTGTTGGGCATGGCCTACGCCACCGTGGTAGTGCAAGCCCGCCTGCAGGACCTGAACCCGCAGCTCGAAGAGGCCGCGATGGACCTGGGCGCCCGGCCGCGCCAGGTGTTCTTCCTGGTCACGCTGCCGATGATCGCGCAGGCGCTGATGTCGGCCTGGCTGCTCACCTTCACGCTCTCGCTGGACGACGTCGTGCTCTCGGCCTTCCTCTCAGGCCCCGGCTCGACCACGATGCCGCTGGTGATCTTCTCGCGCGCCCGGCTGGGGCTGAACCCCAGCGTCAATGCCGTGGCGGCGCTGATCGTCTTCGTCGTCGCCATCGGCGTCGTCGTCGCGAGCTACATGATCGCCCGCGCCGAGCGCAAGCGGCAGCAGGAGATGGCCGAGGCGACGCGCGCCTGAAGCCACGGCCCCCGAAAGACGACAACCCAACCTCAGCAGAAGGACAACCCACGATGAAGACCCTGCGACCCACCCTGCTTGCCAGCGCCATGGCACTGGCCTTCCCCGCGATGGCGCAGAGCAACGAAGAGCTGCTCAAGGAGCTGCGCGCCCTGCGCGAGCGCGTCACCGAGCTCGAGAAGAAGGTCCAGACCCAGGCCGCCCAGCCCAAGCCCGAGTGGGGCATGACACCCGAGCAGGCGGCCGAGTTCAACCGCGTCGTCGTCAAGACCGAGGCGGCCGAGGACAACTTCATCGAGCAGGGCTTCAAGGGGCTGAAGATCAGCGGCTACATCGAGCCGGCCTTCATCTACAACCAGCGCCAGGACCGCGCCGGCTTCCAGTTCCTCAACCAGCAGTCCGACGGCTACGCCTACGACACCTCCTACCTCGGTGCGGCCTCGATAGACTTCACCAAGGAGACCGACAGCGGCACCATCTGGAAGCTCACGCTGACGCCCAACCGCGGCGTCGGCGCCGCCATCGACGGCGCCAGCATCGTGCAGGAGGCCACCGTCTCCATCCCCGTCGATGGCCTGGCCACCCGCCTGATCGCCGGCCAGATCCCGGACTGGTCGGGCTACGAGTACCAGCAGCCCACGCTGAACCCCTTCACCACCCACAACCTGCTCTACGACTTCACGCTGCCGGTCGGCTACACCGGCGTGGGCATGGACCACACCGAGGGCAAGTGGTGGCTGCGCGGCGCGATCGCCAACGTCAACGCCACCATCAAGGCCCCGAGGGACAAGAAGCCGTCGCTGGTCTTCCGCGCCGACTACGCCAAGGGCGAGTACAGCGGCTTCGGCTTTGCCGGCCTGATCGGCAAGACGGCCAACTTCAACACCGGCACCAGCACCTCGGCGCAGCTGTTCGAGGTCGACGGCTACTACACCCGCGGCGAGCTGACGCTGCAGGGCCAGGCCAGCATAGGCCGGCAAAAGCTGGGCGCCATCACGCCCGACGAAGACGGCAACTATCGCGACTCGCGCTGGTGGGGCCTGTCCGGCCTGGTCGGCTACATGGTCACCTCGCGCCTGCAGGCCCTGGCCCGGGCCGATTACATCAACAACAGCAAGAACGGCGGCGGCCTGTTCGGCTACAACGGCTACTCCTTCGTCGACGAAGACGGCAACCTGGTCTACGGCAACGACGGCCGCAACGGCCTGGGCCCCGACCTCAACGGTGACCTGAACAGCGGTGCCAACCGCTACGCGCTGACGCTCGGCCTGAAGTACGCCTTCGACAGCGCCACCACGATGAAGCTGGAGTACCGGCTGGACGGCGCCAACAAGGCCGTCTTCGAGGACGTCAAGACCGGCGAATTCAAGAAGACCAACAACCTGCTGGGCGCGTCGCTGGTGGTGGCTTTCTAAGCCGCACGGCGCACTCCACGCCCGCGCCCCCTTGCCTCACGGCCGCCTCGGCGGCCGTGGGCCTTTTGCCGCGACGGTTCTGGCGCGGCTGGCGGTCTGCGCGATCATCCGTCCACGACACCACCATGCCGCTGCGCGGCAGGAGACACACCATGAGCTCGACGACATCCCCCATCGACTGGCACGCCCGCGCCACCGCACTGAAGGCCGACGGCCGCAGCGTGATCGACGGCGAGCGCCGTGCCAGCGCCACCGGCGAAACCTTCGACAAGCACTCGCCCATCGACGGCCGCCTGCTGGGTGCCATCGCCCGTGGCCGCGAGGTCGACATCGACGCCGCAGTCAAGAGCGCCCGCGCCGCCTTCGACGACCGCCGCTGGGCAGGCAAGGCGCCGGCCGCGCGCAAGAAGGTCTTGCAGCGCTTTGCCGAGAAGATCCTCGCCGCCAAGGAGGAGCTGGCGCTGCTGGAGTCGCTGGACATGGGCAAGCCCATCCAGTACGCGCTCGCGGTGGACGTCGCCGCGACCGCCCGCACCATTGCCTGGTATGCCGAGGCGGTGGACAAGGTCTACGACGAGATCGCGCCCACCTCGGACTCGGCGCTGGCCCTGATCACCCGCGAGCCCATGGGCGTGATCGGCGCCATCGTGCCCTGGAACTACCCGATGATCATGGCCTCGTGGAAGCTCGGCCCGGCCCTGGCCGCGGGCAACTCCGTGGTGCTCAAGCCCAGCGAAAAAAGCCCGCTGACCGCCCTCAGGCTGGCCGAGCTGGCGCTCGAGGCCGGCCTGCCGCCGGGCGTCTTCAACGTCGTGCCGGGCTACGGCCACGAAGCCGGCGAGGCGCTGGCGCTGCACATGGATGTCGACGCCATCGGCTTCACCGGCTCCACCCGCGTCGGCCGCCGCATGTTCGACTACGCCGGCCGCTCCAACCTGAAGCGGGTCTACAACGAGCTGGGCGGCAAGTCGGCCTTCCTGGTCTTCCCCGACTTCGAGGACATCGCGCGCGCCGCCCAGACGGTCGCCGGCAGCATGTTCTTCAACCAGGGCGAAAGCTGCAACGCGCCCTCGCGCGTGCTGGTGCATGAGAGCATCGCCGACGAGTTCGTGAGCCTGGTCGCCGCCGAGGCGCCCAAGTACGCGCCCGGCGACCCGCTGGACGCCAAGACCGTGCTCGGCGCGCTGGTCGACGAGACGCAGCTGCGCACCGTGCTGGGCTACATCGACGCCGGCAACACCGAGGGCGCTCGCTGCGTCGCCGGTGGCCGGCAAGCCCGCACCGAGAGCGGCGGCTACTACGTCGAGCCCACCGTGTTCGACGGCGTGGCCAACACCATGAAGATCGCCCGCGAGGAGATCTTCGGCCCGGTGATGAGCGTGATCCGGTTCAAGACCGAAGAAGAAGCCGTCGCGCTGGCCAACGGCTCGGCCTACGGCCTGCAGGCGAGTGTCTGGAGCCACAACATCAACCGCGCCCACCGGGTGGCCCGCGCCCTGCGCGCCGGCACCGTGCATGTGAACTCCTACGACGAAGACGACGTGACCGTGCCCTTCGGCGGCTACAAGCAGAGCGGCAACGGCCGCGACAAGTCGCTGCATGCCTTCGACAAGTACACCGAGCTCAAGACCACCTGGATCCGCCTTGAATGAGCTTGTCCAGCGGCGCCAGGAGGAACTGACACGCCAGGGTGTCCACAGCCTCCTGGCCCAGTTCACCGACGTGCACGGCGTGGCCAAGGGCAAGTACGTGCCGCTGGCCCACCTGGGCGATCTGCTCACCACCGGCGCGGGCTTCGCCGGCCCTTCGATCTGGGGCACCGGCCTGCCCCGCATCGGCGCCCGGGCCGAGTACTACGCGCGCGCCGAGCTGGGCGGCATCCAGCCGATGCCGTGGATGCCGGGCTATGCCCGCGCGGTGTGCAGCGGTTTCGTCGATGGCCAGGCTTTCGACGCCTGCCCGCGCCAGGTGCTGCAGCGCGCCACCGCGCGGCTGGCGCAGCGCGGCTGGCAACTGCGCACCGGCATCGAGCCGGAGTTCTTCCTGCTCAGGCAGGAGGGCGGGCAATGGCGGCCGGCCGACGAGGGCGACCGGCTCGACAAGCCCTCCTACGACTTGAAATCCCTGCCCCGCCAGGCCGACTTCCTGCACGCGCTGGGCAGCAGCCTCACAGCCTGCGGCCTGGACGTGCTGCAGCTCGACCACGAAGACGCGCACAGCCAGTTCGAGGTCAACTTCGCCTTCGACGACGCGCTCGCCAGCGCCGACCACGTGATGCTTTTCAAGCTGGCGGCCCATGCGCTGGCCGAGGCGCGCGGCATGGTCTTCTCGATGATGCCCAAGCCCTTCGCCAACCAGCCCGGCAGCGGCCTGCACTTCCACGTCTCGCTGTGGGACGGCCCGGGCGACGCTGGCCACTGCGTCTTCGCGCCCGACGAAGCCGCCCGCCGCGGCGGCGCCCTGCTCTCGCCGCTGGCGCGCCACTTCATCGCCGGCGTGCTGGCCCACTCGGCCGCGCTCTGCGCGCTGGCGGCGCCCACCGTCAACAGCTACAAGCGCCTGGTCGTCGGCGAGTCGCTCTCCGGCACGAGCTGGGCGCCGGCCTACGTGGCACACGGCCCGAACAACCGCACGGCCGTGGTCCGCACCTTGCCCGGCCGCTTCGAGTGGCGCCTGCCGGACGCCAGCGCCAACCCCTACCTGGCGACCGCCGCGCTGATCGCCGCCGGCCTGGACGGCGTGGATCGTGAGCTCGACCCCGGCCCCGACTGCAGCGAAGACCTCTTCAACCTGCCGCTCAGCGCGATCCGCGAGCGCGGCATCCCGCTGCTGCCGCAGTCGCTGGAGCAGGCCATCGCCGCGCTGGAGGCCGACGAGGTGGTCTGCGGCGCGCTGGGCGACACGCTGGCTGCCGAGTTCGTGCGGCTCAAGCGGGCCGAGTGGCTGGAATACGCCCGCCACGTCAGCGGCTGGGAGCTGCAGCGCTACGCCGATGCTTTCTGAGCACTCGAAGGCCGCCGCCGCGTGACCCAGCGCTCCCTGCCGCTGGCCTATGTCTCGCTGGCCGCCAGCATGGCGCTGGTGGGCAGCTATGTGGGCCTGTCCAAGCTGCTGGTGGCCGTGTTCCCGGTCTTCCTGCTGGCCTGGCTGCGCTTCGGCATCGCCGCCGTCGCGATGCTCCATTGGGTGCGGCGCTCGCCGGCCGAAGCGCCGCTGTCGGCGCACGACCGCTGGCTGCTGTTCTGGGAGAGCTTCCTC
>DATHWJ010000575.1:0-15445 GCA_035460745.1 Ideonella sp. | reverse complement strand
ACACGCTCCAACCAAGCAACCACCGCGGATCCGGCTCTGCCGGTCCGCCAGTGGTGCCCCCGTGAGGGGGCGGCCGAAGGCCGTAGGGGGTGGGCCTATCTCAGCGGCCCGCGATCCCGAGCAGCTCGACTTCGAAATGCAAGGTCGCGTTCGGCGCGATCGCCGCGCCCGCGCCCTTGGCACCGTAGGCGATCGCGGGCGGGCAGGTCAGCTTGGCCTTGCCGCCGACCTTCATCTTCTGCACGCCTTCGGTCCAGCAGGGGATCACGCGGTTGAGCGGGAACTCGGCCGGCTGGCCACGGCCGTAGGAGCTGTCGAACTCCTTGCCGTCCGGCAAAGTGCCGCGGTAGTGCACCTTGACGGTGTCGGTGGCCGCGGGGCTGGCGCCTGTGCCTTCCTTCAGCGAACGGTAGACCAGGCCGCTGGGCATGACGACGGCGCCGGGCTCCTTGGCGGCCTTGGCCACCGCGGCGGCACCGGCATCGGCGCCCTGCGCCCGGGCCGGCGGCGTGAACAAGGTGGCCAGCAGGGTCGCAAGCAGAACCATGGGCAATGTTTTCATTGCGAGATCTCCAGGGAGTTCGGTAAGAAAGTGTGACAGAGTTCCGCGACGGAACTCACGAGCTTGCTCAACTCAGGGTAACGCGTGCGAACTTGCGTTTGCCGACCTGCAGCACAAAACTCCCGGCACCGACCTTCAGCCCCTTGTCGCTGACCACCGTGCCGTCGATGCGCACTCCGCCTTGCTCGACCATGCGCAGGCCTTCGCTGGTGCTGGGCACCAGGTTGGCCGCCTTCAGCAGCGCGCCTATCGCCAGCGGTGAGCCGCCCAGGCTGAGTGCGGGGATGTCGTCCGGGATGCCGCCCTTGGCACGGTTGTTGAAGTCGGCCTCGGCGTCGTCGGCCGCGCCGGCGCCGTGGAAACGGGCGGTGATCTCCTTGGCCAGCGCGACCTTGGCGTCCTTGGGGTTGCGGCCGGCTTCGGTCTCGGCCTTCAGCCTGGCGATCTCGCTCTCGCTGCGGGCACTCAGCAGGGTGAAGTACTTCCACATCATCACGTCGCTGATCGACAGCAGCTTGGCGAACATGGTGTTGGCCGGCTCGGTGATGCCGATGTAGTTGCCCTTGGACTTGGACATCTTGTCGATGCCGTCCAGGCCCTCCAGCAGCGGCATGGTCAGGATGCACTGCGGCTCCTGGCCGTATTCGCTCTGCAGTGCGCGCCCGACCAGCAGGTTGAACTTCTGGTCGGTGCCGCCCAGCTCCAGGTCGCTCTTCAGCGCGACCGAGTCGTAGCCCTGCATCAGCGGGTAGAGCAGCTCGTGCACCGAGATCGGCGTGTTGGCCTGGAAGCGCTTGGTGAAGTCGTCGCGCTCCAGCATGCGCGCCACGGTGTACTTGGCAGCCAGCTCGATCAGGCCGCGCGCGCCCAGCGGGTCGCTCCACTCGCTGTTGTAGCGGATCTCGGTCCTGGCCGGGTCCAGCACCAGGCTGGCCTGGGCGTAGTAGGTCTTGGCGTTGGCCTCGATCTGCTCGCGCGTGAGCGGCGGGCGGGTCGCGTTGCGGCCCGAGGGGTCGCCGATCATCGAGGTGAAGTCGCCGACCAGGAAGATCACCGTGTGGCCCAGGTCCTGCAGCTGACGCAGCTTGTTCATCACCACTGTGTGGCCCAGGTGCAGGTCGGGCGCGGTCGGGTCCAGGCCCAGCTTGATGCGCAGCGGCTGGCCGGTGGCCTCCGAGCGCTGCAGCTTCCGGATCCAGTCGGCCTGCGGCAGCAGCTCCGAACAGCCGCGCAGGCTGACGGCCAGCGCCTGCTGGACGGTGTCGCTCAGCGCCGGCGAGGCGGCGGGAGCGGCGTTCTCCCCGGGGGCGGGGACGCTGTCGGGGGCGTGTTCGGACATGGTGTAGGACTGAGATGACACGCGAATGCGCGAAAAAGTAAGCAAATCTACGTATTCAGGGGATTGCAAAGTAGCCGATTTTGTAGGCTTAGATTGCATTCACCATAAGCGTGCATTGTTATACTCGCCCGGCGCTTCAAGCCCCGTGGCAGCACGCTTCCACGTCTTTGCAGCGCCTGCCATGCAGCCGAACGTCGGATTCTACGGGCGCGGCTGCCCAGGCTTTCCGGGCGCAGCACCACCGGGTGCTGCGTGACAGACAACTCCAGAAACCCGGAGCGCTCGCACGCTTCCGCATCGTTTTGACCTTGTCCGACCGCTTTTCGCTGCACGCATTGCAGCGCGCGCTGGCACCGGCCCGCGCGTTCGTCGCCGCTCACCCGCGCAGTCTCTCGGGCAGCGTGCTGGCCTTGCTGGCCGGCTTCGGCATCACCGCCTTCGGTATCGCGCCGATGGCGCCCGACGCCTCCGACCTGCCGCAGCGCCTGATCAGCGAAGCCATCGCGCCCGAGGCGCTGGACGGCCAGCTCGAAGCGCTGGCCAGCCATGCGCTGCAGCTCACGCGCAGCGACGTGACGCGCGCCAGCGACACCGCAGACAGCCTGCTGCGCCGCCTCGGCGTAGTCGATGCCGGCGCCGCCGAGTGGCTGCGCGCGGACGCCACCGCCCGCCGCGTGCTGGAAGGCCGGCCCGGCAAGATGGTCAGCGCCACGCTCGGCACCGACGGCCGGCTGCAGGCCCTGGTGGCGCGCTACCCGGCCGACGAGGCCGCCGGCGCCAACCAGTTCACCCGCCTGCGCATGGAGCGCAGCCCCGACGGCGCGGCCTGGCGCTCGACCCAGGAGACCGCCCCGCTGGTGGCCACCGCGCGGCTGGCCAGCGGCACCATCCGCTCCTCGCTGTTCGCGGCGACCGACGAGGCCAACATCCCCGACACCATCGCGACGCAGATGGCCGAGATGTTTGCCACCGAGATCGACTTCCACCGCGAGCTGCGCAAGGGCGACACCTTCAGCGTCGTCTTCGAGGCGCTCACCGCCGACGGCGAGCCGGTGCTCTGGAACCAGGGCAACGGCCGGGTGCTGGCCGCCGAGTTCGTCAACGACGGCCGCAGCCACCAGGCGGTCTGGTTCGGCGAGGGCAAGGGCGGCTATTACGACTTCAACGGCCAGAGCAAGAAGCGCTCTTTCCTGGCCAGCCCGATGGAGTTCTCGCGCGTGACCTCCGGCTTCGCGATGAGATTCCACCCCATCCTGCAGACCTGGCGCGCCCACCTGGGCGTGGACTACGGCGCCCCGGCCGGCACGCCCATCCGCAGCGTGGGTGACGGCGTGGTCGATTTCGCCGGCTGGCAGAACGGCTACGGCAACGTGGTGCAGATCAACCACAGCGGCAACCGCCGTACGGTCTACGCCCACATGAGCCGCATCGACGTCCGGAAGGGCGAGCAGGTCGAGCAGGGCGAGCGCATCGGCGCCGTCGGCGCGACGGGTTGGGCCACCGGCCCGCACCTGCACTTCGAATTCCGCGTCAACGGCCAGGTGCAAGACCCGCTGGTGATCGCCAAGTCGTCCGAAGTGGTGGCGCTGGACGCCGCCCAGAAGCCGCGCTTCGTCGCCGCGGCGCAGCGCTTGAGGGGCCAGCTCGAGGTGGCTGAAGAGCTGCAGGGGCTGGCGGGCCGGGCCGAGTAGGCCGGCCGCAGGCAGTCTCAGATGCCCAGCGACTCCGCTATCGATCCCGCGCTGTTCATCGGCCTGATGTCGGGCACCTCGCTCGATGGTGTCGACGGCGTGCTGGCGCGCTTCCCCGGCAGCTCGGCGTCCGCGCCGACCCCCGCCGCCCCGCTGCAAGTGCTGGCCCATGCGCACCACGAGATGCCGGCCGGGTTGCGCGATGAGCTGCTGGCGCTGAACACCCCGGGCGACAACGAACTGCACCGCGCGGCGCTGGCGGCCAATGCGCTGGTCGAGCTGCAGGCCGGCGTCGTCGCCCAGTTGCTGCGCGAGAGCGGCACCGCGCCCGGCGCCGTCGCCGCGATCGGCTCGCACGGCCAGACCGTGCGCCACCGGCCGGGCGAATTCGACCACACCGGCTACACGCTGCAGCTCAACAACGGCGCGCTGCTGGCCGAGCGCAGCGGCATCGACGTGGTGTGCGACTTCCGCAGCCGCGAGGTGGCGGCCGGAGGTCAGGGCGCGCCGCTGGCGTCCGCCTTTCACGCCACGGTCTTCGGCCTGCCCGACCGGCCGCGCGCGGTGCTGAACCTGGGCGGCATCGGCAACCTCACGCTGCTGCCCGCGCAACGCGACGCCGGCGGCAGCGTGCGCGGCTTCGACAGCGGGCCGGGCAATGCCTTGCTCGACCACTGGGTACAGCGGCAGCACGGCCTCGCCTTTGACGAGGACGGCCGCTGGGCGGCAAGCGGGCGGGTCGATGCCGGCTTGCTGGCCGCGCTGCTGAGCGAGCCCTTCCTGCAACTGCCGCCGCCCAAGAGCACCGGCCGGGATCTCTTCAACCCCACCTGGCTGCAGGCGCGGCTGGATGCCGGCTTTGCGCAGCTGGCCGCGCAGGATGTGCAGGCGACGCTGGCCGAGTTCACCGCGCAAGCGGCGGCTGGCGCGCTGCGGCGCTTCGGCGGCGGCCAGACGGTGGGCGAACTGCTGGTCTGCGGCGGTGGCGCGTTGAATGGCAACCTGATGGCGCGCCTGGCCGCCGCCCTGCCGGGCGTGGCGGTGCGGCGCAGCGACGAGGTCGGCCTGCCCGCGCTGCAGGTCGAGGCCGCGGCCTTTGCATGGCTGGCCCGGGCCTTCGTGCAGCGCCTGCCCGGCAACCGGCCCGAAGTCACCGGCGCAAAGGGGCCGCGCCTGCTCGGCGCGCTGTACCCGGCGCACTGATACAGGAACCCGAAAGGCCCGCGCACCAAAAACAAAGCCGCCCGAGGGCGGCTTTTGTCCGGGCGCGAAGCCGGCTCAGGCCGAGAAGCTCGAACCGCAGCCGCAGGTGGTCGTCGCGTTGGGGTTCTTGATCACGAACTGCGCGCCCTGCAGGTCTTCCTTGTAGTCGATCTCGGCGCCGGTCAGGTACTGCAGGCTCATCGCGTCGATCAGCAGCGTCACGCCGTTCTTGTTCATCTCGGTGTCGTCTTCGTTGACGATTTCGTCGAAGGTGAAGCCGTACTGGAAGCCCGAGCAGCCGCCGCCCTGCACGAACACGCGCAGCTTGAGATCCGGGTTGCCTTCTTCGGCCACCAGATCGGCCACCTTGGCCGCCGCGCTGTCGGTGAACACGAGCGGTGCCGGCATCTCGGGGATGAATTCAGGGGTGGAGGTTTCGGCGAGGGCGTTCATGCGGTTTCCTTGGGGCAGCTGCGGAGAGAGTGAAGACAGTGTTCGTGGCGGATCGGATTCGGTTCAGACCTCGTTCGAGGCGGCCAACTTCAGCGTCGGCTTTTCTTCGTCGGTGGCCCGGTGGCGCAACTCGCCATCGATGGTCGCACCCTGGTGCATCTCGAGCGCCTCGTAGCGCACATCTCCTACGATGCGGGCTTTCGGCTGCAATTCAAGCAGCTCGGTCGAATGCACCGGGCCAATGACCTGACCGTTGATGATCACATGGGCAGCCATCACCTTGCCTTGTACACGGGCATTTTCGCTGATGACCAGCAGGCTGGGGCTGGCGCCCATCGCGATCACGTCGCCCTGCACCTCGCCGTCGATGCGCAGGCCGTCCGAAAAGCGCAACTCGCCGTGCACCGCCGTGCCTTCACCGATCAGGCCGCGAATCGGCGGCTGTTTCTTCTTGTTGAACCACATGGCGTGTTTCCTTTTTGAAGCGGGGGAGAGCCGCCGGCGTCACAGACGGGCGGTTTGGGTGGCGCGCACGGCGCCACTGCTGTCGGTGACACGGACTTGAACTGTTTTTACCACGGCCTGCAAGGGGTGCTCCACGCGCCCTTCGACCCGGCCGTATTGCTTGATCTGCAGCGGCTGGGCGCCGCCGGCCAGGTTCAGCGCCCAGGGCTTGCCATCCTGCAGGCCGCTGAGGGTCAGGTCGTAGCGCCCGTTGAAGGGCTGCGGCTGCTTGCCGCTCTGCATCACCAGCAACTGGTAGCGCAACTGGCCCGGCGCCTCCTGCTCGACCTGGAAGCTGCGCACGGCCAGCCCTTCGGATGCGCCCGACGCGGGCAGCAGGCGCTCGAAGAAGCCGAGATCGGCCTTGAGCGACATGTTCTCGGCCTCGACCTGGCGCACCTGCAGGGCCAGCTCGGTCTGCGCGGCCTTTTCGGCGCGCAGCAGGCTCTCGGCGGTGTTGGCGATGGACTGCGCCCTCTCGCGCTCGTCGCGCAGCTGGGTTACCTCGACGCGCAAGGCCGCCAGCTCCTGTTTGGCGCCCCGGTCCAGCCCGGCGATGCCCTTGCCGAACTCGAAGGCCCAGAGCGCCAGCGCACCGCAAAAACCCAGCACCACCGCCCCCACTACCCAGCGCACCGGCCACGGCAGGTGGTTGCGCACCGTCATGCGCGGCGAGGTGATGGAGAAACGTCGGCGTAGCAGTTTCCAGCGCATCGCGGGGTGGCAGGCTAGGAGCGAAAGAGGCCTTTTGAGCCCAAAAAGCACAAAAGGCCGCTGAAGCGGCCTTTTGTTCGCAATTTGCATCGCAGGGTGGCGCCGTGACAGCGCCACCGGACAGGCCGATCAGCGCTTGCTGAACTGCTTGCGGCGACGAGCGCCGTGCAGGCCGACCTTCTTACGTTCGACTTCACGCGCGTCACGCGTCACGAAGCCGGCGTGGCTCAGGTCAGGCTTGAGCGCCACGTCGTAGTCGATCAGCGCACGCGTGATGCCGTGGCGCACCGCGCCGGCTTGGCCGCTTTCGCCGCCACCGTGCACATTCACCTTGATGTCGAACGCTTCCACGTTGCCCGTGAGCATCAGCGGCTGCTTGACGATCATGATCGAGGTCTGGCGGCCGAAGTATTCAGTCACTTCCTTGCCGTTGACCGTGATCAGGCCGGTGCCCTTTTTCATGAAGACACGAGCGACCGACGACTTGCGGCGGCCGGTACCATAGTTCCAATTACCGATCATCACCGCTCCTTAGATTTCCAGCGCCTTGGGCTGCTGGGCGCTGTGCGGATGCGTGTCGCCCGCATACACCTTCAGCTTCTTGATCATCGCGTAGCCCAGCGGCCCCTTGGGCAGCATGCCCTTGACGGCCTTCTCGAGCGCGCGGCCCGGGTGCTTGGCTTGCATGTCCTTGAACTTGGTACCGTAGATACCGCCCGGGTAGCCCGAGTGGCGGTAGTACACCTTGTCGTTGGCCTTGTTGCCGGTGACACGGATCTTGTCGGCGTTCAGGATGATGATGAAATCGCCGGTATCCACGTGAGGCGTGTAAATGGCCTTGTGCTTGCCGCGCAAACGGAGTGCCACTTCGCTGGCAACACGTCCGAGCACCTTGTCGGTGGCGTCAATCACAAGCCACTCGTGCGTCACTTCGGCCGGCTTGGCGCTGAAGGTCTTCATGAGAGTCTTTGGAGCTAAAAAAACGGCTGTATGACCGGCTGGCCGGAGCCCTTCGGAACCGCTTGGATGGCTGGACGCTGCGTTGGGCGCTGCGCCTGGCCGGCGGCCTCTCAGGCTGCTCCGGGCGCTTTGGGCCACGCCAGCCTGCCGGGCAAGATGCGCCGCAAAGCTGCTGTGGGACAAAGCCCGGTCTCCCCGCCGATTGCAGGAAAGCCTGCCAGTATAGCCCAAGCCACCTGTTGCGCCAGCCCCATACCAACGAAGGGCCTCAGGGCTTCTGGAGGGCACTCCCCAATCCGCTTGTGTACATTCAGGGTTATCCCCTAGTTCCTGGAGCGCACATGGGTCACCCCAGTGACAGTTTCAGCCCGTCCGAGCCCGCTGCAGAACCGCGCCAACCGCCGGAAGCAGCAGCCCAGCACGGTGTCGGGCCAGCGACCCTGGCCGCCGACAAGCCCAAATCCGAACCGGCGTTTCGCTGGATCCCCATTCGCTCGCTCGCCGAGCGGCATCGGCCGCGCGTGCTCGCGCACCTGCTGGAGCTCTCGCCGCAAGACCGCTACCTGCGCTTCGGCTATGCCGCCAGCGATGGGCAGATCGGGCGCTATGTCGATCTGCTGGACTTCCGCCGCGACGAGGTCTTCGGCATCTTCAACCGCCGCCTCGAGCTGATCGCGATGGCCCACCTCGCCTACCTGGCCGACTCGCCCAGCGAGCGCCACATGGCGGAGTTCGGCGTCTCGGTCAGCCCGCATGCACGCGGCCGCGGCTACGGCGCGCGCCTGTTCGAGCATGCGGTGCTGCATGCCCGCAACCGCCACGTGGACACCATGATCATCCACGCGCTGAGCGAAAACACCGCGATGCTGCGCATTGCACGCAACGCCGGCGCCACCGTGCTGCGTGAAGGCAGCGAGTCCGAAGCACGGCTCAAGCTGCCGTTGGAATCCTTCGCCTCCCACGTCGAGGAATTGGTCGAAGTGCAGGCCGCCGAGCTGGACTACCAGCTCAAGAGCAACGCGCAGCGCATGGACGCGTTTTTCGACTTCTTCAACGAAGTGAAGGCCGGCATCGGCAAGGTCCGCAAGTCCACCGTGGACTGATCAAGCGGCGCGCAACGGGGGGCTCACGTACCATGGGCCGATGCCCTCCCCCGACCCGACCCCGCCGGCGACGCCGCCCAGCGTCACGCCCTACGCCGAGCTGGACCCGCAAACCGTGCTGCACGCGCTGCAGTGCGCCGGACTGGATGCCGACGGCCGGCTGCTGCAGCTGAACTCCTACGAGAACCGGGTCTACCAGGCCCATCTCGACGACGGCCGCGTGGTGGTCTCCAAGTTCTACCGCCCCGGGCGCTGGAGCGACGCGCAGATCGCCGAGGAGCACAGCTTCAGCGCCGAGCTCGCCGAAGCCGACCTGCCGGTGGTCGCCCCGTTCGGCTTGACGCCCCCGGCCGGCAACGGCTTCGTGCACCTGGCAGATGAGGTGCCCACGCTGGCCCACTACAAGTGCGACAGCGGCGCCGTCTTCCGCTTTGCGGTCTGCAACCGCCGCGCCGGCCGTGCGCCCGAGCTGGAGAACCCCGAGACCATCGCCTGGCTGGGCCGCCTGATCGGCCGGCTGCATGCCGTGGGTGGCCGCTCGGCCTTTGCCCACCGCCGCACCATCAACACCGCCACCTACGGCCATGCGCCGCGCCAGCGCCTGATAGACGCCGGCTTCGTGCACGCCGACACCGAGAGCGCCTGGCTCGCCGCCAGCGCCCAGGCCCTGGCGGCCGTCGATGCCGCCTTCGAGCGCGCCCAGCCGCTGCGCCTGATCCGCCTGCACGGCGACTGCCACCCCGGCAACGTGCTGTGGCGCGACGAAGGCGAGCAGCGCGGCCCGCACTTCGTCGATCTCGACGACGCCTGCATGGGCCCCGCCATCCAGGACCTCTGGATGCTGCTGCCCGGCGAACGCGGCGCGGTGGACGGCGCGCTCTACCAGCTGCTCGACGCCTACCGCGACTTCGCGCCCTTCGACGAGCGCGAGCTCAGCCTGATCGAGCCGCTGCGCACCTTGCGCATGATCCACCACAGCGCCTGGCTGGCCGAGCGCTGGAGCGACCCGGCCTTCCCGGTCGCGTTCCCGTGGTTCGCCAGCCCGGCTTATTGGCAGCAACAGACGACCGAGCTGCGGGAGCAGCTCGAACGCATGCAGGACTGACGCGTCCGACGCCTTTTTGCGCCCCTTGCTTACGCGCTCAGCAGGCGCGTCACGCGCTGCACATAGCCCGCCGGGTCTTCGAGCTGCCCGCCTTCGGCCAGCACCGCCTGGTCGAACAGGATCTGCGCCAGGTCGTCGAAGCGCGGGTCCGAATCCAGCCGCTGCACCAGCACATGCTCGGGGTTGACCTCGAGGATGGGCTTGGACACCGGCGCCTCTTGCCCGGCCTGCTTCAGCATGCGCGCCAGGTGGCCGCTCATGTCGCTGTCCTCGACCACGATGCAGGCGGGTGAGTCGACCAGGCGGGTCGTCACGCGCACGTCCTTGGCACGGTCCTTGAGGGACTCCTTCAGGCGGTCCAGCACCGGCTTGAAGGCGGTTGCGGTCTCTTCGGCCTTCTTCTTCTCTTCTTCGTCCTGCAGTTTGCCCAGGTCGAAGGCGCCCTTGACCACGCTTTGCAGCGGCTTGCCCTCGAACTCGTGCAGGTGCGAGAGCATCCACTCGTCGACGCGGTCGGTCAGCAGCAGCACCTCCAGGCCCTTCTTGCGGAAGATCTCGAGCTGCGGGCTGGACTTGGCGCCGGCCAGCGTGTCGGCGGTGATCACGTAGATGGTGTCCTGGCCCTCTTTCATGCGCGAGACATAGTCGGCCAGCGAGACGCCTTCTTCGGCATGGGTGGACGCGAAGCGGAAGAGCTTGGCCAGGCGTTCGCGGTTGGCGAAGTCTTCGCCTATGCCTTCCTTCAGCACCGAGCCGAATTCGCCCCAGAACTTGGCGTACTTGGCCTTGTCGTCCACGCTCTCGCTATCGGCCAGCGACTCCAGCATGCCCAGCACCCGCTTGGTCGAGCCTTCGCGGATGGCCTTCACGTCGCGGCTCTCCTGCAAGAGTTCGCGCGAGACGTTCAGCGGCAGGTCGGCCGAGTCGATCACGCCCTTGACGAAGCGCAGGTAGATGGGCAGCAGCGTCTCGGCGTCGTCCATGATGAAGACGCGCTTGACGTAGAGCTTCACGCCGCCGCGCTTGTCGCGGTTCCACAGGTCGAACGGCGCCTTGGCGGGGATGTAGAGCAGCTGGGTGTACTCGGTGCGGCCCTCGACCCGGTTGTGGGTGTAGGCCAGCGGCGCTTCGGAGTCGTAGCTGATCTGCTTGTAGAACTCCTGGTACTGCGCGTCGGTCACGTCGCTCTTGCTGCGCGCCCACAGCGCGGCCGCCTTGTTGACCGGCTCCCACTCGTCCTTCTTGACCTGCTTGGAGGCCTCGGGGTCCCACTCTTCCTTCTGCATCAGGATGGGCAGCGAGATGTGGTCGGAGTACTTGGAGATGATGGACTTGAGCTTCCAGGTCGAGAGGAACTCGGCCTCCTCGTCGCGCAGGTGCAGGATCACGTCGGTGCCGCGCGCGGGCTTGGCGATGGCCTCGACGTCGAACTCGCCTGTGCCTTCCGACGACCAGCGCACGCCCTGCTCGGCCGGCAGCCCAGCGCGGCGGGTCTCCACGGTGATGCGGTCGGCCACGATGAAGCCGGAGTAGAAGCCGACACCGAACTGGCCGATCAAGTTGGCGTCCTTCTTCTGGTCGCCTTCGAGCTTGGCCATGAACTCGCGCGTGCCGCTCTTGGCGATCGTGCCGAGGTGGGCCACGGCTTCGTCGGCACTCATGCCGATGCCGTTGTCGCGGATCGTGATGGTCTTGGCCTCGGCGTCGAAGAGCACGCGCACTTCGAGAGTGGGCTGGTCTTCAAAGAGGGCCGCGTTGTCCAGCGCCTCGAAGCGCAGCTTGTCGCAGGCGTCCGAGGCGTTGGAGACCAGCTCGCGCAGGAAGATCTCCTTGTTGGAGTACAGCGAGTGGGTGACCAGATGCAGGATCTGCTTGACCTCGGCTTGGAAGGAGAGGGTTTGCTTGTCCATGATTTTTTGGCGGTGCGCAGGTTGAGAAAGGTCGAGAGCATACGGGCATGAAGCCGCGCTCATGCCCACCGGGTGCCCACATGAAGGCGGACCGCCCGTTCTTCAAGAGCCGCTGGGTGCAATCGGTGCTGGTGAGTCGCTGGCGCCCCGCTGAACAGGCCCGGCCCGGGTAAAAACCCGCGCTCCGCGACGGCTACACCCGTTCAGGGCCGGTCGCGGGCACGCGTTCGGCCTGCTGCCTCAACCCTGCGGCCGCCACACGCCATCCGCCGCCTGCAAGGCGCGTCCATCGGCCTGGAGCTTCAGCAAATGGGCCGTCAGCGAGCGCGCCGCCATCGCGTGGCGCGCGGGCGGCACGTCGCCATAGACGCTGGGCACCAGCGCCTCCACCGAGCTGGGCCCGGCCTGCGCCAGCGCCGCCGCCACCTTGGCCTCGCGCTGCAGCCGGTGGGCGATCAGCCGGCGCATCTCGTCCTGCGGCCTGGCCATCAGAAAACCGTGCCCGGGCGCGAACCACTCGATCTCGCCGGCCGGCCGGGCCAGCAGTTGCGCCAGCGAGGCCAGGTAGGCCGCCATGTCGCCGTCCGGCGGGTTGATCACCACGGTCGAGCCCTGCATCACGTGGTCGCCGGTGAACAGCAACTGCTCCTGCTCCAGCCACCAGCAGATGTGGTTCGAGGCATGGCCGGGGGTCGCCAGCGCCTGCAGCGTGGTCGTGGGCCCGAGCTCGAAGCGCTCGTCGTCCTGCGGTGCGTGCTCGGGCTGGAAGCTGGTGTCCTGCCACATCGGGTGTGCGGCGACGCGGCCGATCAGGCGGGCGCCCGTCAGCGCTTGCAGGCGCAGTGCCGCGGGGGAGTGGTCCTTGTGGGTGTGGGTGACGAAGATGCGCGTGATGCGGGCGGGCGCGGCGGCAGCGATCAGCGCCTGGAGATGGTCTTCGGTCGCGGCGTCCGACGGCCCGGGGTCGATCACCGCCACCTCAGCGGCGCCCGGCTCGCCGACCAGGTAGCTGTTGGTGCCGGGCCCGGTCATCATCGAGCCGTTGGCGCAGGTCACGCGGGCGACGCGCGGCGACAGCCTCACCGGCCGCAGCGGCTGCAGATCGATCCAGACGTCGCCGCGGCCTTCGGGGTCGAGCTTGCCGATCTCGGCATGGGCCCACTCTTCGGGGCCGACCGGGCGCACGCCCTGCGGCCCGCGCCCCAGCCGCGGCATCATGCGCGGCGGGTGGCGGCGCGCGGCGGCTTCGGCCAGGCAAGCGTCCACGTCGGCGAAGCGGGCCAGGTCCTCCAGCGTGCGCCGGGTCACATGCAGCAGCTTGCGGCCCGCCGCCGGGTCCAGCGCCTGCGCCGGGGTCAGCCAGGCCAGCTCCTGCGCTTCGCCGCCATCGGCCACCGCGGGCTGGCCCGCCGGCGCGCGCGCCGCGAAGAAGCGGGTGTCGAAACGCTTGGGCGAGCCGGGTGGCGTGAGCCAATGGCTGTGGTAGTGGAAGCGATCGAGCTGCAGCCGCAGGCCGTGGCGCTCGCACAGCGCGACGAAGTCTTCGCCGCTGACGGTGCGCGCCTGCTCGGCCAGCGCCCCCTCGACGGCGCCCTCGGCGAACAGCAGCCCCACCTCCTCGAAACACTCGCGCAAGGCCGCCACGGCATAGGCCAGGCCGCCCTGCGGCAGGCCGAGGCGCGCACTGGCCGCGGCCTCGTCGTCGCCCAGGCAGCGGGCCTGCAGCCGCGGGTCGGCATCGACAGCATCCAGCACACCACCCGGGAACACCCAGATGCCGCTGCGCGCATCCCCGGCCCGCTCGGCGCGGCGCAGCATCAGCACCTCCAGCCCGGCGGCGCCATCGCGCAGCACCAGCACGCTGGCGGCCTTGCGGGCGCCGATCAAGTCTCGATCGAGGGGGGTGTCGTCCATGGTCTTCGTCTGGGTGTCTGGGTATCAGGCTTGTCGTGCCACGCCGCTGGCCAGCAGCGCGGCAATCTCGGTCTCGGCCAAGCCGGCTTCGGCAAGCAGTTCGCGGCTGTGCTGCCCGGGCACGGGTGCCGGACGCGGCGGCTGGGCCTGGCTGCGGCCGAAGCGCGGCGCCGGTGCCGGCTGCCGCAAGCCCGCCACCTCGATGAAGGCCTGCCGCTCGCGCGCCTGCGGGTGGTCGGCCGCCTCCGCCAGGCTCAGCACCGGCGCGAAGCAGGCGTCGCCGCCCTCCAGCAGCTCGCACCACGCGGCGCGGCTGCGGGTCATGAAGATGGCGGCCAGCGCCTCGCGCATCGCCGGCCACAGGCCGCGCTCGTACTGGCCGGCGACAAAGCGCGCGTCCAGCCCGATGCGCTCGGCCAGCACGGCAAAGAACTTCGGCTCCAGCGGCCCGATCGCGATGAATTTGCCGTCGGCCGTCGCGTAGCTGGCGTAGAAGGGTGCGCCGCCGTCGATCAGGTTGGCACCGCGCCGGCCCGTGTCCCACGCCCCGGCCGCCGCCAGCCCGTGGAAAAACGACATCAGCGACGAGACCCCATCGACCATCGCCGCATCGACCACCTGGCCCTGCCCCGAGCGCTGGCGCTCGAAGAGCGCCGCCATGAGGCCGAAGGCCAGGTAGAGCGCTCCGCCGCCGAAGTCGCCGGCCAGGTTCAGCGGCGGCAGCGGCGGCCGGCCCTCGCCGCCCGGCCCGATGGCGTGCAGCGCGCCGGCCAGCGCGATGTAGTTGATGTCGTGCCCGGCCGCCTGCGCCAGCGGCCCGGCCTGGCCGAAGCCGGTCATGCGGCCGTAGACCAGGCCGGGCTGGCGCGCATGGCATTCGGCCGGCCCCAGGCCCAGCCGCTCGGCCACCCCCGGCCGCCAGCCCTCGACCAGCACGTCGGCACCGGCCACCAGCCGCAACGCGGCCTCCCGCCCGGCCTCGGCCTTCAGGTCCAGCGCCAGCGAGCGCCGGCCGCGCCCGACGACATCGAAGCAGGGATCGACCGGGATGCCGCCCGGGTCCTGCACCAGCCGGTCGATGCGGATCACGTCTGCCCCCTGGTCGGCCAGCAGCATGGCGCACATCGGCCCGGGGCCGATGCTGGCGAATTCGATCACACGCAGTCCGTGCAGGGGGCCCATGGATGTCGCTGTCAGATGCTGTGTTGAGCGCGCCAGTCTAGGTCTTTGCGGCTCGCCGCCGGGCCGCAGGTGCAATCGGCCCCACTGCGCCGCCACAAAACGCATGACGCTATGCGGATCGCTTCTTTGGCCGCCACCGATGGCGCTCCCTAGCATCGCGCCCTGCCCGCCCCCGCGGGCCCATCCGCCACCGACCCACCCATCACCAGGACATTGCCATGCGACCCCACGACGCGGCTCTCGAAGAAGTACGGGCTGCGAGCGCCGCCGCGCTGCGCGACAAGATAGGCCCCCACACCGCGCCGGCCGGCGTCTACGAGCTGCACAAGCGCCTGCCCTTCGCCGGCCGGGTGCATTGCAGCGTCAGCCGCATCGAGGCCGGCAGCTGGCACGACATCGTGCTCGACTACGAGGTGGGCTCGTCGGGCATCGCCGACGGCGCCTGGTTCAAGGCCACCTTCAAGTTCTATTCCGACTGGGGCCTGTTCCAGACCAACGACCCGACCGCGCCGAACTACGTCAGCGCCGAGTACCAGGCCGGCCCGCTGGCGCCCGGCCAGACGCCCGCCAGCGTACAGGCGCTCGCGGTGCGCTTCGACCAGAAGGGCCACGAGCGGCCGTTCCAGAAGGCGGTGATCGTCGACGTCGTCGATGGCTACCTCAATGCCGGCGACCACGTCATCATCCGCCTGGGCGACCGGCGTGGCGGCGGCGCCGGCACCCGGGTGCAGACCTTCGTCGAGGACGGCTTCCGCTTCCGTTGTTATGTCGACCCGCTGGGTACCTCGCGCTTCGTCGCGGTGCC
>DATHWJ010000574.1:0-4690 GCA_035460745.1 Ideonella sp. | reverse complement strand
AAAGGTCGAGTTCCTGATCTGCCTGGCAAAGTGGAGGCGCTTCAGTTCGGCCTGCCAGCGCTCGGGCAACCAGGCTGCTATCGCCTTCGCGGGGGGGGGGGAGTGGCATGGTTCACAAGAGAAAAGGCCACCCAGGCGCTGGTGGCGTGCGTACTGCATGAACGGATGTTGGGCTCGCGCCAATTGGGCCGGGCCGGTGGATCGCTTCGCCGGGGCCTTGCGTGCGGGCTGACCGCAGGTATATCACGCGGCCCGCCTCGCACGGCTCGGCGCCACAAATGAAAGCGGCGGCCCGCTCTGCGGGCCACCGCTTTCCGATCTGCAGCCGGGGGCTCGACCGGCGCCGTGTCAGCGCCGGTTGATCACAGCCCCGCGCAGTTGGCGTAGAACGAGGTCGTTGCGGGCCAGTCGCTGAACACGCCGATCACGCCGACGTCCTTGGCCAGCACGTCCAGCACGCGGAGCATGTCGCCTTCGCGCTTGAGGGCCGAGTCGATGGTCTGGTAGTAGAAGCCGTTGTTGCCGTCGGCCAGCACGCCGGCCCGCTCGAGCGACCAGGTGATCATGTCCAGGCCCACGTTCTTCGCGTCGCGGGCAGCCTGCGAGGCGACGATGTTGCCCGAGGCGTCCAGCGCCAGCAGCGCGAAGATGGGCGGCGCCCAGATGTTGATGCCCTGGGTCTTGTAGGCCTGCAGCTCGGCCTTGCTGGGCAGGTCGGCCACGGTGCCGGCATCATCCAGGTAGACGGCTTGTTGACCGAAGGTCGGCTCGTTGGCGATCCAGTACAGCACGTCGTCCTTCAGGAAGGACTGCGGCCAGACCTTGCTGGGCGACACGCCGGCGGCCTTGTACTCGTCGATCATCTTCTGCGCGTAGGCCTGCTGCGTGAAGCCGTCGAACGGCATCGTCACGACCGGCGTCTTCAGCTCGGGTGTCATCTTGACGCGCAGCTTCTTGAACAGCGCAATGCTCTCGGCGTGCGTCATCAGCGTGCCGCTGCTGGGGCCGGCGTAGAGGTCCGTGCGGAAGGTGGCGGTGCCGCCCTGGTACTCGGCCGGCGTCAGCGCGCGCGGGTTGGAGGCGTCCATCTTGCCGCGCAGGGTCTTGAACTCGGCCAGCGTGATGTCGCTGGTGCGGCACTCGGCGACCGCCGCGCTCACCAGGGTGCCGGCGCCGTCGAAGGTCGCGGGCTTGAACGGCGTGGTGCACTTGGCGGCCAGCGGCGTGGTCAGGATGTTGGTGGTCGTGTGCAGGTCGTTCTGCGCATGGCGGCAGACCAGCTCCTTGTCCTTGGTGAAGGCGACGTCGCACTCCACGATGCCGGCGCCCATGCGCGCAGCCGCTTCGTACGACTCCTTGGTGTGTTCCGGGAACTGCAGCGGCGCGCCGCGGTGGCCGATGGAGAAGTCGCTGACGCGGTATTGCTTGGTGTTCTTCGCGCAGGCCTGCATCTGGCGCTTGAGCTTGCTGTCCGCCATGTCGTTGGCGAGGAAGAACGGGCGCGGGCCGAGTTGCACGGAGGTGCCGGACGACTGGGCCTCGACGCTGGCGGCCGCCGTGGCGAGCGTGGGGAACAAGGCCGCAGCAGCGGCGGCCAGGATGGCCGCGGTGCCGGCGGAAACGGACAGCGAGAAACGCATGGAAACTCCTCGTATGGTTGTGGTCGCGGTCGCTAAAACCGCGCCGAGGCAGTCTAGGCCGCGTGCATGTCGATGCTGTGACCATGTGCATCCGCGCCGGGTCTGCGGGGCCAGGGTTTCCCCGCTTCCTCCGCCCCGCGCGTGGCTCAGTGATCGCGCAGCCGGTGCACGTCGTGCGTCACGAAGGGGTGGTCGGCGCTGGGCATCGCCAGCCACTGCGGCCGGTCCAGCGTGTGGCGCACGTCGGCCAGCCCGCTGGCCCAGTGCTCGTGCAGCGCGAGCTGGCCGAACTCGTAGTCCTTGGCGTCGCTCTCATAGGGCTTGTCCTGGTAGATCAGCTGGATCACGTTGCAGCGCCGGTTGCAGGCCAGCTCGGCGGCGCGCAGCGCGGCCGGCTGCTTGCGCTGGGCCGGCGGCAGCAGCGCGAGCAGCTCGGCGAACTGCTTGCGGTAGAGCTGCTGCTGGTGCATGTAGTCGGTGATCATGCGGGTGCGGCTGGAGTACTGGATGTCCTTCTGCCGCTCGACGACTTCCGACATCGTGGTCGGCAGCTTGCCGCGTGCGCTCCAGAGGTCGACCTGGAAGACCAGCATGTCCTCGCGCGGCTCGCTCTGCAGCACGTGCAGCAGCGGTGTGTTTGAGACCAGGCCGCCGTCCCAGTAGAGCTCGCCGTCCACCTCCACCGCCGGGAAGCCCGGCGGCAGCGCGCCCGAGGCCATGAAGTGCTCGGGCCGCAAGGTGCGCCTGGTATTGTCGAAGTAGACGAAGTTGCCGCTGCGCACCTGCACCGCGCCCACCGAGACGCGCATCTCCTTGGGCCGGTTGATGAGGTCGAAGTCGGCGAACTCCAGCAGCGTCTGGCGCAGCGGCGAGGTGTCGTAGTAGCTGGCCTGGGTCGCGTCGCCCAGGCCGGGGAAGAGAGGCGGCAGCGGCCGCGGCGTGAAGAAGCCGTTCTGGCCCTCGTTCATCGAGCGCGAGGCCTCGAGCTGCGAGATCCAGCGCCGCACGCCCTCGGGCAGGCACTGGGCATGGTCGCCCAGCGTGCTGTAGGGCAGGCGCGGCCACCAGGGCTGCCGGCAGATGTGGTCCCAGAAGGCCTGCAGCCGGGCTACGCGGCGCTCGGGCGGGTTGCCAGCGATGATGGCCGCGTTGAGCGAGCCGATCGAGATGCCGGCCACCCAGTTGGGCCGCACCTGGGCTTCGTTGAGCCCCTGGTAGACGCCGGCCTGGTAGCTGCCGAGCGCGCCGCCGCCTTGCAGCACCAGCGCCACGCTGGCGTAGGCCTTGTGCGGCGGCTCGCAGCCGACCAGGTCGAAGGGGGCGTTGTCGGCCACCCGGCCCTTGGGCAGTTGGGGGCTGGCGGCCGGCTTGGCCGCGGCGGGCTTCCTGGCGGCCTTGCTCGGCGCCGGGCTCATTGCATGAACCAGCCGTGGCTCACGACGAAGGATTGCCCCGTCAGCGCGGCGGAGGGGAAGGCGCAGAGGAACAGCGCCGTCTGCGCCACGTCGTCCACGGTGGTGAAGACGCCGTCCACCGTGTTGCCCAGCATCACCTTCTTGACGACCTCGTCCTCGCTGATGCCCAGCTCCTTGGCCTGCTCGGGGATCTGCTTCTCCACCAGCGGCGTGCGCACGAAGCCGGGGCAGATCACGTGCGAGCGCACGTTGTGCTTGGCGCCCTCCTTGGCCAGCACCTTGGACAGGCCGATCAGGCCGTGCTTGGCCGTCACGTAGGCCGACTTCAGCGGCGAGGCCTCGTGCGAGTGCACCGAGCCCATGTAGATCACGGTGCCGCCCTTGTCGTCCTTGTACATATGGCGCAGCGCGGCGCGGGTGGTCAGGAAGGCGCCGTCCACATGGATGGCCATCATCTTCTTCCAGTCGGCGTAGCTGTAGTTCTCGATCGGGTTGACGATCTGTATGCCGGCGTTGGAGACCAGGATGTCCACCCCGCCAAAGGCCTTGGCGACCTCGTCGGTGCCGGCATCGACCGCCTTCTCGTCGGTCACGTCCATCGCGATGCCCATCGCCCGGCCGCCCGCGTCTTCGATGGTCTTGGCCGCGGCCTGGGCGGCCGCGAGGTTGATGTCGGCGATCGCGACCGCCGCGCCTTCCTTGGCCAGCAGGTCGGCGATGGCCTTGCCGATGCCGCTGGCGGCGCCGGTGACGATGGCGGTTTTTCCTTGGAGTTTCATGCTGCGTTCCTTTGAGAGGGTGGTTCTGAAGGGCGGGTACGGCTGCTGCCAAGCTTACCGCCCAGGCGCAGGCGGCTGATGGCGGGCACGCAAATGCCGGATTGCATATGAAATGCCTGGGTGTTTTCCCTGTAAGTTGTGCGATAACAACTTATCAGGGCTTTTTTTCAGCCTTGGTATATCCAGGGTATTCACAAGGCCTCACACTCGCGACCTCCTTTGCCCACACATGAGCTAGTCCGAGACCCGGTCGCTGCCATATCCGGGTTTTGGTGTTACTCGTTACAAAAGGTACTTTCAGTGGGAAATCGACTTTACGTGGGCAATCTGGCCTACAGCGTTACCGACCAATCGATGCAGCAAGCGTTCGCCGAATTCGGCAGCGTGACCTCTGCAAAGGTCATGATGGACCGCGACAGCGGCCGCTCCAAGGGCTTCGGCTTCGTCGAAATGGCGACCGATGAACAGGCAGCAGCAGCGATCCGCGGCATGAATGGCCAATCGATCGACGGCCTCGCCCTCACCGTCAACGAAGCTCGTCCGCGCGAAGAGCGCAGCGGCGGCGGCGGTGGTTATGGCGGCGGTGGTGGTGGTGGCCGCGGTGGCTACGGTTGCGGTGGCGGCGGTGGCCGCGGCGGCTACTGATCACTGCAGATCACAGCGCTCCTCGCGAGCGATAAGGCGGCGAAGCTTCAAAGGCTCGCCGCCTTTTTCTTGTGCGCCCGGCACGGGCGCACTCTTGCGGGTGCAAGTCCCGCCGTAAGTTGATCACAGCAAACGAAGCGAAGCGCAACTGCATGAGGGCGACCGAATGTGGGGAGGAAGCGTGGAGCGAAGCTGCTTGTCCGTGAACAAG
>DATHWJ010000573.1:0-3605 GCA_035460745.1 Ideonella sp. | reverse complement strand
TGGTGGGGCTGGAACCAGGCCGCACGGCTCTCCGCGTTGCGCGTCAGCGAGGCCCAGTTCGAGAAGCAGGCGGTGCAGCGCAACGCCAAGGCCGAGAAGGAGGAGATCGTGGACAGGGCCAGGCGCGAGGCGCAGCGCATCGAAGCCAAGGCCAGGGACGCCGAGGACCACGCGGAGGACGTGATCTTCAAGGCGGGGCTGGACCGCATGTCCGCCGACCTCGCGCTGCGGCGCGCCGAGCAGCAGCAGGCCTCGCTGCAGCGCGACCTGGCCCGCGCCCGGGCCGACCGGCTGGCGGCCAAGGCCTCCTCCAGCGCCACCACCGACTCCGATCTGAGCCTGTTCTATGCCAAGGAGGCGGTGCTGCTCGACCCCGCCTTGCTGATGCCGCTGACGCCGACGCTGCTCGAAGCCTCGCGCTTCCGCCGTGCCTATGCGCGCCTGCCGTTCGACGCCCTGGGCGCGGTCGATGCGCTCGCGCTCAGCGCCGATGGCCAGCGAATGTTGTCGGCCAACGGCAAGGAGCTCAGCGAGTGGCGGCTGGCCCCCGGCGGCGGAGCCGACCTGCAGCACCGGCTGGCTTGGCCGAAGCCGCCGGGCGACGTCAACGCCCTGGCCTTTGCGCCGGACGGCCGGTCGGCCGCGGTCGGCACCGACGAGGGGGTGTGGCTGTGGCAGACCGGTGCCGGCCCTGCCTTGCTGCCGCTGGAGCCCAAGCTCGCCGCCAAGCGGGTGAAGATAGGCAGCGACGGGCAGGTCGTGGTGGCCTTGTCCAACGACGGCCGCCGCGCCGCGGCCTGGGCTGTGCGCGACCGGCGGCAGCTGCTGTCCTACGAGCTGCCGGAGAAGGATCCCTCGCTGTTCGATGTCTTGTTCAGCGAGGCCGGCGGACGCCTGGTGCTGGTCGCCGCACCCGGCGCGGCGGACCTGGGCGCCCGCACGCTGGTCTTCGAACGCACGGCCGACGGGTTTGCCAAGGCCCCGCAGGTCGCCACCGGGCCTTCCTGCAAGGACGCCGGCTACAGCTATGCCGCCGGCGGTTCGCAGTTGGGCGTGGTGCTGGCGCCGCAGTTGTGCCTGCACGACCTGCGCCGCCTCGGCGAGACCCAGGCCGCGCCCAGCATGTCCGAAGAAACCAGCGTGGTCGAGGACATCGTGTTCAGCCCCGACGGGCGCTACCTCGTCAAGCTGATGCGCCGCTCCAACGAGGCGCAGCTGGTCGACCTGCGCGGCGGCGCGACCCTGCGCCTGCAGGGCGCCTTCGACCTGCCGCCCAGCACCTCGTACGAGCCGCTGCTGTCCGTCAGCACCGGTGGCGAGCGGCTCGCGATCAAGGGCAACGACGGTTCGGTGCGCTTGTT
This sequence comes from Ideonella sp., assembly GCA_035460745.1. Classification (GTDB taxonomy): domain Bacteria; phylum Pseudomonadota; class Gammaproteobacteria; order Burkholderiales; family Burkholderiaceae_C; genus Ideonella. The sequence goes on along the minus strand of DATHWJ010000573.1, from coordinate 2,244 downwards.
CGACCTGGGCGCCAGCGCGAATTCCTTGAGCGAAAGCGGTGGCGCCGTCTGGCTGAGCGCGAATGACGAGGTGGCGGTGGTGCGCACCTACACCGATGCCGAAGCGGGGATCGAAGCCCGGGCCATGCGGAGCAATGCCGTATTGCGCCCGCTCGGCGGCAAGGGCCGCTATGCCGACCCGCGCGACTTCGTGCTCGATGCCGACGGCCGCAGCCTGCACTTCCGCGCCGACTGCGGCCCGGCCCCCGAGCGCGGCGAGGCGCCGCGCTGCATCGTCAGCCAGGACCTGCGTTCGCCCGCCGCGGCGCCGCACGAGCAGCCCTACACCAACCACCTCGCCCGTGCCGAGACGCTGTACCTGCTGACCGACGAGCGCCAGTGGCTGGTCTACTCGGCCGCGGCGCAGGCCGTGGTGTTCCGCGCCGACCCGCCGGGCACCTCGCCCAAGGCCCGTCCGCGCGACGCGGCGTCGGCGGGCATCGAGCTTGGCAACGGCCGCAGCTTCGCGGTGAAGCGCACGGTCGGCGGCATGCTCAAGGTCGATGTCTATGCCGTCGAGGCCGGTGCTGCCAGGCTGGTGCGCAGCATCGAGCGGCCTGCCGGCAGCGGCTACACGGTGGGCTTCCGCGGCCAGGGCCGGGCCTTGCTGCTCGCCAGCGCGGCCCGCAGCGAGTTGTGGGACCTGCGCTCGCCGTCGAACGCGCCGGCCGTGGTCGTGGAGGGCCGCTCGGCGGGCGAGGCGCTGGTCAACGCCGAGACCGGCCTGGTCGCCTTGCAGGCCGCCAGCGGGCCCTGGGAGCTGCGCAGCCTGGAGGACGGCCGCCCGCGGGGCAGCCTGCCGGCGCAGTTCCAGATCGAGCCCGGCGCGGCCTACGCGTGGGCCCAGATGAACGGCCGCTGGCAGGTGCGTGCGCTGGCCGAGCCGGCGGCGGTCAGGCTGGAGGGCGAAGGCGAAGTGAGCGACGCCCAGTTCAGCCGCACCGGCGGGGTGATGGCCGTGATCCTGCAGGGTGGCGGGCGGCTGCGCGTGTACAGCCTGCAGACGCGCAAACCGCTGTTCGAGACCGAAACCGCCATGCTGCCCGGCGCGCAACTGAGCGACGCCGGCGGCTACCTGCGCGACCAGGAGGGCCGCCTGGTGCCGGCCGACTCGGCGGCCCTGCTCGCCTCGGTGCAGACGCCCTCGCGGCGGACCTGGGACGGCGACCGCGAGCGCTGCCGGCTGTTGAACGACGCCCCGGCCTGCGGGCGTGCGGCGCTCCGCCCGGCCCCGGTGTCGGTGCCTTAAGCGGCCTTTTTCCAGCTGGCCGTCACCTTGATGGCCGCATTGGCCTCGCCCTGGGTGAGGCAGGGCACGCCCGCCGTGCCCTTGAAGCCGATGCTGAGCTCCAGGCCCCAGCTGTCGGGCTGCGCCTCGTCCAGCGCCTGGCGCACCGGCCGCATCAGCGCGCCGAGCATGCTGCGCAGCTCGGCGCCAGCGTCGCGCACCCGGTCGGCCACCGCGCCGCGCTCCACCAGGCCCGAGGAGCCTGCCGCCGACGGCGAGTCCCCTTCGTCCACTTCGACCAGCAGGGTGACGCCGTCGATGATGATTTCGCGTGCCGGCATGTTGGGCTCCCGAACGGATGAGGGCCCCCAGTTTGGCGGGCCACCCGGGCGCTGGCAAGGTGGTGGCAGCGCATGAAGACGGCGAGCAGGCCACCCGGCGCTGTGGCTGCAGGTCGGCGTGTTGCTGTACTCGCCCGCGGCGAGCCGGCTCCACCAGCGTGCGGCCCGCGAGCCCGCGCCGCTCAAGGCCCCTTCTTCGACGCCTCGTTCGAGTAGCTGCTCTCGGAGCCGGCGCTGTCCACGGCCGTCACGGCGAAGTAGTGCCTCCGCCCCGTCGCCAGCCCCACCACCGCGAAGGTGGTGCGCAGGCCCGCCCCCAGCCCGCTTCCCAGCGGCTGCAGGTAGCTGCCCGGTCGGGCGCCGTGGTAGACGCGGTAGCCGACGACGAGCGCGTCGGCGCTCGCCTGCCAGGCCAGCCGCGCCATCGTCGATGCCTGCGGCAGCAGGATCACCTCGCAGGTCTTGGCCCGGGCCGGTGACGGGTCTGCACCGAAGGTCGCCGCGTCGCAGCGGTAAGTGCCGTCCAGGCGGGCCGTCGCCCACCGCTCGCCCTCGCCAAAGCGCACGTCGTGCACGCCCAGCAACTCGAAGTGGCTGCCTTCGTCGGCCATCGCCTGCCATCTCAGTGGTGGTGGT
>DATHWJ010000572.1:0-7218 GCA_035460745.1 Ideonella sp. | reverse complement strand
CCAGCCACTTCGGCATGTCCACCACGTCGAGCACCGCGATGCGGCCGGCGGCGAGCTCCACCTGCACCGCGTGGGCCGACAGGAAGCTGATGCCCATGCCGGCCATCAGCGCCTGCTTGACGGTCTCGTTGCCGGCCAGCTTGTCAGCGGTGTCCACCATCACGCCGGGGAAGCCGAGCTCGCCCGCCTGCTGCACCCGCTCGAAGTCCAGCCCGCGGTCGGCGATGAAGACCGGCACGATGGCGTGGCCGCTGGCGGCCAGCGCGGCCAGCACCGCGGCGGCCTGCGGCGCGCGCGTGATGCCGACCTTGACATAGTCGACCCGGCAGGCGGCCACCGCATGCACCCGGGCCAGGATGGCGTCGAGCTGGTCCATGCCCAGGTCGCCGATGGTGGCGCTGATCGGCAGCGTGACGCCGCGCGCGCGCAGCGACGCGACGATGGCGGTGATGGTGTGCACGGCCAGGCCGCCGAGCGCGCCTTCACGCGGCTCCTTGAGGTCGATGAAGTCGGCGCCGCCGCTGGCGGCCAGCAGCGCCTCGGGCACGTCGCGCACGCTGACGAGCAAACGGGTCATGCCTGCACCTTGAGCACGGCCGGCTGGGCGCTGCGGTGGCGCGCGATCGCGTCCTGCAGCCAGCCCCAGGCCTCGCGCTCTTCGGGACCGGCGGTCTTGTCGATCGCGATCTGCAGGTAGGCCATCTCGGTGTCCACCTTGGCCGCCGGCAGCATGTGCAGGCGGCTGACCAGCACCGCCCCCTCCAGCACCGCCGACTGGGCGCGGTTGAAGCCGATGAACGGCGCGTGCTGCACCTCGCCCACGCGCGCCATGCGCAGCACCGGGCGCTGCGGGTCGTCGCTGCGCTCGGCGAGCTGCAGCTCGACGTGGCTGAGCGCGCAGGCCAGGCGCACGCCGCCGGCCTGCCCGGCCGGCAGCGTGGGCCACTGCTTGCGCCCCGTCACGCAGCCGGCGAAGACACGCGTGTCGGTCACGATGTTGAGCACGGCGTGGCCGGTGGCGGCGATGTTGTCGTGCGTGGCCGAGGGCTTGAAGGGCATCAGGATGACGTCGCCGCCGCGGTAGCGCACCCCCATGGGCGCCACGTGCGGCAGGCCCTGGGTGGACACCGTGGTGACCACGGTCTCGAAGATCACGTCATTCATTCGGGTCGTTGTCTCGTTGCGCCGCTGCTTCGGTCTTCATGGGTGCCGGCGTTTGGTCCGGCGCCGGGTTGCGCGCCCGGCCGGTGGTCATGGTGCTGCCCGGCGCGCACCAGCTGTTCAGATCCTGCGCAGTCTGTTCCACCGCGCAGCCCCAGTTCAGCGGCTGGTCCTGGGTGTAGCGCTTGCCGAGCCGCCACGCGATCTCGGCATGTGCAAGTTCCACGCCCATGTAGAAGGCGTGGTGGGCGTCGTGCTCCAGCTTGAGCTGCGGCCAGAGCTCGAAGGCGCCCTGCCCCTGGCGCAGGCCGTCGCGGTTGTAGACGTGCAGGCCTTCGGCCGAGACCTGCACGCGGAAGTTGGGGTCGCGCACCTGCGCGGCGATCTGCGCGATCTCCGCCGCCGAGTCGGGGAAGGGGCGCTTGTCGTGCACCGTCATCAGCGCGTCGCTCATGCCCTTGGGCAGGGTGTTGTGGCGGCTCGCGGCGTGCATGATGCGGCGCGCCCAGTCGGCCTCGCGCACCGCGCGGCGCGCGTGCTGGCTGACCTGGGTGGTCAGCACCGCGGCCACGTCGAGCTCGGCGCAGATGCCGAACAGCACGGCGTTGATGCCGCTGGTGTCGGCCTCGGTCAGCTCGGTGACGTTGCCCACGCCCATCATGATGGGCGCATCGGGGAAGCGCTCGCGCAGGCGGTGGTAGCGCACGATGGAGGCCGTCAGGCCGAACGGGATGGGGTCGAGGATGGCGTCGGCCAGGAAGGCGCGGCCCTTGCGCTGCATCAGCGCGACAGCCTCGTGCAGCGAGGCCTCGTCGCTAGGCGTGCGCGGGATCAGCACCGGCGTGGCCGCCACTTCGTCGGCCACCCACAGGGTGTCCAGCGTCAGGCTCAGCAGGTAGTCCGCGCCGGCCCGGCCGCCGCGCAGCAGCTCCTCCGGGTCGATGGAATCGACGCTCACCGTGAAGCCCTCGGCCTTCAGCGCCTGCACGCTCTCGGCCAGGTGGTCGAAGCGCGTCTCCGGCAAGCCGCCCAGGTCGATCACGTTGGCGCCGTCGGCCACCAGGCTGCGCGCGCGCTCGACGATCTGCGCCACCGTCAGGCGCGGCGCATCGACGATCTCGGCAAAGATCGCGACCTCGTACTCGTTCAGGTCGATGGCCTGGGCCGCGCGGTTGAAGAAGCGCGGCAAGTCCTTCAGCTCTTCCGGCCCGCGTTGCACCGGCACGCCGAAGTGCTCGCTGAGCGCATCGACATCGCCCCGGCAGCGCCCCGGCACGATGATGCGGTCGGCCTGCACCGGCAGCGCCACGCGGCGGCGGATCATCTCGGCCGTCATCAGCGCCGCCACCTGCAAGCCGAGATCGCGGATCTCCCAGGTGAAGGGTGCATCGACGATCGTGCCCAGCACCCGCGTCAGGCTGGGCTGGGCCAGGTGGCCGGTCAAGAAGACGATGTGTTCCACAGCGCCGCTCAGGCTTGCCACGCCAGCGACAGCGCCGCCAGGCGCGCACCCAGCGCACCCTCGAGCTCGGCCGGCGACGCGACCACCTCGCAGAAGTCGATCGCCTTCAGCCGCTCCACGTTCTGGAACTCGATGCCACGCGGCCGCAGCGTGACCCAGTCGTGCGGCGACTTGGTGACCACCACCGGCTCGGTGTCGCAGGCGAAGACGATGCCGGGGATGCCGAGCTTGCCGGCCTGGGCGAACATGTTGGTGGGCAGCGAATCGCTGATGCCGAAGGCGCACTTGGCCACGGTGTTGCTGGTGGCAGGCGCGATCACGACGGTGTGGTAGACGTCGTCGTAGAGCATGCCCACCGGCACGCCGCTGGCGGTCTTGTCGCGAAAGACGCGGAAGCGCGGCTTCAGCGACTCGATGTGCAGCTTGTAGATCTCCAGCACCTCTTCGGCAGCGGCCGAGAGAAAGAGATCGACCTGCGGCAGGCGCTCGGCGAGCGCCATGGACTCTTCGAGGAAGTGGCCGGAGCCGGTGATGCACCAGGCGAAGCGGGAGCGTTTGGGCAGCGCCGGCTCGGGCGCCAGCGCGTCTTCGTCCACGCTGCGTGGACGGGTCATGGTGCTGGCAGGCGCGGGGGGCGCGGGGGGCGCGGGCGGCGCGCCCGCCTCACTCGGGATGCGAGATCTCGATGTGGAGCTTGTGGAGCTTGCGGTAGAGGGTGTTTCGGCTGACATCGAGCGCCTTGGCGACGTTGCTGACGTTCCAACGGTGTTGCTCGAGCATTTGTACCAGCACTTGGCGCTCGTTGGCCTGGATGGGGTTGAGCTTGACCGGCGGCTCCTCCGGCGCCGCGGGGCCGGCCGCTGCCGAAGCCGCCGGCTGGGCCGAGGGCACAGGCGCGGGCGGCGCGCTGGCGACCAGCGAGGGCAGGTGCTCGCGTGTGATGGGCTTGCCGTCGGCCAGCGCGGCGGCGCTGCGCAGCACGTGGCGCAGCTGGCGGATGTTGCCGGGCCAGGTGTGGTCCATCAGCGCGCGCTCGGCGTCGGCGCTGAGCACGCCGTCGCCGCCGGCCTCGGCGGCCAGCACGCCGCGTATCAGCTCGCGCTTGTCGGCCCGGTCGCGCAGCGGCGGCAGCTGCAGCTCGATGCCGGCGAGGCGGTAGTAGAGGTCTTCGCGGAAGCGGCCCTGCGCCACCAGGCTGGGCAGGTGGTTGTGGCTGGCGCTGATGAGCTGGAAGTCGACCGCGTGGGTTTCTTCGGTGCCCAGCGGCGTCACCTGCCGCTCGTCGAGCACGCGCAGCAGGCGGGCCTGCAGCTCCAGTGGCATGTCGGCGATCTCGTCGAGGAACAAGGTGCCGCCGTCGGCCTGCAGGATCTTGCCGCGGCGGCCGGTGCGCTGCGCGCCGGTGAAGGCGCCGGCACGGTAGCCGAAGAGCTCGGACTCGATCAGCGTCTCGGGCAGGCTGGCGCAGTTGACGGCGACGAAGGCGCCCTGGGCATGCGGGCTGGCGTCGTGCACAGCGCGGGCGAAGACCTCCTTGCCGGAGCCCGTCTCGCCGCACAGCAGCACGGGGGTCTGGCGGGCGATCACGCGGCGCGCCGTCTCCAGGTGGGCCACCAGCTTGGGGTCCTTGAAGGTGGAACTGACGGTGGACACGCCTGCGCCGCGCCCGCCCGCCACGCGCAACGGGCGCCGTGCCGCCCCCGCCGCCGCGGCGACACCGCCCGGCAGTTGCCCGGTGTTCGCCGTGGCGTCCGACGCCGAGGCCGGCCGGCGTGCCACCGCGAAGAAGCGCAGCGCGGCATTGGCGCGGTAGGTGACGACCGGGTGAAAGGACGAGGAGGTGCTGCGCTGCAGCATGTCTTCCAGCGAGGTCTGGAAGAGGTCTTCGATGCGGCGCGAGCGGATGTCGTCCATCGAGTTGAGGCCGAGCTGGAACAGCGCGCTGCGGTTGGCCGCGAGCACCCGGCCGTCGTCGTCGACCGCGAGCTTGCCTTCGTGCAGCGTGTAGACGAACTCGGGCCGGCTGTGGAAGTGCAGCGGGTGGGCGCTGCGGAAGCGCTGGTCGAGCAGGCGGTTCTCTATCATGCGGGCCGTCATGCCGAGCAGCACCAGCAGATGCTGCTGCATCATGCCGGAGCGGCTGGTCACGTCGAGCACCGCGGCGATCTCGCCGGAGGGGTCGAAGACCGGCACGGCCGAACAGGTGAGCTGGGTGAGCTGGCTGAAGAAGTGGTCCTCGCGGCGGATGGAGACCGGCCGCGCCGACGCCAGGCAGGTGCCCATGCCGTTGGTGCCGGCCTCGATCTCGCTCCACATGCCGCCGGCCACCAGGCCCAGCGGCGCGACCTCGGCCGCGAACTCGGGCGACGAGACCATGTGCACGATGACGCCGTCGGTGTCGGTGAGCACCACGGCCGACTCCATGTCGGCGAGCTGCTGGTACAGCGTGGTCATCTCGTAGCGGGCGCAGTCGATCACGTCGGCACGCTGCTCGCAGCGGCTTTGCAGCGCCGCGTTGGCGATGATGGAGGGCTCGCGCGGCTTGTCCGGGTGCAGCTGGTATTCGTTCAGGCAGCGGCTCCACGAGCGCGTGACCACATCGTTGTCCTGGTCATGCAGACCGCTGCGCACGACGTCGAAGACGCGATCGGCGTGGCGGTCATGATCTCGAAGCATCAATGCCATTCGTGTCTCCCAACGTTCGACTTCCGGCCGGGGCGGCGGGTGCCTATTGTGGTTCGGGTGAACCGCCCGGCTACCGGGTTAAACACGGGTGTTCCCCGAGTGGATTGAGTGTGTATCGGCCCCCGGCCCAGCTTGGCTCGCATTTTGCAGCTCCGCTGCCTTCATCGCCCGCGCCAACGACAGGAGACCCCTTGAACAGCATCCGCACTTTTGCCGCTTCCGACCCCGGCCCGGCGGCCGCACCCGCCCCGGGCGCGATGGACTTGATCTTCCTCGAGGGCTTCACCGGCGAGACGGTGATCGGCATCCACGACGTCGAGTTGCACCGCCCGCAGCCACTGGTGATCGACGTGCATGCGGGCCTGCCGCGCGCACGCGCCTGCGATACCGACCACATCGCCGACACCATCGACTACGGTGTCGTGCGCGAGCGGCTGGTGCGGCTGCTGGCCGAGCACCGCATCAAGCTGCTGGAGGCGTTCGCCGAGGCGATCGCCGACATCCTGCTGGACGAGTTCGGCGCCAGCTGGGTGCGGGTCAAGGTGGTGAAGCCGCACAAATACCCCGACGTGCAGGCCATGGGCGTGCAGATCGAGCGGACCGCGTCGCGGCGCACGCCGCACAAGGCGGCCGGCCGCAGCGCCGCGGTGCTGCAGCTGCTGGGCAGCGGCATGGTGCCGGGCGGGCGCTGAGGCGCTGGCGGGCAGGCCGCCCGCAACGGAAAAAGCCGCCCGAACCGAAGGCGGCTTTTTTTTATGGCCTGGCTACCGGCGCGGCACGCCGGCGGCACGCCGGCGGCCCGCTCAGCGGCTCAGCTGTGCGCGGCGAACGGGTGGGCGGCGCTGCCATTCTTGGCGACCACTTCGGCGGCGGTCGGCGAGCCGGCCACGGCGCGCTGGATGGACTCCCGCACGGCCTTGTAGTTGTAGTCCTGGATCTTGGCGTCGTCTTCGGCCAGCCAGTGGATGAAGACGCCGACGCAGATGAAGAGGTTGTCGGCTTCGTCGGCCGGGATGGTGCCGTCCTCGACCGAATCCGCCACCGCCATCGCGACGCCGCGCTGGGCCGGGCCGAACATCTGGACGGCCTGCTTGGCGCCCTTGATGGTGACCTTGTTGAACATCACGGTCGCCGGCTTGGTCAGCAGGTTGGGCGCGACCACGGCCAGCAGCGACGTGAAGCCGTCCTTGTTGTTGGTCAGCGCGTTGGCGAAAGCGGCCTCGGCGGGGCTGCCACGCGGGCCGATGAGCAGGTCGATGTGGGCAACTTCGTTGCCGTCGCCGACCAGCGATTCACCAACCATCATGCGATCAATTTTTGCCATGGTTTCTGTATCTCCTGGAAGTGGTTCTCGGATGATCAAGACACTGGCCGAACGGCCAGCGTAGAGCCATGGGTATCACGATCCGTGCCACCGGCCGGCGGTCTGCTACCGCGGGCCCGGCGCGGGGCGGCCGGGACGCTCGGCGAGGCCGGCCAGCAGCAGCGTCGCCACGGTGAAATCGGCCGTCGTACCGGGGTTGATGCGTTGCTGCTTGAGCTCGGCGTCCCAGGCCGCCCAGGCGGGGTCGCCAGCGAGCGCTTCGCCGGCCGCCGCGCGCTCGGCGAAGCCCTGCGCCGAGCGCATGACATTCTGTGCCACGGCCTCGCCGTGTTTTCGAACAATGTGTGAATCGGGCAGCCGGGCCAGCAGCGCCAGGTAAAGCTGCTGCACGGCGGCCGCCGTGGCCGCGTCGGCCGAGGCCGCCTCGGCCGCCTCGGGCTGCAGTGAAAACGCCGGCGGCAGGCTGTGCAAACCGAGCTCGAACAGCTCGGCGTAGCCGTTCAGGTACTGGCGCGCGATCAGGTCTCGCCCGGCCGCCAGCGCCATCGCCTCGCGCAGCGTGACGCTGTGCGCCTCGCGCACGTCC
>DATHWJ010000571.1:0-3501 GCA_035460745.1 Ideonella sp. | reverse complement strand
TGCAGCTTGCGATGCAGCCACTCGGTGGGCGCCAGGTCCTGCCACAGGCAGCTGCGATCGAATCGGGCCCCGGCCGGATCGCGATGGAAGCGGCCCCAGCGACCGGTCAGCAGCAGCCTGGACCGTTCGCCGGCGCCGGCGCCTTTCAGCTGTGTCGAAATCTTGTCCGGGGCCAGCAGATCGTCGGCGTCGAGGAACTGGATGTAGCTTCCCTGGGCGCTCTTCAAGGCGGCGTTGCGAGCAGCCGCTGCGCCCGCATTGTCTTGCGTGAGGACGCAGACTCGGGCAGAACCCGTGCGCCGCGCGATCTCCAGCGTGCTGTCCGTCGAGCCGTCATCGACCACGATGATCTCCAGCCTCGGCCAGGTCTGTGCCAGCGCGGACCGCAAGGTCTGCGCAAGGCTGCGCTGCGCGTTGTAGGCGGGCACGAGGACGGATACCAGCTCGGACACGATGGAGGCTCCGGATCGGACTAGCCGCGGCCCAGGGGCGGCGCGGCCTGGGCAAGCCGTATGGCGCGTGCTTCGGAGCTGTCGGCCGAGGGGGTCAGGAAGCGTCTCTCCCGCAGGTAGACAAGTCCGGTCCTCAACGCGTCGAACGCACTGCCGTGGGGGCTGGGCGCATGCGCCAGGGCGGACCGGCACAGCTGGGCGAGCTTGAGGCTGACCGCCTCCAGCGAGAAGTTCGCTTCGACGAAGCGGCGCGAGAAGGCGCCCAGGGCGGGCAGGCCTGCGAGGTTCAGGACGAGCGAGCGGATGTTCGAGCTCAGGCGCGCATTGCCGGGATCGTCGTCGCCGGTGCCGTACATGCCCTGGTGCAGAAAGAGATCGGCTGTGGCAGGCGAGAAGATCTCGGAGAAGCCTCTTTCGCCAACGATGACGACAGGTTTGCCGAAGGCCATTCCGCGCAGCGACGAGCCCCCCATGCCGACCACGATATCGGCCGCAGCGTAGGCCGGCCGCGGATCCAGCAGGGCGCCCGCGAGTGTCACGGCCGCACGCCCGAGTTCCGCATTCGCGGCCTCTGCAAGTTGCTGAAGGTGCGGCCTGGCGGCGCCGTCGCCGACGATCACCAGCCGCAGCGGGAGCTCGCGCCCGAGCCGGCGCACCGCATCCACGGTGCGCACCAGGCTTTCGGATTTCATGAAGTCGGCCAGGCGCGAGACGGTGACCAGCGTGAGGTCGTCCGGCTTGAGGTCGTGCTGCAGTCGAAACGGCACGGCATCGACCGCCGCCATCGCGTTTTCGCGGGTATCGACAGGCGGCAACAGGAGCGCCGCGAGCGGCCGGCCATCGGCGCGGGCCTGCTCCACCAGCAGAGGGGTTCCGAAGGTGGTGAAGAGCTTCTTCGGCAGCACCCGCGTCAGGTCCATCATCATGTCCGTCACCACCATGGGAATGCCCATCGCGAGATGCACGGAGAAGTAGGCATCCAGGCACTGCCACCAATCCCAGACGTGGAGCACATCGGGCCGTTCGGCACGGACCACCTTGCGCAGCGCTCGCATGCGCGTGGGTGAGGGGTGGGTGCGCGCGTCGGGTGCGCAGACATAGCGCAGACCCTTGGCCTTGACCAGTTCGAGCAGGGGGCCAGGGGTTGCGAAGAAGACGATCTCCATGCCGTGCAGGTCGCGCAATGCGGCCGCCAGCTCGATGGCGTTCACCTGGGTTCCGCCGTACTCGAGCCGGTGTGCGAAGACCAGCACCTTCATGGGGGCTGACCGGTTCTCGGCGTCGGCAGGTTGCAGGGCTGGTCTCGGGTACATCTCGGGGTTCTGTTGTTGTGTGCGACGAGCGAGGTTCTCGATCCGTGCAGGGCGCTCCTTCTGGATCGATGCTAGGGTTGGCCGTCCGGGCCCCGGTTGAGTTCACGCAATCGGCCAGCGGATTGGCGACGCTTGGCGAAGTCGGCAAGTGCAGCCACCAGCCGGCGCAGCCGCGGCGGCAACTGCTCTTCGGGGACGAGCTTCAGAATGCCCCTGAGCGAGTACGCCGCGCTCCACAGCGTGGCAAGAACGGCCAGGCCCAGACCTGCCCCGGCAGGCAGCAATTGCAGGCCGGCGAAGACGATGCCTATGGAGGACAGGAACAGCGCGCAGGCCTTGCGGTTCTGTGCCGAGTAGCGAAAGCCGGTCAGGCGGCGCAGCAGCACGTAGATCAGCACGGCGTGCAGCGCATAGGTGATGAAGAACGCCAGGCCGGCGCCGGCCAGGCCGAAGCTGCGCACGCAGGCGACGGACAGCGTGACGTTGACGGTGGCCCAGAGCAGCTCGGTGGCGATGAACATCCGCTGTTGCGCGCGAGCGACCAGCACGTAGCCCAGCGGCCAGGTCACGACCCGCAAGGCCATGCCCAGGCACAGCCAGCGCAGCACATCGACCGCGCCGACAAAGGCAGAGGAGTAGAAGAGGGCGAGCACCCACGGCGCCAGCGCCAGCGTGGCGAGCACCCCCGGTCCGGCCAGCAGCAGGCTGACGGTGGACTGCTGGTTGACCAGCAGGTTGCTGACGGTGTCGTCGTTGGCGGCACCGACGAGGCGGGGGTAGAAATCGGTCGCCATCGCCTGCAGCACGATGCCGACGTACAGGCCGCCCATGGCCCAGGCCGATTGGAACAGCCCCGCCTCGGCCAGGCCCAGTTCGCGCACGACGATGCTGCGCACCGCATAGGCCGCGCCCATCATCAGCAGGCCGCTGAGCATGAAGGCCACGCCGAGCTGCAGCATCGGCAGCGCCTGGGACCGCAAGGCGGACCAGCCGGACACGGTGCCGACGGGCGCTTTCAGCTTGCGCGCGTACCACCAGGAGACCGCGAGCGAGGTCCCGGCCACGGCCACCAGCGAGAGCGCCAGGCCGCGCTCCGCCAGCAGGACGACCAGCGCGATCATCGCCAGGCTGCCGAGCAGGCCTCCCCAGACGGTCATCCGGGCGAGATCGGCGATGCGGCGTGTGCCTTGCAACAGGGCGCCCTGGGCGTCGGAGACCAGCCGCAGCAGGACGGCCAGGCCCAGCAGCGCGATGGCGCCGCTGTGCAGCTCGTCGCCGAAGGTCATGCGGGAGACGGGCACCGAGAGGGCCGCGAGCGCCAGGCCACCCAGGATGCCGAGGATGAGCGCCAGGCGGCGCACAGCCAGCAGCGTCATCGCGATCTTCCGGTCGTCGCCGCTCTCTGCCGATTGGGCGATCTGGCGCACTGCGCTGCCGTTGATGCCCATCTCCGCACCGCTGCGAGCCAGGTCGGCGATGGCGCTGTAAAGCCCCAGCAAGCCCACGCCCGCGGGGCCGAGCAGGGTCGCCACGATCTTGGCCCGGACGATGCTGATGCCTATCGTCAGCACCGACGAGCCGGCGATCATGGCCGAGGATTTGAGGATCTGCCGATAGCCCTTCTGCTCCTCGGCAGCCTCATGGAGGGGCTCTCCTGAGGCGCTGCCAAGCGCCGCGGCGAGCTCCGAGGTCACGCGGGAGTCGGTCACTGAGCGTCCTTGCTTTTCTTCCCTGGA
>DATHWJ010000570.1:0-22747 GCA_035460745.1 Ideonella sp. | reverse complement strand
ACGAAGCAGCCCACGAAGGCGATGAGCCAGGGCAGCGCGCCGGCCGCCTGCAGCCCGATCAGCGATTGCAGCCAACTGCCAGCTGCAGGCATCAGGACGGCGAGCACGAGCCCCCAAAGGCCGATCGCCCCCTCGCACAGCGCGTACCAGAGGCCGGGGCGGCGGCTGCGCTCGATGCGGCCGGCGAGCAGCCACGAGCCCGCGGTCAAGCCACCGAAGAAGGCGCCCACCACGGCCATGACCGCGGCCGCCTCGTGGCCCAGCCAGAGCGCGCATTGCTGGGTCCAGACGATCTGGTAGCCGAGCCCGGCAAACCCGGACGCGGCCATCAGGCCCAGCGCCATCCGGCGGTGAGCGCGCTCGCGCGGGCCTCCTCCTCCCTCAACCACTGAAGCCGATGCCGTAGCCCCAGGATTCCAGCCGCGCGGGGATGGCGTTCAGCGCCAGCGTGATGCGGCGTTCGCCCGGGTTGGGCGGCACGGCATGCATGAGGTAGCTCGGGAACAGCAGCAGATCGCCCAGCCGTGGCGCCGGGCTGACCCACTTGTCCGCACAGAACTCGCCGGGCGTGCTGCCGGCGTGGTCGTTCTTGAAGCAGTAGTCCGTGCCGCCGGGCGACTTCATGAACACCGTCTGCGAATCAGGGTGCGTGGGTGTCAGGTAGACGATGCCGGAGATGAAGCTGTTGGCATGGTTGTGCATGGCCTGGCGCCCGCCCTGGCTCAGCACGTTGACCCACATCTCCTTGACCGACCAGCCCAGTGGCTCGCCGAAGATCAGCGCGCCGAACTCCACCAGCTTCGGCGTGGTTCGCGCAGCCACCTCGATCAGCAGGGGGCTGTCGGAAGGGCGGAGCATGCGCGTGTGCGACAGCTTGTCCGAAGAACTGTTGTCCTCCATCGCAAGCGCGCTGAAATGTTCCACCAGGCCGGCGACCAAAGGGGCGTCCAGCACCCCTGGGCAACGCATCACGGGAACGGGAAAGAGTCTGAAGACTTCGGGGGCGGCCTCGGGCATCCCGCGAGCATGCACACCCATTGCGACAGCAAGATGACGCGGCCGTTGCGGGCAGCGATGGCCGGATGCACTTCACGTGGCTGTCACGCGGCCTGCGCATGATCCGGGGCAACTTCATTGCCCCACCGGATTCCAGAATGCCGTCTACCCGCGCACTCTCCTTGTTCATGATGGCGCTTTGCGCCGGCCCTGCCCAGGCGCAAACCGCGGAGAGCGCACCGTCCTGCCAGGAACACAAGCTCTTCGGCGACGAGCGCCGCTTCGAGTGCACCGTCGAGGCCAAAGCCGGCGACAAGCCGCCCCGGCTCGTCATGCTGTTCAGCGGCAGCCATGACGACACGATGGCCTCGCTCAAGCTGCAGGCCGACGGCAAGGACACCCCGTGCGGCGCCGGCAGCAAGCCGGAGACGATGGGCGAGGATGGCCGTGTGAGCCTGTTTTGCCAACTGCCGGTCGACGCGTTGTCAGCCGGCCGTCACCAGTTCACCGTGCACCTGCGCTGGACGCACGCGGAGTACGAGGGCTTCCGGCTCGAGCGCTGATCGCGCTGCTGCCGGTTCGCCATAGGCGAAACGGCCCCAGGCCGCGCGGGTGCCGCAGCCCTCAGGCTGCGCGCTGCACCCGCCGCCGATCCGGCACCGGCGCCATGCAGGCCAGCGCTGTGTGCAACATCTGCAGACTGTGGGGTTCGCTCAGGAAGCGCATGCGGTCGCCGCCGCTCAGACCTGTGCCGGACGCAGCCTGCGCCGGGTTCATCAACTGCTGCACCCGTTGCAGCCGGCTCTCGCCGCGCAGGCCGCGGGTGGTGTGGCGGGCGCCCATCGCTTCGCGCGCGAGGGTGGCCAGCTTCTTCAATTCGCCCAGGCGGCTCCAGACCGGCGTCAGCGCGCTCGGCTGCCTGGCATAGCCCCAGGCGCGCTGCAGCACCGAAGGCGAGCTGCTCTCTTCCGGGATCATCAGCCAGCCGGCGCGGCGCAGTTGCCCGCCCCAGCCCGAGCGGCTGCTCAGCACGGTGAAGGGCACGGCCAGCAGCAGCGGCGCGGCCATCGGCATCAGCCACCAGCCGGCGGTGGGCGAGAGCAGCAGCACGGCGGCCAGCAGCGCCAGCGCGAAGCCGCTCAGGCTGCCGAAACGCTGCGTGGCCTCGCGCCAGCTCACGTCGGTGGCTTCGCGCGGGGGCGACTTCCACTCCAGCTTCCAGCCGGTCAGCGCACCGATGGTGAACAGGCTGTGCGCGGCCATGCGCACGGGCGCTTGCAGCATGGACAGCAGGGCCTCGAAGACCGCGCTGCCGACCAGCTTGAAGCCGCCGCCATAGCTGTCCTGTTCGCCGCGCCAGAAGACCGCCAGCACCGCCAGCACGCGGGGCAGGGCCAGCATCGAGGCGGTCGCGGCCCACAGGCCGGCCACGCCCAGCGGCGAGAACACCTGGCGCACATTCGCCAGCTCGTGGCCACCGGTCATCCACAGCAGCGAGCCCAGCGCCACGTAGAGCAGCCACAGCGGGGCCGAGAGGTAGGCCATCGCGCCGGTGGCGAGCATCGCGCGGTGCACGCCGTGCAGGCCGGGTTCGGCGATCAGGCGGGCGTTTTGCAGGTTGCCCTGGCACCAGCGGCGGTCGCGCTGCAGCTCGGCCAGCAGGTGGGGGGGTTGCTGCTCGTAGCTGCCGGCCAGGTCGTTGACCAGCCAGACCTGGTAGCCGGCGCGGCGCATCAGCGCGGCTTCGACGAAGTCGTGCGAGAGGATGCCGCCGCTCAGCGAGCCGGTACCCGGCAGCGCGGCCAGGCCGCAATGCTGCATGAAGGGCTGGACGCGGATGATCGCGTTGTGGCCCCAGTAGTGGGCCTCGCCGAGCTGCCAGTACTGCATGCCGGCGGTGAAGAGGCGGCCGGTGACGCGGCTGGCGAACTGCTGGGCGCGGGCGTGCAGGGTATCGAGGCCGACGGCGCGCGGCGCGGTCTGCAGGATGCCGGCACGCGGGTGCTTCTCCATCAGGCGCACCAGGGTCACCAGGCTGTCGCCGCTCATCACGCTGTCGGCGTCCAGCACCACCATGTAGCGGTAGCTCTTGCCCCAGCGGCGGCAGAAGTCGGCCACGTTGCCCGCCTTGCGGTGGGTGCGGCGCTGGCGCCAGCGGTAGTAGACGTTGATGCTGCTGCCCTGGCCCTTGAGCGCTTCGCGCAGCGCCTGCCAGGCCTGCAGCTCGGCGGCGCGCAGGTCGGCGTCGCTGGTGTCCGAGAGCACGAAGACGTCGAAGATGCGCTGCGCGCCGGTGCCGGCGATGGACTCGCAGGTGGCGCGCAGGCCGGCGAAGACGGTGGCGACGTCTTCGTTGCAGATCGGCATGATCACGGCGGTGCGCGCATCCGGGCCGATGGGCGTGTTGCCGGCGGACTTGGCCGAGAGCGCGTGCGGGTCGCCCTTGAGGGTCACGATGAAGCCCATCACCGCGGTGACGCAGCCGGCCGAGACCCAGGCGAACAGCAGCGCGAACAAGCCCATCTGCGCCCATTGCAGCGCGGCCGGGCCGTGCACCGGCTGGGCCTTCCACAGCAGCGTGGAGGAGAAGGCGGTGGCGGCCAGCACCCAGAACATCAGCCAGCGGCGGCGCACGAGGGCCGCGCGCTGCCAGGCTTCAGGCGCCATGTCGAGCGCGCTGGCGCGCCAGGCGGCGTCGGCCGGGGCGTCTTCGCCCTTCATCCAGCCTTTGACGCCGATCCAGGGCAAACGGGGCATAGACCCGCGTTGAATTGCCGGCATGCCGGTCGAGGCAGTGTTTGCGGTCGTGTTCATTGGGGAGGAATGATGTAGGTCCATGTTTCGCTCAAGGTGTCGGGCTGGGCTGTTTTGCCCGCTTGCAGGAAGGCCCGAAGTTCGACGGGACGGACGGGATCGAGTTGGGTGACGCGCAAGGCCAGGCGCCAGGCGCCGGTGGCTTCGACGCGGTAGGCGTGGGCTTCGGCGATGCGGCCGTTGGCGTCGGCGGTGGCGACGGCTTTGACCGCCGCATCGGCGGGCAGCGCGTTCAGCGAGGGCCCGGTGAAATCGACGATGAACTGGCGTTCGTTCGGGGCCAGCTCGGCGTAGCTGCGGCCGCTGCGGGTCTGGCTGACCCAGGCGCCGGGCGGGCGCTGCTGGTCCTTGCCCTGCCAGTCGACGCGCCACGAGATGTCCAGCGGCTGGCCCGGCGCGGGCAAGGTGGCGGGCACCCAGTAGGCGACGACGTTGTCGTTGGTCTCGTCGGGCGTGTGAAGCTGCATCAGCTCGACGCGGCCGGGGCCCCAGGCGCTCAGCGGCGTGACCCAGGCGCTGGGGCGGTTCTCGTAACGCGCTTCGCTGTCTTCGTAGCTGGCGAAGCTGCGGTCGCGCTGCATCAGGCCGAAGCCGGCCAGGGCCGGCGTGCTGAACGAGGTGGTCAGCGTGCCCTTGGGGTTTTGCAGCGGCCGCCACAGCCATTCGCCGCCTTGCGTGGCGACCATCAGGCCGTCGGAGTCGTGCACCTCGGGGCGGAAGTCGACGCTCTGCGGCTGGTTTTCGCCGTAGGCGAACATCGAAGTCAGCGGCGCGATGCCCAGCGTGGCGATGGGGCCGGCGCTGGCGCGCAAGTACAGGCGCGCCTGCACCTGCACCGAGGTCTGCACGCCCGGGCGGATGTCGAAGCGGTAGGCGCCGGTGGCGCGCGGCGAGTCGAGCAGCGCGTAGACGGTCAGCGCCGTGCTCTGCGCGGTGGGCCGCTCCAGCCAGAACTCGGTGAAGCGCGGGAACTCCTCGCCCTTGCCGCCCACGGTGTCGATCGCCAGGCCGCGCGCCGAGAGGCCGTAGTGCTGGCCGGCGCCGAGCGCGCGGAAGTAGCTGGCACCCTGGAAGACGACCAGCTCGTCCTTGTACTGGGCGTTGTTCAGCGGGTAGTGCAGGCGGAAACCGGCGTAGCCGATGTTGCCCCAGGTCTCGGGGTGCAGCGTGTTCTTGCCGTAGTCGAAGTCGCGCCGGTCGAAGGCCAGCGGGTGCACGCCGTCGGCCGTCAGCTCGTTGATGCGCACTCCCTGGGTCTGGTACTTGCCCAGGTGGAAGAACATCGCCTCGTACGGCAGCTTGAGCTCGCGCCACAGTGCGCGGTCCGTCTTGAAGCGGATGTCGCGCACCTGGTCGTAATTCAGCGACTTGAGCTCGGCCGGCAGGGTTTCGGGCGCGGCCTTGTAGGGCTGGGCGGCAAGCTTGCGGGCCTGCTCGCCGAGCTGCTCGAAGCCCCAGCGGGCGGCGGGTGGCGCGGGCGCCGCGCCCTGCGCGACAGCCGGCTGGCAGGTCATCGCCAGCAGGCTGGCGCCTGTCACCACCCAGTAGAGCAGGGTGGCTGCTTTGGTGTTGGGTTCAGTGGCCGCAGAGGCGTTGGCAGACGAACAACGAGGCAAACGACGGGTCCTTCAAGGAGGGGGTGGGCGGGCTTGCGGAGCGATCCGCAGGCCCTTGCTCACCTCTCCTATGGCAAACCCTGTGCCAGGTTGAAAAATCCTTTTGAATCAATGACTTGAAGGGCAACGCCAGGGTAAACACCCTTTGGGCGTGCCCAATCCGTCGCCGCACAGCGACAGGCTCGCCGCCGCGTGGGCCCGCAATGGGCCAAGTGCTTGATTTACAAAGAAAAAACCGTGTCGCTATTCAGCGACAGGGGGCTCGCCCGCATCCGGCGCCGGGGCGTCGGCGCGGAAGAGTCCGGGCGTCAAGCCGTGCTTTTGCAGCAGGCGGTAGAACTCCGTCCGGTTGCGGTCGGCCAGGCGTGCGGCGTCCGCCACGTGGCCGTCGGTGAGCTTGAGCAAGCCCACCAGGTACTCGTGCTCGAAGCGCTGGCGCGCCTCGGTGTAGGTCAGCACCTCCACGCTGGGCACGCGCAGCGCGCGCTGCACCAGCGCCAGCGGGATCAGCGGCGTGGTGGCCAGCGCGCTGACCTGCTCGACCACGTTGTGCAGCTGGCGCACGTTGCCCGGCCAGGCCGCGGTGGCCAGCGCGGTCATCGCGTCGGGCGCAAAGCCATTCAGCCGCTTGTCGTACTTGCGCGCCAGCCGGTCGAGGAAGTGCTGGGCCAGCAGCGGGATGTCCTCGCGCCGCTCCGAGAGCGGCGGCAGGCTCAGCGTGACCACGTTGAGGCGGTAGTAGAGGTCTTCTCGGAACTCGCCCGAGGCCATCGCCGCGTCGAGGTCGCGGTGGGTGGCCGAGAGGATGCGCACGTCCACATTGACCGACTGCTGTGCGCCCACCGGCCGCACCTGCCGCTCCTGCAGCACCCGCAGCAGCTTGACCTGCAGCGGCGCGGGCATGTCGCCGATCTCGTCGAGAAAGATGGTGCCGCCGTCGGCACTCTGGAACAGGCCGCGGTGGTTGGCGATGGCGCCGGTGAAGGCGCCCTTGACGTGGCCGAAGAGCTCGGACTCCAGCAGCGCCTCGGGGATGGCGCTGCAGTTGACCGCGACGAAGGGCTTGGCCGAGCGCACGCTGGCCTTGTGGATGGCCTGCGCCAGCAGCTCCTTGCCGCTGCCGCTCTCGCCGCGTATCAGCACCGAGGCGTCGGTCGCGGCCACCAGCTGCGCCTCGGCCAGCACCTCGGCCATCGCCGCCGAGCGGCTGACGATGGCGTCGCGCCAGGTCGCCATCGCCGGCTTGCCGGCCGGCTCGGGCGAGCTCAGCGCCAGCGCGCGGGCGATGGTCTCGAGCAGTGCCTTGCTGTCGAAGGGCTTGGCGAGGTAGGTGAAGACGCCGCGCGAGGTGGCCTCGACGGCATCGGGAATGGTGCCGTGCGCCGTCAGCAGTATCACCGGCAGCGAGGGGTGGCGGGTGCGTATGGTGTCGAACAGCGCCAGGCCGTCCATGCCGGGCAGCTGCACGTCGCTCAGCACGAGCTGCGGGCGGGCCACCGCGAGCTGCGACAGGGCGGCCTCGGCGCTGGCGACGGCGGTGACCCGGTAGCCGGCCGCGCCCAGCCTCATGGACAACAGCCGCAGCAGGTCCGCGTCGTCATCGACGACCAGGATGGACGCGCTCACTTGGAACCCGCCGATGGCGGCCTCGTCAGGCTGCGCTCTATCGCCCGCAGCGCGTCGAGCTTCTCGTTCAACTGGTCGCGCTGCTTCTGGCCGTCGCGCAGCTGCTGGGCCTGGCGCTCGACCTGCTCCTCGAGCCGGCGCTGCTCCTGGTAGCGCGACGAGAGCAGCCGGGCCCAGCCGTACCAGGCCTGTGCCTCGGCGCTGGTGTTGCGCTGGACCTGGTCGAGCAGGCCGATGCCGCGCGACAGGTCGCCGGCGTTGCGGCTCAGGCCCAGCGCCAGCGCCAGGTGCATGGCCTGCACCGGCGCGGTGGCGGCCGCGCCGTTGGGAAGGGCGTCGCTGAGCCGGGCGAGCTCCTGGTTCAGCGCGTCGGTGTTCATCGCGCGCAGGCCGTCTTGCCAGACCAGCAGTTGCCGGCCGGCTGCGTCGGCCGGCAGCACGGTGGGCACCGGCACTTCCACGCGCACCTCCACCGGTACCTTGACTTCGCGCACGACGGGCGCGGCGGCCACCGCCTGGGGCGGCAGCGTGTCGCAGGCCGCCAGCGCGAACGAGGCGGCCGCGGGCAGGCTGGCCCACAGCGGTGAGCGAGGTCGGCCTCGGGGTAGCGACAACGGCAGGCAGGAGGACAAGTGCAACATCTCGATTCATGTGCCCAGGGGCAATTCGATTCTGAAACAGGCGCCGTCGGCGTCCGGCAGCAAGTTGACGCGGCCGCCATGGGCGGCGACGTACTCCTGCACGATGGACAGGCCGATGCCGCTGCCGCGCACCGCACCCTCGGGCTGGTGGCTGCCGCGGTAGAAGGGCTCAAAAACGCGTGCCCGGTCGGCGCTCGCCACGCCAGGCCCCGCGTCGCTGATCTGCAGCACCGCCTTGGCGCCCACGCTGCGCAGCGACCAGCGGACTGTCGCGCCCAGTGGGCTGAAGCGGATCGCATTGGACATCAGGTTGCCCAGTGCCAGCCCCAGCTTGTCTGGATCAACCGGTAACACCAGGGGCTCTCCATCGATCGCCACCTTGACCTGCCGCGCCTGCCACTGCAGCCGCTGCGACTCCACCACCTGCTCCACCAGGGCGCGCAGGTCGGTGGGCCGGCGCTGCAGCCGGCGGGCGTCGAAAGCGGCGGCGTTGAAGTTGAGCAGGTCTTCGATCTGGCGCTGCAGCAGCGCGGTGTTGTGCTGCAGGATGCCGGTGATCTCGCGCTGATCCGCCGTGAGCTGGCCGGCCACGCCGTCCTGCAGCAGCGCGGCCCCCTCGCGCAGCGCCGCCAGCGGCGTTTTCAGCTCGTGGGAGACGTGCCGCAGGAAGCGCGCCTTGTCGGCGTCCAGCTCGGTCAGCCGCAGCCGCAGCCAGTCGAGCTGCTGGCCCAGGCTGCGCAGGTCGGCCGGGCCCTGGATATCGACGGGGGTGTCGAGCTGGTTTTCGCCCAGCGCCACGATGGCGCGCTTGAGCTGCCGCAGCGGGCGCGTCAGCCAGACCCCGAAGCCCAGCGCGGCCACCGCCGCGATCACGATCGCCGCCAGCACCTGCTGCACCAGCTCGCTGCGCTTGTTCTCGAGCGCGTTCTGCAGCGCCTGGTTGCGATCCGAGATGCCTTGTTGCACTTTGAGCGCGAGCCGGTTGGTCAGCCCGTCCAGCCCGGCGAACTCGGCGTTGATCGACTGCTCGCGCGACGGCCGGCTCAGCCGGTCGTCGGCGATCTGGGTGCGGATGCGCGTCAGCGCCGCCAGCCACTCGCGCGCCAGCGGTGCGGTGTCGCGCTGCGAGACCAGCGGCGTCAGCAGCGACTGGGATTCGTTGGCCAGCTCGTCGAAACGCTGCCGCAGCACGTCGTCGCCCAGCACCAGGTACTGCCGCGAGGCCCGCTCCATGCCCACGTTGCGGTCGGCCAGGCCCTGGGTCGCGCTGTTCAGCCCCACGGCCTGCGCCGCCGCCACCCGGCTCTGCGCCATCAGGCCCTGCAGCGCATACAGGCCGCTCAGCGAAACGGCACCCAGCAGCCCGGAGATCAGCAGGAAGGCGAAGAGCAGCAACTGGCGGAAGGAGGCTTTGGAGAGCAAGGGCATCGAGGGGAGGCGGGCAGGCATGCCAAGGGAGGTTGTGCAGGGATCGTGCCATGGGGTGTGTCGGCCACGGATCCTGCATTTTCGGCGCGAAGAAGCAACGGGCTGGCCAATGCGCTGTATCTTTTGGGCATGGCATCACCGCGCTTCGGCACCCGCTCCACCCCAGGCAGGCCATTTCTCCGGCGCCTGCTGGGGGGGCTGCTCGCGGCAGGCTTGTGTCTCGTGGCCTGGGTCGCCCTCCACCTGACGGGCACCGATGCGCGGCCCGCCTCCGGCATCGCACGCTCGGCCGCAGCGCTGCAGCCCGGATCGCAGCCGCGGGTGCGCTACTACCTGCAGCAGCCGCCGTCGGCAGGCCCACTGACCGAAACGGTCGCGTTGCTGGCCAGCCTCGGCCGCCCCGCGAGCGATTTCAACGAACTCGTCGCGGTGCTGGTCCAGGCCGGCTACCGCACCGTCTGTGTGGAGTCGCGCGGCGTGGGTGCATGGGCGGGTGGCGGGCTGGCGGATGCACAGCTTGCCGACTTGGCAGGCGACATCCAGGCGGCGTTGGCCGACGCCGGCGTGGGGGCGCCGACCCGCGTGCACGTCGTTGGGCACGCGTTCGGCAACCGCGTGGCCCGCACGTTCGCCACGCTCCATCCCGAGCAGACTGCAAGCGTCGTGCTGGTGGCGGCAGGCGACAAGACGGACCTGCCCCCCGACCTGAAGCGGGCGCTTGCGCTGTCAGCCCTGGGTTTCCTGCCCTGGGCATGGCGCGAAGACGCGGTTTCGCGGGCTTTTTTTGCGCCCGGCAACAGCCTGCCGGAGCACTGGCAGCACGGCTGGAGCGCCTGGGGCGCGATGGCGCAAGCGCGCGCCGCCCAAGGCGCCAGGAGAGGCGACTTTCACGACGGTGGGCAGGCACAGATGCTGGTGCTGCAGGGCGAAGACGACGTCATCGCGCCCGCTCGAGAAGCCGGCGATGTGCTCAAGGCCGCTTACGGCGACCGCGTGAGCCTGGTGCGCATCGCCAACGCGGGCCATGCCATGCTGCCGGAACAGCCGGGAAAGATTGCCGAAGCCCTGCTGTCTTTCCTGCGGGCGCAGCGGCAGCACGCGCAGTCGCCCACGCCGTAGAGCGAGCCCTGGCTGGCGACTCGGGGCGGCCCGGCGTTCTTGAGAGGGGATAACGCGAGCCGCTGCCGAATGGCTCAAGCCACCCGCCCACCCCGCCCCAGCTCCGGCCAGGGCACCCGCCGGTTGGACGCGATGCCGTCCAGCACGTAGGCCAGCACCGTGTCGTCGCGGATGGTCCAGCGCATGCGCGAGATCGCACGGCTGCGGCCGCAGAGCAGCAGGCGGTCGTCCTCGGCGAGGGGCTCGTCGTCCGCCGGGCGCAGCACCTTGGCGTTGGCGCCGTTGGCGCTCGAGCCGCCGCGCTGCAGCAGCAGCGGCACGCCGCGCAGGCGCCGCTCGCGGTTGTCGGGGGCGCACATCAGGTCGCCGATCCGGATGGAGCGGCCGGCGCGCAGCGCGGCGACCACGGCAGGCGCTTCGGCCGGGCTCAGGTGCACCGACCAGCTCTCCACGGTCTCGTCGCCGACGTGCTCGCGCATCGCCAGCAGCAGCTCGTGGGCCCAGGCTTCGTCCTGCTGGCGCGCCAGCCGCATGAAGTAGGAGAGCTGCGGCGCGCGGATGATGCGCAGCACCTCGGCGGCGACCACATAGCCCGAGAGCACGTTCAGGTCGGCCGGCGCGAAGCGGAACATCGGCGTGTTGCGGCGCTCGTTCTGGCGCGCCGCGATGAAGACCTCGGGGTTGAGCTTGCGCGCGATCAGCGTGGCGGTGAGGTTCTCGGTGTCGCTGTTGCCGCAGACGACGACACCGCCGGCGCCATCGATCTCGGCGGCCCGCCAGGCGGCGGGGTCGGTCGGCGGCAGCGTGATGGTGCCGTCGGGCGCTTCGCTGGACGGGTGCTCCTCGATCACCGTCACCGCGATGCCGACGCGCTCCAGGTGGCGGTGCACCGTGCGGCCGAAGCGGCCGTAGCCGCAGACGATCCAGCGGCCCAGCGGCAGCGGGCGCGGCTCGTTCATCGCGTTGCTGCTCTGGGTGGTCAGCGCCTCGTAGATCACGTGCAGGCTGGGCGCCTGCAGCGCCAGCACCATGCGCTCGGCGAAGGTGTCGAAGGGGTTGATGATGTGGTCGGCACCGACCGCCGCCATGTCGGCCTGCTTCTCGTGCCAGCGGGCGGCGCAGATGATGGTGCTGTCCGGGTTCAGCAGGCGCGCGGCGAGGGCGATCTGGATGTTGACCATGTCGTCGCCGGTCAGTGCGATCACGCCCACGCAGCGCGGGTGGTGGATGCCGGCGGTCATCAGCGCGCGCGGGTCGAGCGCGTCGGCCTGCAGCGCGGGCACCGAGAGGCTGAGGTCGTCGACCTCGACCGCATCGACGCGCTCCATCTCGCGGTCCACCACCACCAGCCGGGCACCGCCTTCGGTGAGCTCGCGCGCCACCAGCGTGCCCGAGTCGTCGTAGCCGCAGAGCAGGTAGAAGGGCTCGTGCATGCGGGCCACGCCGGCGGCCGCGCGGTTCTCGTGCAGGATGCGGCGGAACAGCGGGTCCTGCAGCGCGCTGAAGATGGCGCCGATGGCATAGAGCCAGGCGATCACCGTGCTGTAGATGGACAGCAGGCCCCACAGCCGCTGCGAGTCGGAGAAGGGGTAGGGGATCTCGCCCAGGCCTATCGTGGTGCCCAGGAAGCTGACGAAGTAGAACGCATGGAAGAGGCTCATGCGCCAGGGCTCGCCGGCCGGCGTGCTGCCCGGCACCAGCGTGAAGCCCAGCACCGCCACTGCGTAGGCCACGATCAGCAGGACCAGCGGCGTGCGCACGCGCCGCAGCAGCACGAAGACGCCGCGGTGCGAGCGATGCAGCGTGCGCTGCTGCGCCGAAGGCTCTTGCCGCTTCATCGCCGCAGGCTGCCCGTCTCCACCACCAGCAGGACCACCGAGACCACGTTGGCGGCCAGCGCGCCCAGCGCCAGCGAGACCACGGTGACAGTGTCGTGCACCGAGAGCGCCGCGGCGTCTCGCCCGGCATAGGCCCAGAAGATCGCCGCGCCTATCAGCTGCACGTCGGCCACCAGGCTGGTGGCCAGCATGGTCGAGCCGAGCTGCGAGCGGTCGCCAAACTTCATCACCGTGGCGATCAGGCTCACCACCAGCGCGGCGAAGAGCTCGTAGCGGTTGTGGTGCTCGATCAGCGTGATGTCGCCGGCCACGAAGCCGATGTTCAGCGTCAGCGCCAGCACGATGACGAAGGCGAACAGGATCTTGTCGAAGCTCATGGGAGGGTGTGTGAGAGGCGGAGCCGGCAGCTTACCCGTGTGGTACGAGTTTTCGCTGCGCTGCTCGCCGCCGGCTCTATAGGCCCGCGGCATGTAAGGGTATGCGCGTGCCGCTTGTTGGTGACCAGAGAGTCAGTAGTATTCGGTCGCGAAACAAAACTACAGCTGCCCGGCAGGCTGGCGTGCCCCGTTGTCACCCGGGTGCCGCCGGCGCGAAAACTGCTCGCAGCGTTCCAGACGAGAGGCCGCCCACCCACGCGCGGTCCATCCCCCGAGGGCCCATCCCATGCAAGAGTCCATTGCGTTTTCATACCGCCTGGAGTCGGCCAAGCCGTTCGCCAGAGGCCGGTCTCCCGCTCGCGCCACCGCCTTGCTCGCCACGCTGATCTTCTCGGCGGCGGGCTTGTTGGCCCTGTCCGGCTGCGGCAAGTCCGCCGAGGCCCAGGGCGGCCCGCCACCCGCCGCGCCGGTCAGCGTGGCGCCAGCGGTGCAGCGCGCCATCGCCGACAGCGAAGAGTTCAGCGGCCGCCTGGAGGCGACCGAGTTCGTCGAGCTGCGCCCGCGCGTCGGCGGCACGATAGACAAGCTGCACTTCGCCGATGGCGCGATGGTCAAGAAGGGCGACCTGCTCTTCACCATCGATCCGCGCCCCTTCGAGGCCGAGCTGGCGCGCGCCCAGTCGCAGCTCGCCGCCGCCAAGACCCGTCTGGAGCTCTCGCGCAGCGAGCTCGCGCGGGCCCAGAAGCTGCTGGACCAGCAAGCCATCTCCAAGCAGGAGTTCGACCAGCTCAATTCGGGCTCGCGCACCTCCCTGGCCGACCAGCAGACCGCCGAAGCGGCAGTGCGCGTGGCCGCGCTGAACCTGGACTACACCAAGGTGCGCTCGCCCATCAACGGCCGCGCCTCTCGCGCCAACATCACGGCCGGCAACCTGGTGAACGAGCAGTCGCTGCTCACCACCATCGCCGGCGTGGCGCGCATCCACGCCTATTTCGACGGCAGCGAGACCACCTACCTGCGGCTCAAGGCCGCCAAGCCCGGCGAGAAGGCACCCAAGGTGCAGATGGGCCTGGCCAACGAACCAGGCTTCCCGCACGCCGGCCAGGTCGATTTCGTCGACAACCAGCTCAACCCGCAGACCGGCGCGATCCGCCTGCGCGCTACCTTCGACAACGCCCGGGGCCAGTTCACGCCGGGCCTGGCGGCACGCCTGCGCATGGAGGACAACACGCCGCATGACGCGGTGCTGGTGGCCGAGCGCGCAATCGGCACCGACCAGACCAAGAAGTACGTCTACGTGGTGGGCGCCGACAACAAGCCGCAGTTCCGCGAGGTCAAGCTGGGTGCGCTGATCGGCGGCATGCGGGTGGTGCAGGGGGGTGGCGTCAAGCCGGGCGAAAACGTCGTCGTCGACGGGCTGCAGCGCGTCATGCCCGGCATGCCGGTGGCGCCGCAGGTGCTCAAGGTGGACGCCCAGGGCATGCCCATCGTGCCGCCGCCGGCGCCGCCTGGCGCGCCGGGCAAGGACGCCGCCAAGCCCGAAGCCAAGAGCTGACCCGGAGCGCCGCCATGGACATCTCCCGGTTTTTCATCGACCGGCCGCGTTTCGCGGGCGTGTTGTCGATCTTCATCTTCCTGATCGGGCTGCTGGCCATCTTCCAGCTGCCGATCTCCGAGTACCCCGAGGTCGCGCCGCCGCAGGTGGTGGTGCGCGCCCAGTTCCCCGGCGCCAATCCGCGCGTGATCTCCGAGACGGTGGCCACGCCGCTGGAGGAGCAGATCAACGGCATCGAGAACCTGCTGTACTTCGACTCGCAGGCCAGCGCCGACGGCAGCCTGACGGTGACCGTCACCTTCAAGATAGGCACCAACCCGGAAGCCGCCGAGACCGCGGTGCAGAACCGCATCAACCGCGCGCTGCCGCGCCTGCCCGACATCGTGCGGCAGATCGGCGTCACGACCGAAAAGTCCAGCCCCAACCTGACGATGGTGGTTCACCTGGTGAGCCCCGACAACAGCCGCGACGCGCTCTACCTGCGCAACTACGGCCAGCTCAACGTGCGCGACGAGCTGCTGCGCATCCCGGGCATGGGCTCGGTGCAGATGTTCGGCGCCGGCGACTACGCGATGCGCGTCTGGCTGGACCCCAACAAGCTCTCGGCGCGCGGCATCACCAGCGGCGAAGTCATCGCGGCGATCCGCGAGCAGAACGCGCAGGTGGCGGCCGGCACGGTCGGCGCATCGCCGGCGCCCAAGGGCACGGAGTTCCAGCTCTCGGTCAATACGCAGGGCCGGCTGAGCAGCGAGGAGGAGTTCGCCGACATCATCGTGCGCACCGAGCCCGCCACCGGCGGCCTGATACGCATACGCGACCTCGGCCGGGTGGAGCTCTCGGCCGGCAGCTATTCGCTGCGCAGCCTGCTGAACAACAAGGAGGCCGCGGCGATCGCCGTCTTCCAGGCGCCCAGCTCCAATGCGCTGGCGCTCTCCAACCAGGTGCGCGCGACGATGGAGCGGCTCAAGCCCGCCTTCCCGCAGGGCATGGACTACAGCATCGTCTACGACCCGACGCGCTTCGTGCAGACCTCGATCGAGAAGGTCGTGAGCACGCTGTTCGAGGCGGTGCTGCTGGTGGTGCTGGTGGTGATCATCTTCCTGCAGACCTGGCGCGCCTCGCTGATCCCGCTGCTGGCGGTGCCCATCTCCATCGTCGGCACCTTCGCCTTCCTGCTGCTGCTGGGCTACTCGATCAACACGCTGACGCTGTTCGGCCTGGTGCTGGCGATCGGCATCGTGGTGGACGACGCCATCGTGGTGGTGGAAAACGTCGAGCGCAACATCGCGAGCGGGCTGAGCTCGCGAGAGGCCACCATCAAGGCCATGCGCGAGGTCTCCGAGCCCATCATCGCGATCGCGCTGGTGCTCTGCGCGGTGTTCGTGCCGCTGGCCTTCGTGCCCGGCTTGACGGGCCAGTTCTACAAGCAGTTCGCCGTCACCATCGCGATCAGCACGGTGATCTCGGCCTTCAACTCGCTGACGCTTTCGCCCGCGCTCAGCGCCATCCTGCTGCGCTCGCACGACGCCCCCAAGGACCCGGTGCAGCGCGGCATGGACAAGGTCTTCGGCGGCTTCTTCCGCTGGTTCAACGGCTGGTTCCATCGCCGCAGCGAGGGCTACAGCCGCGGCGTCACCAGCCTCGTCAAGCGCAAGACCATCTCGATGGCGGTGTATGCCGTGCTGCTGGGCCTGACGGTGCTGCTGTTCACCCGCATCCCGGCCGGCTTCGTGCCGGCGCCGGACAAGCAGTACCTGATCGGCATCGCGCAACTGCCGGCCGGCGCTTCGCTGGACCGCACCGATGCGGTGATACGCGAGATGAGCGACATCGCGCTGAAGGTGCCGGGCATCGTCGACTCGGTCGCGTTCCCGGGCCTGTCGATCGCCGGCTTCGCGGCCGCGCCCAACGAGGGCATCGTGTTCTTCGGCCTCGCGCCCTTCGAGGAGCGCACCAAGCCCAGCCTGTCCAAGGGCGCGATCCTGGGCCAGGTCAACGGCGCGATCCAGCAGATCCAGGGGGCGCGCATGTTCGTGGTGCCGCCGCCCGCGGTCGACGGGCTGGGCAACGCCGGCGGCTTCAAGCTGCAGGTGCAGGACCGCGCCGGCCTGGGCGAGCAGGCGCTGTTCGGCGCGGTGTGGGGCACGCTGGGGCAGGTCTACGGCAACCCCAAGTCCAGCATAGGCACGCCTTACTCCACCTTCGACATCAACGTGCCGCAGCTGTTCGCCAATGTCGACCGGGTGCGCGCCAAGCAGATGGGCGTGGCGCTGGGCGACATCTACGACACCATGCAGGTCAACCTCGGCTCGCTGTATGTGAACGACTTCAGCAAGTTCGGCAAGACCTACCAGGTCGTCGTGCAGGCCGACGCGCCCTACCGCGCCGACGCGCAGGCCATCACGGCGCTGAAGACGCGCAATGCGGCGGGCGAGATGGTGCCACTGGGCGCGCTGATGACCGTCGAGCCCACCTTCGGCCCGACGCGCGTGACGCGCTACAACGGCTTCCCCTCGGCCGACGTCAACGGCGCGGCCAACATCGGCTTCTCGTCCGGCCAGGCCGAGGCCGAGATCGAGACGCTGCTGAAGCGCACGCTGCCGCGCGGCATGGGCTACGAGTGGACCGAGCTGACCTACCAGGACCGGCTGACGCGCGACATCACGCTGCCCGGCACCGGCATCAAGGTGCCGGTGCTGGCCGCGGTGATGGCGATCGCGGTGCTGCTGGTCTTCCTGGTGCTGGCGGCGCAGTACGAGAGCTGGACGCTGCCGCTGACCATCGTGATGATCGTGCCGATGTGCGTGCTGGCGGCGCTGTTCGGGGTCTGGCTGTCGAGCTTCCCTCCCTTCAAGCAGCCGGGGGACCTGAACATCTTCACGCAGGTGGCGCTGGTGGTGCTGGTGGGCCTGGCGTGCAAGAACGCGATCCTGATCGTCGAGTTCGCCAAGGAGCTGGAGGAGCACGGCGAGTCGCTGATGAAGGCCATCATCCACGCCTGCCGCATGCGGCTGCGGCCCATCCTGATGACCTCGATCGCCTTCTGCGCCGGCGTGATCCCGCTGATCCTGGGCAGCGGCGCCGGCAGCGAGATGCGGCGCGCGATGGGCATCGCGGTGTTCTCGGGCATGGTGGGAGTGACGCTGTTCGGCATCTTCCTGACACCGGTGTTCTACGTGCTGCTGCGCAGCCGTCGCGCGCACCGCATCGAGCGGGCGCATGGCGGTGGCGGCACGCTGGCGCATGCGCCGCACCAACAACGTTCGGGGGACAGCGATGTTTGAGTTTCACTACCAGCGCGTCGCGTTGGCGGCCTTGCTCGCCACGCTAGGCGGCTGCGCCGTCGGGCCTGACTACAAGGCCCAGCCGCCGGCGCTCGACGCCGGCTTCATCAACGAAGGCGCTGCGGCGGCCAACCCGGCCGTGCCGGGGGCCGACATCGCCACCTTCTGGCGCGGTTTCAACGACGCGGCGCTGTCGGGCCTGATCGAGCGCGCGCTGAGCGCCAACGGCGACGTGCGCATCGCGCAGGCGCGGCTGCAGGAGTCGCGCGCCACGCTGCAAGGCGCCCAGGCCGAGCTGCTGCCCAACCTCGGCGTGGCGGCCAACGCCGGCCGCGCGCTGTCGCCCGAGTACCAGTTCCCGGGCACCTCGCGCAGCGAGCGCACCGGCAGCGCCTTCGACGCCGGTTTCACCGCGAGCTGGGAGCTCGATTTCTTCGGCCGCAACCGGCGCAGCAGCGAGGCCGCGGCCGCGCTGCTCGAGGCCTCGCAGGCGGGCGTGCATGCCGCTCGCACCAGCGTGGCCGCCGAGGTCGCGCGCAACTACCTGGCGCTGCGCGGGCTGCAGCAGCGGCTGGCAGTGGCGCAGGCCTCGCTGGCCAACCAGCGCGACTCGCTGCGGCTGACGGAGGTGCGGCTGGACGCCGGCCGCGGCACCCAGCTCGACGTGGCGCGCGCCCGCAGCCTCTACGACAGCACCGAGGCGACGCTGCCCGCGCTGCAGGCGGGCATCTCGGTGGCCGCCTACCGCATCGCCACGCTGACGGCACAGGCGCCGCGCGCCGTGGCCACCCAGCTCGCCGCGCCGCAACTGCTGCCCACGCTGCCGGTCACCGACCTCGGCGCCTTGCCGCTGGGCACACCGGAGCAACTGCTGCGCCGCCGGCCCGACCTGGTGTCGGCCGAGCGCCAGCTCGCCGCCGCCACGGCCAACATCGGCGTCGCCACGGCCGACCTGTTCCCGCGCATCAGCCTGAGCGGCCTGATCGGCTTCGCCAGCAACCGCCTGTCACTGCTCGGCGAAAGCCCCTCGCAGCAATACTCGCTGGGCGCCGGCCTGACCTGGCCGCTGCTGGACTTCGGCCGCGTGCGCTCGCGCATCGCCGCCAGCGAGGCCCGCTCGCAGCAGGCGCTGGCGACCTACGAGCAGACGGTGGCGACCGCGCTCGAGGAGACCGAAGGCGCGCTGACCCAGTTCACCCGCAGCGCGCAGCAGGCCGAGAAGCTGGCCAGCGCAGCGCGCAACGCCGAGACCGCCTCGCGCCTCGCGCGGGTGCGCTTCGACGCCGGCGCGGTCGACTTCCTGACCGTGCTGGACGCCGAGCGGCAGACGCTGAGCGCGCGTGACGCGCTGGTGCAGTCGCAGGTGGGGCAGGCGACGGCGCTGGTCAGCGTCTACCGGGCGCTGGGGGGCGGCTGGACGCCGGATGCCGTGCCGGTCGCGGCTGCGGGCAGCCCGGCCACGCCCTGAACCGCGGCTCCGGCGTGTGTGCCGGAGCGCGATTGGGCGGCCCCCCTGCCGTCAACCGCGCACCGGCGCAGCCCAGGCCCGCCAGCGCTGCAGGCTCAATGCGCTGGCGATCACCACGCACATCGTGGCAAAGGCCACCCAGGCGTAAGGCCGCAGCAGCGGCATGCCGACGAGGATCAGGCCGTCGTTGCTGCCGGGTATCAACAAGCTGCCCCAGCCCATCAGCAGGCCGCCGGTGAAGCAGCGCAGCAAAGCCGCGGCTCGGGGCCGCGTCGCGCGGAAGCGCCCCGCCGTCCAGCCGCCCAGCAGCGCCCCGCCGAACAGGCAGGCCAGCAGGCCTGCCCGCGCCGCCAGGCCCTGCGCCATGCCGCGCGCGAGCTCGGCCAGGACATCGGTGTAGGCCCATGCACCGGCCAGCAACAGCATCGCGAGGAAGCTGAGGCCGATCACGCTGGTGGCGCTGTGCGGGGACCAGAGCTGCCGGCCGAGCAGCTCGCGCGCCGGCGTGTGCCGCAGCCGCAGCATGGGGCTGGCGAGGCGCAAGGCGAACAAGGCCACCACGAGCCCGCCGAACCAGGCCGGGGCGCTCAGCACCACCGAGGTTTCGCCTAGGGCCTGCGGCTGTGGCGGTGCGAAGAGCGCGTCCACGCTGAGGCAGCCCGCGTAGAAGCCCAGCGGCGTCGCCACATAGGCCCACTCGCCTGAGCCCAGCCGTGCGATGGCACCGAAGACGCAGGCCCGGTTGATGAACGCACCCAGCCCCAGCAGGGTGGCGCCGGCCACCGTCCAGCCGGTAAGCGCGTAGCCGCCAGGGGCCTGGGCGAGGGCCTGCAGCTGCCGGGCCACCGCCAGCCCGCCGGCGACCCACAGCGAGGCTTCGAGCAAGGCGACCAGCTTGGTGGCCCGGTGCTGGCTGATCACCTCGTCGACCGCGGCCACGGTGCAGGTGGCACCGCGCTGGATGGCGAAGCCCATCGTCGCAGCGCAGAGCGCGGCGATCACGAAGGCGAGGCCGGCAATCGTCAGGTCCATGGCAGGGCCTCCTGTCAGCGGTGTTCGATCACGCCTTCGATGGGGTCGGTCGGCGCGCGCCATGGCGAGCGCTCGATCATGCGCAGCGTGTCGGCGTGGCCGGCCTCGCGGCGCGCGCGCACGCCGGCGGCGGTGAAGTCGATGTCCTTGGTCTGGTCCTCGCCGTCCAGCCGGGGCGCCACCAGGTGGGCCACGTGCATCGTGGTGCCGCAGCCCCACGAGGCCAGCTCCTGGCAATGGGCGTCGGCCCGCTTGCCGGCCGGCAACTGCTGCGAAAGCTCGCGGACGACATGGCGCAGCCGGTGGATCTGCGTCTGGCGGGCGATGTGGCTGTCGGCCCGGCTGGCGAACTGGATGTCCTTCTGCCGGCCCATCACCTCCCAGATCGATGCCGGCTCGGGGCCGGTCTGGTGCCAGACGTTGACCGCGAAGATCAGCGCGTCTCGCCGCGGGTTGTCGTCCAGCACGGCTTCGATCGGCGTGTTGGAGTAAAGGCCGCCGTCCCAGTAGGGCTGGCCCGCGATGCGCACCGCGGGGAAGGCCGGCGGCAGCGCGCCCGAGGCCATGATGTGCTCGACGGCCAGCCGCTCCTTGCTGCTGTCGAAGTAGTGCATCTCGCCGCTGCTGGCGTTCACCGCCCCCACCGTCAGGCGGGTCGCGCTGCCGCGCAGGCTGTCGAAGTCCACCAGCTCCGCCAGCGTGCGGCGCAGCGGCTCGGTGCTGTACCAGGCGGCGCGCTCGACGCCGACCTGGGCCCGGGTGCCGCGCAGCGCGGCGGCGCTGGGCTCGAAGAAGGCGGGGATGCCGCGCATCACCGTCGTCATGTTGGCCATCATGTTGCCCAGGCCCAGCCAGTCGAGCGGGCCGGGGACGCCGGCTTGCATCTCCACGTGGTCCCAGAAGCTGCGCAGGCGGTCAAGCCGTTGCGCCGGCCGGTTGCCGGCGATCAGTGCGGCATTGATCGCCCCTATCGACGTGCCTATCACCCAGTCCGGTTCGATGCCGGCCTGGTGCAGCGCTTCATAGACCCCCACCTGGTAGGCACCGAGGGCGCCGCCCCCCTGCAGCACCAGCACCACCTGGCCGGGCAGGCCGGAGGGCTTGGCCTTGCGGGTGGGGTTGGCGGGCGCTTCGAGGGTGTGGGCGGCGGTCATGGTGGCTCTCTTAGGGTTCGGGGTCTTGAAGTCTCAGTCGGGCGCGATCCGCGCCGCTTACATGATCTTTTCCATCATCGTTTCCGGTTTCCTGTCGTTGACGATGTCGGCGATGGTCAGCTCCACGGGCTGGCTGCCGGCGTTCTTCCACCAATGTCTGGTGCCGAGCGACTCGCGCGCGATGTCGCGCGCCCTGGCGGTGTCGGGGATCTGGTGCTCGACCAGCGGCGTCAGCACGTAGCCGGGGCAGACGGCGTTCACCGTGATGCCGGCCCCGGCCACCTCCAGCGCCACCGTCTTCGTGAAGCCGGCGACGCCGTGCTTGGCGGTCACGTAGGCCGACTTGTAGGGGCTGGCCACGAGCGCATGCGCCGAGGCGATGTTGACGATGCGGCCGAAGCCCTGCCGCTTCATCGCCGGCAGCGCCAGGCGCACGGTATGGAAGGTGGCCGAGAGGTTGATCGCGAGGATGGCGTACCAGGTGTCGACCGGGAACTCATCGACCGGTGCCACGTGCTGTATGCCGGCGTTGTTGACCAGCAGGTCCAGCGTGCCGAATTCGGCCAGCGCCTTGGCCATCATGGCTGCTATCGCGTCGGGCCGGCTCATGTCGGCGCCGTCATAGCGCACCTGCACGCCGTGCCGCCGCTGCTGCTGCCGTTCCCTCAGTCCGCAGCGATGCCGACGCTGCCCAGCGGCAGCCCGGTGGCCGCTCCCAGCATCTCGAGGCCGCCGTCGCCGTCCGGCCGGTAGGCGACGATCTGCAGCGAGCGCGAGGCCAGCGCGTAGAGGCGGCGGCCGTCGTCAGTCATCGCGAGGTCGGTGGCGCCCGCATCGACACCGTTGTTGCCAGCGACGGCCTGCGCGAGCTCGAGGCGGCCGCTGCGCTTGACGCGGAAGCTGCTGATCGTGCTGCTGCCGGCGTTCGCGGTGTAGGCGTGGCGGCCGTTGGGCGCGATCACCAGCCAGCAGGCGGAGGTCTGGGTCGTCGGCACCGAGGCGCTGAGCAGCGTCGGCGTGGCGGCCGGGTGCGGGGCCAGGCGGTACGACGACGCCGCGCTCGCCCCGGCCGCACCGGCGAAGGCCTCGGAGACGACCAGGTGGTCGCGCAGGTCGAAGGCGAAGCCGAACGGCGTGGTGCCGGACGAGGGCGTGACGACGATGTTGCCCAGGCTGCCGTTGTGCCGCACCTGCCAGCTCGAGAGGCGGTTGCTGGTGCGCTCGGTCACCACCAGCACGTCGCCGCTCGGGTCGAAGCCGACCTGGCCGGGGCCCGTGCCACCGGCGGCCGAGAGGCCGCGCAAGCCGTCGGCCAGCGGGCGCAGCTCGCCCTGGTGGTTGCGGAAGCCGGCCACGTTGCCGTCGCCCGATGCATTCATCACGTAGACCAGCCCGTCGTGCTCCGCGACGCTGGTGGGCATCATCCCGCCCGACGCGACGACCGTTTTGAGCACCGCCTGGCCGCCCTTCAGCGAGAGGGTCGCGACGGTGTTGCTGGCGGCGTTGACGACGAACAGGTGGCGGCGGTCGGTGCTCAGCGTGACCGCGCCTTGCGAGCCCAGGCCAGCGCCCGTGCCCAGGCCCTGCGTGCTGACGCGCTGGGTCAGTGCCAGGCTGCCGTCGGCCTGCGGGGTGTAGACCAGCAGCTCGTTGCCGGTGGGCGAGTTGGTGCTGGTGTAGACGTGGCCGGCGGCCTGGCTGGCGAGCGGGTCGCTGCCCTGCCGGGCCCAGGCGGGCACGGCGGCAGAAGCTGCCGCGGCGGCGGCGGCGATCAGGCTCAGGCCGAAGCGGCGGCGGGT
>DATHWJ010000569.1:0-16474 GCA_035460745.1 Ideonella sp. | reverse complement strand
CCCGCCCACCCACCCAAGATGTACGACCCGAGCTTGACCGTGACGCGCGGCGTGGCTTGGTCGTGGTGCCTGGCCATGGTGGCGGCCTGGGCGCTGCTGTTCGCGGCGGTGCCGGGCCGGGCGCAGTCGACGCTGGCGCTGAGCAGCGACGAGCGCGCCTGGATCGCCGCCCACCCGGTGGTGCGGGTCGGCGTCACGACCGAGTTCCCGCCGTACTACTTCGCCGACGCGCGGGGCCGCTACGAGGGCTTCGTGATCGACCTGATGAACCGCCTCGCGCAGCGCGCCGGGCTGCGCATGGAGTACCGGCGCTACACCCGTTTCGGCGAGACCGTCGAGGCGCTGGGGCGCGGCGAGATCGACCTGACGCCGTTCACCTCGGAGACGCCGTCGCGGCGCGAGGTGATGCGCTTCGCGCGGCCGCTGTTCTCGACCCAGATGGTCTACGTGGCCGACCGCCGGCTGGCCGACGTGAGCGCCGAGGCGCAGTTCAACGGCTACCGCGTCGCGGTGGAGAAGGGCTCCACCGCGGCCGAGCTGCTGCAGGCGCGATACCCGCAGGTGCGCCTGCAGGACTACGACAGCGCCGAGGCGGCGGTGCTGGCCACGGCCAGCGGCGAGGCCGACGTGTTCGTCGGCTTCCGCCAGGTGGCGGTGTACTACATGGAGAAGCACCTGACGGCCAACCTGGCGCTGCGCGGCACCATCGCCGCGCCCGGTACCGCGCTCGGGCCGGCGGTGCGCAAGGACCTGGTGGAGCTGGCCAGCATCCTCGACAAGGCCATCAACGACCTGACGATGGAGGAGATCAGCGCGGTCGCCGCCAAGTGGCTGCCGCGCAGCGTGCTCGGCAGCGAGCCGCGTGCCCGGGTCGAGCTGAGCGAGGCGCAGCGGGCCTGGGTCAAGGGCCACGACAGCCTGCGGCTGGGCTTCGATGCGCAGTTCGCCCCCATCGCCTTCGCCAACCTGGCCGGGGGCTTCGACGGCATGGCGGCCGACTTCACGCGCGCGGTCGCGGCCAAGGTCGGCCTGATCATCGCGGTGGAGGAGGGCGGCAGCTTCGCCGACGTCTACGCCCGGGCGCAACGGGGCGAGCTCGACGTGGTCGTGGCGGCGGCGCGCAACCTCGAGCGGGCCCGCGACTTCGACTTCGTCGGCCCCTTCCTGCGCGTGCCCACGGTGATCGTGGCGAGCAGCGACCGCGACGTCGATGCCGGCCTGGAGGCCCCCGGCCGGCGCCGCCTGGCGCTGCTGCGCCAGCACTTCCTGGCGCCGCTGCTGCGCTCGCGCCACCCCAACCTCGAGCTGCTGCCCTACGACACCCAGGCCGATGTGCTGCAGGCGGTGCGGCGCGGCGACGCCGACCTGGCGATCGGCAACATGAAGGTCGTCAACCACCTGCTGGAGACGCGCCATGCCGGGGCCCTGCGCACGATAGGCACGGTGCCGCAAGGCGAGAGCGAGCTCTACTTCGCGGTGCGCAAGAGCCTGCCCGAGATGGCCGGCGTGCTGGGCGCCGGGCTGGACGCGATGACGCCGGCCGAGCGGGCCGAGATCGAGAACCGCTGGCTGCGCGTGCAGCTCACCGAAGGCGTGCCCTGGGCGCGGGTGCTGGCCCTGGGCCTGGGCGGCGCGGCGGTGGCCAGCCTGGTGATAGGCAGCCTGTGGCTGGCCAACCGCCGGCTGCGCCAGGCCCAGGGTGCGCTGGCGCAGGCGCATGGCCTGGCCGAGCAGCAGGTGGCCGCGCGGGCCGGCTTCATCGCCTACCTCAGCCATGAGCTGCGCGGCTCGCTGGCCGGCATCGCCGGGGGCCTCGGGCTGATGGCGGCGGGCGGGCTGGCGGCGGACCGCCAGCGGCAACTGGTGGCCGCGATGCGGGACTCGTCGCACGGCCTGCTGGAGCTGTGCGAGCGCACGCTGGACTTCGAGCGCATGCTGCAGGGCGGCCTGGACCTGCGGCCCGCGCCCGCGGCCCTGCCGGTCCTGATCGACGCCGCGCTGGCGCCTTGGCGGGTGCAGGCCGAGCTGAAGGGGCTGGCGCTGCGCACCCGGCTGCGCCTTGCCGACGACACGCAGGTGGAGTGCGACGCGCTGCGGCTGACCCAGGTGCTGCAGAACCTGGTCGGCAACGCCGTCAAGTTCACGGCGCAGGGCGAGGTCAGCGTCTTGGCGGAGTGGGCGCCGCAGGCCACCGACCCGCCGCAGCTCTGCCTGGCCGTCAGCGACACCGGCCCCGGCATCGCCGGCGAAGACAAGGCCAGGCTGTTCAGCGAGTTTGCCCAGGGTGCTGCCGGCCGGCAGGCCAGCCGCGGCGCCGGCCTGGGCTTGTCGATCTGCGCCCGCATCGTCGAGGCGATGGGCGGGACGATCAGGCTGGAGGCCTCCTCGCCGGCGGGCAGCACCTTCGTCGTCTGCTTGCCGATGTGCCCGTTGGCCCCGCTGGCCGAGACCGCGCAGCCGGAAGGCGGGGCGGGCGCCGGCGGCCTGGGCGTGGCGGCGCTGTAGGCCGGCTTCGGCGCGCCCGGGCGGCACCGCAGCGCGGCCGAAGGCTTCGAAGAGCGCACGGGCGCTGGCCCACCCGCCACACCCAAGGTATAGGATGCAGGCAGGGTCGATGCCGGAGCTTGCGGCGATCATTCGGCTCTGCCGCGCCACGGCCTTACCGGGGCGGGCTGGGACACCGGCCGCGGGTTCAGAGGACTGGGTGCTCGCGCCACGTTTCGAACTGCCCGCGGCTGGAGGGCGGCAAGAACGCAAGAGGCAGGATGAGCAACGTATTGGAGTTGGAACAATACGCCGTGACGCAGCAGCTGGGCACGCACGGGCGAGTCCGGCTTTATCGGGCCATGGCCCCCGACGGTGCCACCGCCGTGCTGTTGAAGACCCCGGCCAGCGACCCACCCGACCCGGCCGAAAGCGAGCCGCTGCGCCGCGAACACGAGCTGCTCTTGCGGCTGGCCTGCACTGGCGTGCCGCGGGCGCTGGCGCTGCTGGAGCACCGCGGTGCGCCGGTGCTGGTGCTCGAGGACATCGGCGCCGAGTTGCTGCAGCCAGAGAGCGGGCCGATGGCGCTGGCGGCGTTTTTCCCGCTCGCACTGTCGCTGGCCGAGGCGCTGGAATGCCTGCACCGCCAGCATGTCACCCACCGCAACATCCAGCCGGCGGGCCTGCTGCGCAACGCCGCCACCGGCCAGGCGCAGCTGCTCGACTTCTCGCGCGCCTCGATGCTGGACCGCGAGCAGGTGCCGCTGATCTCGCCCGACCAGCTCGAAGGCGCGCTCGCCTACCTCGCCCCCGAGCAGACCGGCCGCATGAACCGCCTGGTCGACTACCGGGCCGACTTCTACGCGCTGGGCGCCACCTTCCACGAGCTGCTGACCGGCCGCCCGCCCTTCGTGGCCGACGACGCGCTGGAGATGGTGCATTGCCACCTGGCCCGCGCGCCGGGGCCGCTGCGCGCGCTGCGCCCCGAGCTGCCCGAGCCGCTCTCGCAGATCGTGCTGAAGCTGCTGGCCAAGCTGGCCGAGGACCGCTACCAGAGCGCCGCCGGGCTGCGCCACGACCTGGCGCATTGCGCGCGTGAGTGGTCGGCCAGCGGCGGCGTGGCGCCGTTCGAGATCGCCCGCAGCGACCGCAGCGAGCGTTTCCAGCTACCGCAGCGCCTGTACGGCCGCGAGCGCGACATCGAAGTGCTGCTGGACGCCTTCGGCCGCGTCGCGCTGAGCGGCGAGCCGGCGCTGGTGCTGGTGGCAGGCTACTCGGGCATAGGCAAGTCGGCGCTGGTGGCCGAGCTGCACCGGCCCATCGTAGAGCGGCGCGCCTACTTCATCGCCGGCAAGTTCGACCAGTACCGCCGCGACATTCCTTACGCGACGATGGCGCAGGCGCTGCAGTCGCTGGTGCAGCAGGTGCTGGCCGAGAGCGCCGAGCGGGTCGAGGCCTGGCGGCGCGAGATCCTCGAGGCGGTGGGCGAGTTCGGCGCGCTGATGAACGAGATGATCCCGCAGCTGCCGCTCGTGATCGGGCCGCAGCCGGCGGTGGCCGAGTTGCCGCCCGACCAGGCGCGGCACCGGCTGCTGCGCGTGTTCCAGCGCTTCGTGGCCACGTTTGCGCGGCCGGCCCATCCGCTGGTGATCTTTCTCGACGACCTGCAGTGGGTCGACAGCGCCAGCCTGGAGCTGCTGGCGCTGCTCTGCGGCCACGCAGAGACGCGCCACCTGCTGGTGATAGGCGCCTACCGCGACAACGAGGTCGGCCCCGCCCACCCGCTGACCGGCGCGGTCGAGGAGCTGCGCCGGCGCGGGCTGCGCATCGAAGCTATGCTGCTGGCGCCGCTGAGCGAGGCGCACGTGCGCGAGATCGTCGGCGCGGCGCTGCAGGGCTCGCCGGCCGAGGTGGCGCCGCTGGCCGAGCTGGTCTATGGCAAGACGCGCGGCAACCCGTTCTTCACCTTCCAGTTCCTGCAGACGCTGCACCAGGACGGCCTGCTGGCCTTCGACAGCGCGGCCGGCCGCTGGCGCTGGCAACTGGCCGCGATACAGCGGCGCAACTTCACCGACAACGTCGTCGAGCTGATGCTGGGCGAGCTGCAGCGCCTGCCGGATGCCACGCAGCGCGCACTGACGCGGGCCGGCTTCCTCGGCAACCGCTTCGAGCTGGCCGTGCTGGCGATGGTCTGCGAGCTGTCCAGCGCTGCGCTGGAGGAACGGCTCTGGCCGGCGATCCGCGTCGGCCTGGTGGTCAGCCATGCCGGCGAGTGCCGCTTCCTGCACGACCGGGTGCAGGAGGCCGCCTACCTGCTGACACCGGAGGCGGAGCGGGTCGCCGTGCATGCGCGCATCGGCCGGCTGCTGCGCCGGCAGGTGGCGCAGGCGGCGCTGGAGGAGCGGCTGTTCGACATCGTGGCCCACCTGAACGCCGGCGCGGCGCTGATCACCGACGAGGCCGAGCGCGCCGATGCCGCCGAGCTCAACCGGCGTGCCGGCGCGAAGGCGCGCTCGGCCACTATCCACGCCGCAGCCGCGGGCTACTTCGAGGCCGGCATCGCGCTGCTGCCGGCCGGCGCGTGGATCACGCACTACGCGTTGACGCTGGCGCTGTACCTGGGGCTGGCGGAGTCGGAGTACCTGCGCGGCCGCTTCGCGGCGGCCGAGCACGGGCTGGACACCGTGATCGCCCATGCCCGCGACGCGATCGACCGGGCCCACGCCCACATGATCCGCATCAGCCTGCTGCTGACCCGCGGCGACGGCCCGGCGGCCTGCGCGGTGGCCCAGACCGGCCTGACCGACCTGGGCCTGAACCTGCCCGAGCGCCCGACCGACGACGACATCCGCGCCGGCTATGACGAGATCCAGGGCCTGCTGGCCGGCCGCCCGGTGGAGCACCTGCTGACGCTGCCCGACGCCACCGACCCGGCGATGGCCATGGCCACCCGCATGGTGATCTTCACTTCGACGGCGGCCTACATGACGGACCAGAAGCTGCTGGCCTACCACGACACCCAGATGGTCGCGCTGAGCCTGCGCCACGGCGCCGTCGACATCTCGGTGCTGGGCTATGTCTTCTACGGCTTCATCCTGGCCAACTACCTCAAGCGCTACCCCGAGGGCTACCGCTACTGCGAGGTGGCGCGCGAGCTGATGGAGCGCCGCGGCCTGACGCAGCACCGCGGCAGCCTGGTCTACCACGGCGCGCTGGTGGCGCTGTGGGTGAGGCCGGTCAACGAATGTGTGCAGCGCATGCACGACTCCATCCCCTGGCTGCTGGAGAGCGGCAACATCGTGATCGCCGGGCTGGCGAGCCGGCTGATCGTGCTCTACCGGCTGCTGCGCGGCGACAGCCTGCCGGCGGTGCAGCAGGACGCGGCGCGCTGCGAGGCCTTCGTCGCGACGCTGAACTACCCGGCGGCGCGCGCGCTGAACCGCGCCACGCAGCGCTTGCTGGCACGGCTGCGAGGGCCGCTGGCCGACGGCACCGCCGACGATGCGGCGGGCGAGCCGGGTGCCGGGCAAGACGGCGCCGATGCTGCCGACGGCACCGACCGCATCCCCTTCGTGTTCGTGGCTGAGCACCTGCACGAAGCCACCTGGCATTGCCTGATGAATGAGCACGAGGCGGCTTTCAAGGCCGTCTGCGCGGCGCGGCCGCTGATGTGGGCCACCATCGGCTTGCTGCCCATCCACGAGTTCTTCTACTACGGCTCGGTCAGCATCGCGGTGCGGCACGACACCGCGCCGGCACACGAGCAGCCCGCGCTGCGGGCCTGGCTGCACGACAACCTGGAACAACTGCGCTTGTGGGCCGAGGGCAACCCCGAGAGCTTCGAGGCCGGGCGGCTGCTGGTGGCGGCCGAGATCGAGCGTGTCGAGGGCCGGCCGCTGGAGGCGCTGCGCGGGCTGGACGCCGCGCTGCAGGCCGCGCGCGCCAACGACCTGGTGCAGACCGAGGCGCTGGCCTGCGAGCGCGCCGGGCGTCTGTGCCTGGCGCTGGAGATGGCCGCAGCGGCCCGGCACTGGCTGGCCGAGGCGCGCGAGGCCTACGGCCGCTGGGGCGCGCAGGCCAAGGTGGCGCAGCTCGACGCCGAGTTCCCCGGGCTGCAGGCCGCGCTGCGGGCGCCGGCCGAAGGGTTGGACGACGGCCCCCGGCTGGATCCGCTGGACGCGCTGGCGCTGCTGCGTGCCTCGCGCGCGATCTCCGGCCAGATCGTGCGCGACGAGCTGCTGCGCACGCTGATGGAGGTGATGCTGGAGAGCGCCGGGGCGCAGTTCGGCGCGCTGCTGCTGATGCAGGACGGCGACGCGGCGCAGCCGGCCCGGCTGGCCCAGGTGGCCACCGCGCAGGTGCAGGCCGGCGGCGAAGCCGGCATCCGCGTCGACATCGCGCCGCCCGGCGCCGAGCTCGCGGCGCCGCTGCCGGCCACGCTGCTGGCCTACGTGCAGCGCAGCCGCGAGACGCTGGTGATCGCCGACGCCCGCC
Organism: Ideonella sp.; assembly: GCA_035460745.1. Classification (GTDB taxonomy): domain Bacteria; phylum Pseudomonadota; class Gammaproteobacteria; order Burkholderiales; family Burkholderiaceae_C; genus Ideonella. The sequence continues at coordinate 9,496 of DATHWJ010000569.1, read as the reverse complement.
AGCCGCATGCCTTCACGGCCGACCCCTGGTTCGCCGAGCACGCCGCCCGCTCCATGCTGGGCCTGCCGGTGCTGCACCGGGGCCAGCTCGCCGGCGTGCTCTACCTCGAGCACGCGACGGTGCCCGGCCTGTTCACGCTGGCCCGGCGCTCGGTGCTGGAGCAGCTAGCGGCGCAGGTCGCGGTCTCGATCGAGAACTCGCAGCTGGTCGACCGGCTGGAGCGGCAGCAGCACCTGCTGCGCCAGCACGTCGAGCAGCGCACCGCCGAGCTGCAGCGCAGCCGCAGCACGCTGCAGAGCATCGTCGACCATTCCCCGGCCACTGTTTTCCTGAAGGACCTGGAGGGCCGCTACCTCGCCCACACGCCGATGCTGGCGGCCAACTTCGGCCGGGCCGGGCAGTCGCTGGTCGGCCTGACCGACGCCGACCTGCGCGGCCCCACCGCCGACGCCGAGGCGATCCGCAACGAAGACCTGCAGATCGCCTCGCAAGGCCGGGTGCTGCGCACCACGCGGCTGAGCGATTCGCCGGAGGGCACGCGGACCTACATGGTGCAGAAGTTCCCGGTCAAGGACGAAGCCGGCCACACCTACGCGATCGGCGGCATCTCGATCGACGTCAGCGAGCTGAAGGCCGCGCAGGAGGTGGCCGAGGCGGCCACCCGCGCCAAGAGCGAGTTCCTGGCCAACATGAGCCACGAGATCCGCACGCCGATGAACGCGGTGATCGGCATGTCGCACCTGGTGCTCAAGACCCAGCTCGACCCGCAGCAGCGCAACTACGTGCAGAAGGTGGAGCGCTCGGCCCAGTCGCTGCTGGGCATCATCAACGACATCCTCGACTTCTCGAAGATCGAGGCCGGCCGGCTCGACATGGAGCACATCGGCTTCGACCTCTCCGAGGTGATGGACGGCCTGGCCGGGCTGATCGGGCTGCAGGCCGAGGACAAGGGTCTGGAACTGCTGTTCGTGCAGCCGCCCGGCCTGCCGGTGAAGTTGGTCGGCGACCCGCTGCGCCTGTCGCAGGTGCTGGTCAACCTGTGCAACAACGCGATCAAGTTCACCGAGCGCGGCGAGGTGGTGGTGGCGATCGAGCGGGTGGAGCCCGGCCTGGAGACACCGGCCGCCGACGAGGCCGCGGCGGACGCGCAGGCTCACGACGTGACGCTGCGCTTCACCGTGAAAGACACCGGCCTGGGCATGACCGAGCCGCAGCGCCAGCGCCTGTTCCGCGCCTTCGAGCAGGCCGACAGCTCGATGTCGCGCCGCTACGGCGGCACCGGCCTGGGCCTGGCCATCTGCCGCCACCTGGTGCAGCGCATGGGCGGCAGCATCGACGTGCACAGCACGCCCGGGCAGGGCAGCAGCTTTCACTTCACGGCGCGTTTCGGCCGCCAAGGCCACGCCGGTGCCGATCCCGGCCCGCGCCAGCCGGTGCTCGACGGCGTGCGCGTGCTGGTGGTGGACGACAACGCCGCCTCGCGGCAGATCCTGTGCGACATGGCGAGTGCGCTCGGCATGGTGGCCGACCACGCGTCCGACGGCTGGGACGCGCTGCGCACGCTGACGCTGGCGGCACACGCCGGCACGCCCTTCGACCTGGCGGTGATCGACTGGCACATGCCGGGCATGGACGGCGTGGAGTGCGCCCGCCAGATCGCCACAGGGCTGCTGGAGCCCAAGCCGGCGATGCTGCTGGCCTCGGCCTCGGGCCAGCACGAGATACGCTCGCGGCTGCGCCAGTTCGGCGTCGATGTGAGCGACGTGCTGATCAAGCCGGTCACGCCCTCCAGCTTCTTCGACGCCTGCGCCGTGGCACTGGGCCGGCTGGTCGAGAGCGACAGGCGCAGCGCGCAGCGCGAGCGGGCCGCCGTCGGGCCGCCCGCGGCGCTGCGCGGCGCCAGCGTGCTGCTGGTGGAAGACAACGCGATCAACCAGGAGCTGGCACTGGAGCTGCTGGCCGACGCCGGCGCGCTCGTGACGCTGGCCGAGGACGGCCAGCAGGCGCTGGACCGGCTCACGCAGCAGCCCTTCGACCTGGTGCTGCTGGACTGCCAGATGCCGGTGATGGACGGCTACGAAACCGCCCGTGCGATGCGCGCCGACCCGCGCTGGCAGGCGCTGCCGGTGATCGCGATGACCGCCAACGCGATGTCGGGCGACCGCGAGCGCGCGCTGGCCTCGGGCATGAACGACCACATCGCCAAGCCGCTGGACGTGCACGCGATGTTCGCCACCATCGCGCGCTGGCTGCCGCCAGGCCCCTGAGCAAGAGAGCGAGCAAGCAGGATGTACGAACAAGTGATGGAAACGCTGCGCGCCGAGTTTGCCGACGTGCCCGACCTGGCGCAGACCACTCGCATCGTGCTTCGCCTGCTGATGGCCGCCGTGCTCGGCGGTGTGCTCGGCTACGAGCGCGAGCAGCAGGGCAAGGCCGCCGGCATCCGTACCCACATGCTGGTAGCGCTGGGCGCCGCGCTCTTCGTGCTGGTGCCGCAGCAGGCCGGCATGCAGGTGGCCGACATGAGCCGCGTGATCCAGGGCATCGTGGCCGGTGTCGGTTTCCTCGGTGCCGGCGCCATCATCAAGGGCAGCTCCGAGCACCAGGTGCAGGGCTTGACGACGGCGGCCGGCGTCTGGATGACCGCCGCCATCGGCATCGCCTGCGGCCTCGGCCGCGAAACGACCGCGGTGATCAGCACGCTGCTGGCGCTGGTGATCCTGGGCCTGATTCCGCGCTGGTTCGATGGGCCCGGTGGCAAGCGCTAGGCGTTTATCTCGCGGCTCTCAAGGAGGCGCCGGGCCGCCCCGAGTTTCCTGGACCCCCTCTCAACCGGGGTAGGAGCAGGTCTCTGCGCCGTGCGGCGCCGCGGCGAACTCCGGCAGCCGCTCGGCCTGCGTGGAGTGGCCGGCCAGGGCCGGGTAGCGATCGGCCGCCACCACGTCCGGCACCAGAGCCTGGATGAAGTGCCAGGCCACGGCCGTGCTCACACCGGCTTGATCGATGGTTTCGCTGGCGACGGCCAACGGCCGGCGCACCAGGCTGGCCTCGAGCGCATCGCAAGCGGCCAGCAGCTGGCCGCTGACCCGCGCCACCCACGGCTGGTGCAGCTTCTCGGCCGGCCGCAGGTTGCGCTCGTAGACGATCTGAACGCTCTTCTCGCAGGCGGCCAGCGCCAGCCCGATCACCGCCAGCGCGTGCTGCCGCTCGGCCAGCCCGGTGGGCATCAGCGAGCGCCCCGGCTGCGCCAGTGCCTCGGCGTAGTCGAGTATCAGCGTCGAGTCCATCAGCACGCCGCCGTCGTCGCAGACCAGCGAAGGCGCCTTGACGACGGGGTTGATCTGCTGGAACTGCGAGAAGGTGCTGAAGACCGAGATCGAGCGGTGCTCGTGCGGGATCTTCAGGAGCCGCAGCGAGACCGCGACGCGGCGCACGTAGGGGGAGTCGAGCATGCCTATGAGTTGCATGGGGATCCTGTGGGCGGGAGTTGGTCGAGTCGGCGCAGGGTACGCAGCACGGCGGCGGTTGCCGATGCTAACCCTGGCCCCCAAGACGCCAGCGGCGTCGCCGGCCAGACGCCAGGCCATCGGGGCAGGCTGAAAGCTCTGTCTTTGCAGATGAAAACGATTCCTATTAAGATTCGTCGCTGTCAACCACCGGGAATCGCATGAGCAAAGGGCTGTGGCAAATTTTCAAGTGGCCGGCGGCCTTGGCGCTGGTCACGGCCATCGGCCTGGTCTCCGCGCTGGTGGCCGACGGCGTCTGGGACAGCCTGTCGTGGCTGGGGCTGGGCCTGCCGGTGGCGGTGGGCCTGTGGTTCGCCTTCAGGCGCGCGCCCGACGCCGCCGCGCCGCGGTGAAAGCGGCCCTCAAGCACCGCCGCGTGCACGGCAAGGCCGCGGCCAGCGAGTCGGCCGTGCAACCCCTGCGACCGCAGTGCCCCTGCTGCGCGCCGCAGGCGGAAGTCAAGCGGCCCTCGCAGCGGCTGGCCGAGCGGCTCGCCGCGCTGCGCCAGCGCACGCCGTTGCCGCTGGACTGAAGCGGCCGGCCTCATCAGTCGACGATGACCCCGCCTCGCGCAGGCACTGCGCTTTGGCCTACCGTTCTGCATTCCCACTTTCGAACCTTTGTCGAGGCTTCGCCATGAGCAACCCCACCCCGAACACCGCAGCCGCCGCCGTACCCGCCACCCGCACCGAACAAGACAGCATGGGCACGATGGAGGTGCCGGCCGACGCGCTCTACGGCGCCCAGACCCAGCGCGCGGTGCTCAACTTCCCCATCAGCGGGCGGCCGATGCCGCTGGGCTTCGTGCGTGCGCTGCTGCGCGTGAAGGCTGCCGCGGCCACGGCCAACGCCGCGCTGGAGGTGATCCCCACCGCGACCGCCTATGCGATCACGCGGGTCTGCGGCGAGCTGCTGGCGCTGGACGAAGCGGCGCTGCTGCGCCACTTCCCGGTCGATGTCTTCCAGACCGGCTCCGGCACCAGCTCCAACATGAACGCCAACGAGGTGATCGCCACGCTGGCCACGCGCCGCCGCGGCGAGCCGGTGAGCGCCAACGACGACGTCAACGCCAGCCAGAGCAGCAACGACGTCGTACCCAGCGCCATCCACGTGGCTGCGGCGCTGGCACTGCAGGAGCGCCTGCTGCCGGCGCTGGAGCACCTGGCGCGCGCCATCCGCGACAAGGCGCTGGCCACCCACCAGCACGTCAAGACCGGCCGCACCCACCTGATGGACGCGATGCCGGTGCGCATGAGCCAGGCGCTGGACGGCTGGGCGGCGCAGATCGACGCCGCGGCCCAGGGCCTGCGCACGGTCTTGCCCTCGCTGCAGCAACTGGCGCTGGGCGGCACGGCGGTGGGCACCGGCGTCAACGCCGACCCGCGCTTCGCGCCGCGCTGCTGCGCCGAGCTGACGACGCTGACCGGCCTGGCCTTCACCTCGGCCGACAACCGCTTTGCGCTGATGGGCGCGCAGGACACCGCGGTGGCCGCCTCCGGCGCGCTGAAGACGCTGGCCGTGGCCTTGAGCAAGATCGCCAACGACCTGCGCTGGATGAACTCCGGCCCGCTCGCCGGCCTGGGCGAGATCGAGCTCGAGGCCTTGCAGCCCGGCTCGTCCATCATGCCCGGCAAGGTCAACCCGGTGATCCCCGAGGCCACCGCGATGGTGGCCGCGCAGGTCATAGGCAACGACGCGGCGATCACCATCGCCGGCCAGTCCGGCAACTTCGAGCTCAACGTGATGCTGCCGTTGATCGCGCGCAACCTGCTGGAGAGCATGGAGCTGCTGGCCGGCGTGGTGCCGCTGCTGGCCGACAAGGCCATCGCCAGCTTCCGGGTCAACGAGCCGCGCCTGAAGGAGGCGCTGGCCCGCAACCCCATCCTCGTGACGGCGCTCAACCCGCTGATCGGCTACCTGAAGGCGGCCGAGATCGCCAAGCAGGCCTACAAGGAGGGGCGCGCGATCATCGACGTGGCGGCCGAGAAGACCGACATCCCGCGCGCCGAGCTGGAGCAGTTGCTCGACCCGGTGCGGCTGACGGGCGAGCGCTGAGCGGCGGCTGCGGCCCGGTGCGCGACATGTCGCCAAAGTGCGACTTTGTTTGCAAACGATAACCATTCCCATTAACATTCGAGCAGGAGAGATCGCCTCGCGCCAGCCATTCGTGTGATGAAACATCGCACTCGCCAGCCCCGAGCAGACTGACAAAACAGAGGGCTGGTGGTATGGGTGGAGAGCCGCAGGGCAGGGGTGGCGCGTGAGCGCGCGCGCCCTGAAAACATGGACCTGGCTGCACAAGTGGAGCAGCCTGGTCTGCACCCTCTTCATGCTGCTGCTGTGCCTCACCGGCCTGCCGCTGATCTTCCATGAAGAGATCGGTCACCTGCTCGGCACCGAGGTCGAGGCGCCGGAGATGCCGGCCGACACGCCGCGCGCCGACCTCGACCGCGTGGTCGATGCCGCCAAGGCGCGCCACCCCGGCAAGCTGCCGCAGTTCGTCGCCCGCAGCCCCGACGACGACCGGCTCTGGTTCGTCACGCTGGCCGACACGGCCGCTGCGCAGGCCAACCAGAAGAGCGTCGTCGTCGACGCCCGCAGCGCGCAGGTGCTGGCCGAGCCCAAGTTCGACGAGGGCTTCATGTGGGTGATGTTCAAGCTGCACGTCGACCTCTTCGCGGGGCTGGCGGGCAAGCTCTTCCTCGGCTTCATGGGGCTGCTGCTGGTGCTGGCCATCGTCTCGGGCGTGGTGCTCTATGCGCCCTTCATGCGCAAGCTGTCGTTCGGCGCCGTGCGGCGCGACCGCGCCCCCCGCACCCGCTGGCTGGACCTGCACAACCTGCTCGGCGCGGTGACGCTGAGCTGGGCGCTGGTGGTGGGCGGGACCGGGGTGATCAACACCTGGGCCGACCTGATGATCAAGTACTACCAGTTCACTCAGCTGGCGCAGATGACGGCCGCCTACCAGGGCCAGGCGACACCCGCCCGGCTCGGTTCGCTGCAGCAGGCCGTCTCGGCGGCGCAGGCGCTGGAGAAGGATATGGTGCTGGGCTTCGTCGCCTGGCCCGGCACGGCGTTTTCCAGCCCCCACCACTACGCGATCTTCATGCGCGGCACCGAGCCCTTGACGGCGCGGCTGTTCAAGCCGGTGCTGGTGGATGCGGTGACCGCCCGGGTCACCGACAGCCGCACGCTGCCCTGGTACCTGACCGCGCTGCTGGTCTCGCAGCCGCTGCACTTCGGCGACTACGGCGGCATGCCCATGAAGGTGATCTGGGCCCTGCTCGACCTGCTCACCATCATCGTGCTCGGCAGCGGCCTGTACCTGTGGTGGGCCAAGCGCCGCCTGCCGCAAGGCGCGGCCGCCCGCTTGCCCGCCGAAACCGAAGCCGAAGCGCTCCCCACTCCCGATCCCGTTGTTTGAGATTGCCATGACCTACCGACAAGAAGAACGCCCTGCAACCACCCGCTCGCCGCGTCGCCAACCCGCCTGCGCCCCAGCCGGCGCCGCACTGAACACGCTCACGTTCGCCGCGCTGCTGGCCTTGGCTGCCGGGCCATCGACCGCCGCCGCCCAGGCCGCGCCCGGCCCCCAGCCGGCGGCCTCGGCGCCGGCGGCCGAAGCGACCCTGCCCGTCGTGCGCGCCACCGCGAGCAAGGAGCAGGCGAACGGCCCCGTCGACGGCTACGCCGCCCGCCGCAGCGCCACCGCCACCAAGACCGACACGCCGCTGAACGAAGTGCCGCAGTCGATCTCGGTGATCACCGCCGACCAGATCAGGGACCAGAACGCGCAGACCATGCAAGAGGTGCTGCGCTACAGCGCAGGTGTGCGCTCGGAGATGTACGGGCTGGACAACCGCGGCGACTGGTTCACGCTGCGCGGCGGCAGCGAAGGCTCGGTGCTGCTCGACGGCCTGCGCCAGCCGCTGAGCGGCTGGTGGGGCGTGGTGCGCAACGAGCCCTATGCCTTCGAGCGCATCGAAGTGCTGCGCGGCCCGGCCTCGGTGATCGCCGGCCAGAACGGCCCCGGCGGCGTGGTCAACCTGGTCTCCAAGCGGCCGCAGGCCGAGCCGCTGCGTGAAGTCAGTGTCCAGCTCGGCGAAAACAACCACAAGCAGATCGCCCTGGACCTGACCGGTCCGCTGAACGCCGAGGGCACCCTGCAGTACCGGCTGGTGGCGCTCGGCAAGGACAGCGACACGCAAGTCAAGCATGCCTTCGAGAAGCGCCAGTACCTTGCTCCATCGCTGAGCTGGAAGCCGAACTCCGACACCACATTCACCGCCTACGCCGAGTACCAGAAGGACGAGACCGGCAACACCAACGCCTTCTTTCCGATCGAAGGCACGCTGACCGACGCGCCCAACGGCAAACTCCCGATAGACACCTTCATCGGCGAACCCGATTGGGACACCTACGGCGGCACGCGCAAACGCCTGGGCTACGAGCTCGAGCAGCGGCTCGGCGACGCCTGGACGCTGCGCCACCACCTGCGCCACGACCGCGTGGACGGCGAGCTGCGCACCATGTACGCCGCGTGGTGGGAGGGCTTCCGGAATGCGGCGGGCGGAGCCGATCCGAACGGCACCTACCTGAACCGCATTTGGTACGCCAACGACGACCGCAACCGCATCACCAATGCCGACCTGCTGCTCGAAGGCAAGCTGAGAGTCGGGCGCACGCAGCACACGCTGCTGTTCGGCGTCGATGGCATGAACCTGAACAGCCGCCACACCGAGTGGCCGGAGGGCTACGCCACGCCGCTGGACGTGTACAACCCGGTGTATGGCAGCTTCCCGCTGCCGTCGCTCGATGCCCTCACGCCGGCCGTGTCCGAGACACGTGCGCGCCAGGTGGGCGTGCTGGTCCAGGACCAGATCAAGTTCGACGAACAGTGGGTGCTGGTGGCCGGGCTGCGGCACGACAGATCCCGGACCCGCACCGACGACGGCGATCCGCAAAAGGACTCGGCGACCTCCAAGAACCTGGGCCTGGTCCATCTCGCGAACGGCGGCTTCTCGCCGTATGTCAGCTACTCCGAATCCTTCGAGCCGGTGCTGGACACCGATGCCGCCGGCAAGCCGTTCAAGCCCAAGCGCGGCAAGCAGCTCGAAGCGGGTGTCAAGTGGGCGCCGGCCGACCGGCGTATCACGGCGGCCGCGGCGGTCTACCAGCTGAAAGAGAAGAACCGGCTGACGCCCGATCCCAGCACCGAACCGGACCACATCGACAAGTCCATCCAGCGCGGCGAAGTCACCGTCAAGGGCCTGGAACTCGAGGTCGCGGCCAGCCTGGCGGCATGGGATCTGCTGGCGAACTACACCTACATGGACGCACGCCAGACCAGCGTCGGCGACGACGACCCGATCTACCTGAACAAGCAGCTCAGCGGCATCCCGCGGCACTCGGCCGCGCTCTGGGCGCTGCACAAGTTCGGCACCTGGGGCTTGCCCGGGCTGAAGGCTGGGGCGGGCGTGCGCTACACCGGCAAGACCTCCGACGGCATCGATGTCACGACCACGCCGGCGTACACCGTGCTCGATCTGATGGTCTCCTACGACACCGGCCCGTGGCGGCTGGCGCTGAACGTGGCCAACGCGACCGACAAGACCTACATCGCCACCTGCCTGGAGCGCGGCGACTGCTGGTTCGGCAGCAAGCGCAAGGCGGTGGTGTCCGCCGCCTACCGCTGGTAGCGCCACCAGCGCTTGTTGTGCCTACGGCCTCCCGGCCGTGCGCGGCGGCGGTCCGCCGTGGTGCCTAAGAAACAGAATAGAAATAAGAATCAATCTCACTTGTAGAATTTGAGCACGCCCATATCGGCGTGCTTTTTTTTGAGCCGAGCCTGTCTTGATCTCCCGTGCCTGTCCCCCGTCGTCCCTTGTTCGATACCGTCGCCATGGCCGCTTTCGCGTGGCCGCCGTCGTGGCTGGCCTGGCCGCGGTCGGCGCGGTGAGCCTGCCGGCCCATGCGGCCGAAACGGCCGA
>DATHWJ010000568.1:0-27334 GCA_035460745.1 Ideonella sp. | reverse complement strand
GGCCGGGTCAGCGGGCTGGCGCGGCGGCGCCGGTCGGGGCCGCCGCGGGCGGCGGGGCCGGGCTGACCAGAAAGCCGATGCGGCTCAAGCCCGCCGCCTGCATCAGCCCGATCAGCTCGGCGACCCGGCCGTAGGGCACCTGCGTGTCGGCGCGCAGCTGCACTTCGGTGGCGGCGTCGCGCCGGGCGGCTTGCTCGGCGCGCTCGCGCAGCGCGGGCAGCTCGATCGCTTGGTCGGCCAGGTAGAGCTTGCCGTCGGCCGTCAGCGCCACCTCGAGGAAGCTGGGGGCCTCGTTGGGCCGGCCGCCCTGGGCCTTGGGCAGGTCGAGCTTGAGGCTGCTGCTCATCAGCGGCGCGGTGATCATGAAGATCACCAGCAGCACCATCATCACGTCGATCAGCGGCGTCATGTTGATGTCGCTCATGGGCTGCGGCAGCCTGGCGCGTTCGAGGCGACCGAAGGCCATGGCTCAGCGCGTTTTCTGCTGCTCGCCGCTCAGGGCGATCTCGCGCAGGTCGTGCGCAAAGCCTTCGAGCTCGGCTTCGCAGGCGCCCACCCACTTGCCGAAGACGTTGTAGGCCAGCACCGCCGGGATCGCCACCGCCAGGCCGGCGGCCGTCATCACCAGCGCCTCGCCGACCGGGCCCGAGACCTTCTCTATCGTGATGCCGCCGGACGAAGCGATGCCCAGCAACGCGTGGTAGATGCCCCAGACCGTGCCGAACAGGCCGATGAAGGGTGCGGTGGCGCCGACCGAGGCCAGGAAGACCTGGCCGAACTGCAGGTGGGCCAGCGCGCGGTGCAGCGCGTCGCGCAGGCGGCGGGTGAGCTGCGACTCGACGGCGCCGTGTGTTTGCAGCGTGCCGGCGCCGGGTTGCGTGAAGGCGGCCTCGACCAGCGGCTTCAGCACGCCCTCGCGGTCCAGCGCGCCCAGGCGGTTGCGCGCGTCGGGCAGGGCCGGGGCGTCCCAGAAGGCGCCGACGCCGCGCGCGATGTCGTGGGTGGCGCGGCGCAGCACCCAGCCCTTCCAGAAGATGATGACCCAGGCGCCTATCGACATCAGCAGCAGCAGCGCCGCGACTGCACGCCCGATCAGGTCGCTCTGCAACCAGAAGTCTTGCAGCCCTTCCATCTCAATCATTCATGGCGCTGCGCACCAGCCACCGCCAAACCCAAGCAGACGCCGCGGAACCGGCTCCGCCGGGCCGCTGGCGTGCCCCCTGGGGGGCGGCCGAAGGCCGTAGGGGGGGTCTCATCTGAACCCCAGCACGTCGGCCATGTCGAACAGCCCGGCCTGCTGCTGCGCCAGGAAGCGTGCGGCGCGCAGGCTGCCCTGGGCGTAGCCGGCGCGGCTGCTCGCCTTGTGGCTGATCTCGATGCGCTCGCCGGTGCCGGCAAAGAGCACGGTGTGGTCACCGACGATGTCGCCGCCACGGATGGTGGCAAAGCCTATGGTGCTGGGGTCGCGCTCGCCGGTGACGCCCTCGCGGCCGTAGACCGCGCAATCCTTCAGCTCGCGGCCCAGCGCCTGGGCCACCACCTCGCCCATGGCCAGCGCGGTGCCGCTGGGTGCATCGACCTTGTGGCGGTGATGGGCTTCGATGACCTCGATGTCGTAGCCCTGGCTCAGCGAGCGCGCGGCCGTCTCGAGCAGGCGCAGCACGACGTTGACGCCGACGCTCATGTTGGGCGCCATCACGATGGCCAGCTCGGTCGCCGCGGCGCCGATCTGGGCCTTCTGCGCGGGGCTGAAGCCGGTCGTGCCGACCACCAGCTTGACGCGCCGCTCGCGGCAGGCGGCCAGGTGCGCCAGCGTGCCCTCGGGACGGGTGAAGTCGATCAGCACGTCGGCGTCGGCCAGGCCCAGTGCCAGGTCGTCGGTGATAGCGACGCCGCTGCGACGGCCGAGAAAGGCTTCGGCGTCCTGCCCCAGCGCGGGGCTGCCGGGCACGTCGAGCGCACCGGCCAGCACGCAGTCGTCGGCGGCGGCGATCGCCTCCACCAGCATGTGCCCCATGCGCCCGGAGGCCCCCGCCACCGCAATGCGCAACGGCGTGCCGCTCACTACTGCGGCTCCAGCGGCGGGTAGCTGCGCACCGCGCCCAGCACCTGGCCCTCGGGGCTGGAGGCGGGCTTGGGCGGGATGGGCAGGGCCTGGCGCTGCGCGTCCGTCAGCTCCAGCGTGGGTTCGGGCGCGGTCGAGCCGCGGTTGCGGGTGATCGAGGCGATGAACTCGCGTTCGCTCGGCAGCTCGGGCGCATCGATGGACTTGACCACGTCGCCGTCGAACAAGACCACCACCGAACGCTGCTGCGGCTCGGTGCCGGGGCGGCGCAGCAGGAACACGTAGTCCCAGCGCTGGGCGTGGAAGGGGTCGGCCAGCAGCGGCGAACCCAGCACCTCGCGCACCTGGGCGCGGTTCTGGCCCACCTTGACGCGCTCCATCTGCTCACGGGTGATGGCGTTGCCCTGCACGATCTCGACGCGGTAGGGGGTGATGATGCTGGTCATGCCGCCCAGCATGCGGTCGGACAGCGAGGAGCAGCCGGCCAGGGCAGCCACGGCCGCGGCGCAGGCAAGAAGTCGGATCGAAGGCAAAGTGGGCATCGCGGCTCGCGCTGAAAAAGACCAGCGGGCTGGTCGAGGGGCGGCCCGTCAAGGCCTGGCCCGCGGCGCCTGCCACGGGCGCGCGCAGGACGCGGCCGGGCTGGCTATGATGCATTGATTCTAGCGGCCCCTCCGGCACGGCTTGGGGACAGGAAACAGCCATGACACACGTCGACGAACTCAAAAGCAGCGGCCTGAAGGCCACCTTGCCACGCATCCGCATCCTGGAGATCTTCCAGAAGAGCGCGCAGCGGCACATGACGGCCGAAGACGTTTTCAAAGCTTTGCTCAACGAGGGCTCGGACATCGGCCTGGCCACCGTCTACCGGGTGCTGATGCAGTTCGAGCAGGCCGGCCTGCTCTCGCGCAACCACTTCGAGTCGGGCAAGTCGGTTTTCGAGCTCAACGAAGGCCAGCACCACGACCACCTGGTGTGCCTGAGCTGCGGCCGGGTCGAGGAGTTCTTCGACCCCGAGATCGAGGCCCGGCAGCGGGCCGTGGCGCAGGCGCGCGGTTTTGACCTGCAGGATCACGCGCTGGCGCTGTACGCGGTCTGCAACAAGCCCCACTGCGAGCACCGCGCGAGCGGCTCGCCGGTCAGGGCAGGCGGTTCGCTTCCATCGCCGCTTGGTGGCGCTGGATGAATTCCTGGTAGGTGTCGATGCCGCGCAGCTGCAGGATGGTGTTGCGCACCGCGGCCTCGACCAGCACCGCCAGGTTGCGGCCGGCGTCCACCGCGATCACCACCTTGCGGATGGGGATGCCGAGGATGTCGTCGTGCAGCGGCTCGTAGGGCAGGCGCTCGAAGTCGCTCTCCATCACTTCCTTGCGCACCAGGTGCACGATCAGCTTGAGCCGCATCTTGCGGCGCACGGCCGTCTCGCCAAAGATGGCCTTGATGTCCAGCAGGCCGATGCCGCGCACCTCCAGCAGGTTCATCAGCAGCTCGGGGCAGCGCCCCTCCAGCGTGGCCTGCGCGACGCGGTAGAGATCGACCGCGTCATCGGCCACCAGGCCGTGGCCGCGCGAGATCAGCTCCAGCCCCAGCTCGCTCTTGCCCAGGCCCGATTCACCGGTCAGCAACACACCCAGGCCGAGGATGTCCATGAAGACGCCATGCCGCGTCGTGCGGTCGGCCATCAGCTGGCTCAAATAGGAGCGCACCACGTCGATCACGTGGCCGGCCGACGCCGAGGTGGTGAACAGCGGGATCTCGGCGCGGTCGCACATCGCCACCAGGCGGTCGGGCGCGAGCTGGTCGTCGGCGACGATGATGACCGGCGGCTCCAGCGTCACGATGCGCTGGATGCGGCTTTCCTGGATCTCGGGCGTCGCGCCGTTCAGGTAGGCCACTTCGCGCCGCCCTACCAGCTGCACCCGGTAGGGGTGGATGTAGTTCAGGTAGCCGACCAAGTCGGCCGCCGAGCGGGCGTCGCGCACCGCGGCTTCGTCGAAGCGCCGCTCCGGGTGGGCGTGGCCGGCGATCCACTCCCAGTGCAGCCCGGGCTGGTGCTCTTCGAACAGCGCCTCGGCGCTGATGGAGATGGGTTTCAAGCGTCAGCGTGAAGTCGGCGCGCTCAGGCGACCGACTTCAGCGGTTCCCAGTCGGAAATCAGGCGGTGCACGGTGGCGGCGTCGGGCTCGCTCTTGAGCTTCTCGCGCAACTCGCGGTCCGACAGCAATTCGGCGATCTCGGAGAGGATCTCCAGGTGGCGCTGGGTGGCGGCCTCGGGCACCAGCAAAAATATCAGCAGGCTGACCGATTCGTCGTCCGGCGCGTCGAAGGGGATGGGCTGCTGCACGCGCAGCACCGCGGCGAGCGGGTTCTTGAGGCCCTTGACGCGGCCGTGCGGCACCGCGACGCCGTGGCCCAGGCCGGTAGAGCCCAGGCGTTCGCGGGCAAACAGGTTGTCGGTGACCGTGGCGCGGGCAATGGCGTGCTGGTTTTCAAACAGCAGGCCGGCGTGCTCGAACGCCCGCTTTTTGCTGGTAGCTTCCACGCCCACCAGCACATTGGCGGCAGGCAGGATGGCGGCAAGGCGGTTCATGGGGCGGCTCTCCGACGACGGGTCACACGTGGGTACTACAGGAGGCCGGTCTGCCGGCCAAGGGTGGCGATTATAGAAATCGGCAAGCTTTCACTGCACTTGAACGGCTCTGTAAATCAGCGCGTTGACGCGGGATGCTGCGTCGCAGCAACAGTGTGGCGATTGTGCGCGGGCCTTGTGTGAGTTCTATCAACAAAACACAAGCGGCCCCTCGGGGCCGCTGCTGTGAACTAGGGGGTCAGCCTCAAGGCGAGGGGGCCTCTTGCCGCTTGACCGACTCGTGATGATGGTCTTGCAGCTTGTCCTTGTGGCGGCAAACCTGGCGATCGAGCTTGTCCATCAACTGGTCGATCGCGGCGTAGAGATCCTCATGGGATTGTTCGACGAAGATGTCCTTGCCCTTCACGTGCAAGGTCACTTCCGCTTTCTGTCTTCGTTCCTTTTCCTTCAGTTTTTCCACCATCAGCAGCACATTGACATCCACCACTTGGTCGAAGTGTCGTGTGATCCGGTCTAGCTTGGTGAGTACGTACTCTCTCAGAGCTGGCGTCACTTCAAGGTGATGTCCGCTGATCGTCAGGTTCATCGAGGCCTCCTTTCAAGAGGTTGGGGGAACTGGCACGGGGGCTGCGGGCACTTTCACAAGGCTGTCACAAACCGCCCGGGTGCGAACCAAGTTTGCCCCCGAAGTTCAGCTTTGACAAGAATCGTCACGCCTGAAACAGCCCGGCAGGGTGGCCTTTTTCGCCCGCTAATCCACGCCCGCAGATCAACGATAATCGTTGGATTGCGTTCATGAGAAAGCACCCTTTGGACACGCCTCACCCTCGGTGACCGTCCGCTCCAGCGGGCTTGGCGCCCGGCTCCGGCCAGGCCACGCCAAGCCGCGGCCTGGGGTGGGACGGCCTGTCGACGCCCCCCTTGCCCCGACCCAGGCGCACCGGTCCCGCCGGCTGCTGCCAAGCTGGATTTGCCGATGCTCAACGTTTTCACGCTGGACAAGGGCCGCCTGAGCGGCCGCCTGCTGCAAGAAGAAATCGAATCCGCCGCCGACCTCGCACAGGTCCAGCCGGTCTGGGTCGATCTCGAAGCCCCCACCGCCGAGGAGATAGGCTGGATCGCCGGCCGCTTCGGGCTGAAGATCCCCGACAACATCGTCGACGACGATCTCGAGGAATCGGCCCGTTTCTACGAAGAAGACAACGGCGAGCTGCACATCCGCTCCGACTTCCTGATCGACGACGACGTCACGCCGCGCAACGTGCGGGTCGCCTTCATCCTGTTCAACAAGGTGCTGTTCTCGGTGCACGACGAAGACCTGCCGGTCTTCCGCCTGCTGCGCCTGCGCGCACGCCGCATCCCGGCCCTGATCGAAGACGCCAAGGACGTGCTGCTCAAGCTCTACGACGCCGACGCCGAGTACAGCGCCGACGCGCTCGAGGGCATCTACGACAGCCTGGAGGCGGTCAGCAACCGCGTGCTCAAGCAGGACGTGGACGACCGCGTCGCCAGCGAAACCCTGGCCGCGATCGCGAAAGAGGAGGACTTGAACGGCCGCATCCGCCGCAACGTGATGGACACGCGCCGTGCCGTCAGCTTCATGATGCGCAGCCGGCTGCTCAATGCCGAGCAGTTCGAGGAGGCGCGCCAGATCATGCGCGACATCGACTCGCTGGACTCCCACACCGCCTTCCTGTTCGACAAGATCAACTTCCTGATGGACGCGACGGTAGGTTTCATCAACATCAACCAGAACAAGATCATCAAGATCTTCTCGGTCGCCTCGGTCGCGCTGCTGCCACCCACGCTGATCGCCAGCGTCTACGGCATGAACTTCCAGCACATGCCCGAGCTGCAGCAGCGCTGGGGCTACCCGTTTGCGCTGTGCCTGATGGTGGCCTCGGTGGCGGCACCGCTGCTGTACTTCCGCCGCAAGGGCTGGATGCGCTGAGCATGTTCCGCGCCATCACCCTGGATCTCGACGACACGCTGTGGCCGGTCTGGCCCGCCATCGCACGCGCCGAGGCACTGCTGCACGGCTGGCTGCGCGAGCATGCGCCGGCCACCGCCGCGCGGGTCGATACCGGCGCCTTGCGCGCGCTGCGCGAGCAGATCGGCCGCGAGCACCCCGAGCGTGGTCACGACCTGTCGTGGCTGCGCCAGACCAGCATAGAGCGCGCGCTCGCGCAGGCCGGCGACGACCCGGCACTGGGCGCGGCGGCCTTCGAGGTGTTTTTTGCCGAGCGGCAGCGGGTGGAGTTGTTCGCCGAGGTCGGCGAGGCGCTCGCGACACTGGCGCGCCACCTGCCCATCCTCGCGCTGACCAACGGCAATGCCGACCTGCAGCGCATCGGCCTGGCCTCGCATTTCTGCGGCAACCTGACGGCGCGCGAGTTCGGCGTCGGCAAGCCCGATGCACGGCTGTTCCACGAGGCCTGCCGCCGGCTCGGCCACGCCCCGGCGCAGGTGCTGCATGTGGGCGACGACTGGGCGCTCGACATCGAAGGGGCGCACGCCGCCGGCCTGCCCAGCGTCTGGCTGCGGCGCGAGGGCCACCCGCCCAAGCCCGACAACGCCACCGCCCAGCCCTGGCGCCAGCTCGGCGCGCTGGACGAGCTGGTGCGCGAACTCGGCCTCGTCTGAGCGGCCGGGCACGAGCCAGCGGGAGAAGAAGGTTCGGAGCGCCGCCACCGCGGGTGGCGACGCCCCAGGCATAGAAGAAAGCTGCGCAGCGCCCCGAAGCGAAATAGGGAGGGAGGGAGGAGGAGAGTCGCCCCCGGGTTGCATCCAGACCAGCTGGAAGACTGCGCAGCTTAAAGAAGACGGTCCCGGGGGTCGCAATCCCGGAACCGGGGTCGGCGCCGAAGCGCACAAACCCAACCCACAACCAGTGGACTGGCGGGCGGAAAAGAAGTTCCGCGCCGCCGCCGCGAGCGGGCGGCGGCCCCGGGTAAAGATAGTTTGCGGGCCAGGGATCGTGGTGGCGGCGCGCCACGATGGTGCCCTGGCTGGGCGGGCACGGCGCGTGCTTTCATCTGATGTTTCCGGCCGGCGTGGCGGTCTTCGACGACCCCCGTCCATCGCGCCCGCCGCCCATGCCAGCCGCGCTGTCACGCGGCCGCCCTCAAACGCTGCCTAGAATAGACCGATGGACAAGACCCCCATGCTCTACCCCGAGCTCTTCAAGCAACTCGAAGCCGTGCGCTGGAACATGGACAAGGACATTCCCTGGGATGCCTTCCAAGCCGCCAGCCTGAGCGAGGAGCAGGCACAGACCATCAAGATGAACGCCATCACCGAGTGGTCGGCACTGCCGGCCACCGAGATGTTCCTGCGCGACAACCGGGGCGATTCGGATTTTTCCGCCTTCATGAGCGTCTGGTTCTTCGAGGAGCAGAAGCACTCGCTGGTGCTGATGGAGTACCTGCGCCGCTTCCGGCCCGACATGGTGCCCACCGAAGCCGAACTGCACGAGGTGCGCTTCGAGTTCGACCCGGCGCCGGCGCTGGAGACGCTGATGCTGCATTTCTGCGGCGAGATCCGGCTCAACCACTGGTACCGCCGGGCCGCCGAGTGGCACACCGAGCCGGTCATCAAGGCCATCTACGAGACGCTGGCGCGCGACGAAGCCCGCCATGGCGGCGCCTACCTGCGCTACATGAAGCGCGCGATGGCCAAGTTCGGCGACGAGGCCCGCGCGGCCTTCGCCAAGGTGGGCGTGCTGATGGCCAGCGCGCGCCGCACCGCGCAGGCGCTGCACCCAACCAACCTGCACGTCAACGAAACCCTGTTCCCGCGCGACACCATCCAGAGCCGCCTGCCCGACCCGGCCTGGCTGGAGCACTGGCTGGACAACCAGATCCAGTTCGACGCCGTCTGGGAAAACAAGGTGGTCGACCGCATCCTGCACAACATGAGCCTGCTGATGGAGCGCAGCTTCGCCAGCGTGCAGGACCTGAACCGCTTCCGCAAGGAGTTGCTGCGCCGCCTGGCCGCCGCCCAGAGCGGCCCGGACGCGGTGCAGCCCGCCTGACGACCCACCCGGGCGAGCGCTCGATCCACCGCCGCTGGTGAGACCGCCCGCGGCGGTTTTCCATCGGCACCACCCCGTCGAGTCCCATCTCCAGCCCTGTCGCGCGACGCACTCCGGCGAGCCAGGCTCGCGGGTGGGTCGCAGGTATTCGTGCGCGGCCTTCCGAACGGCGCGAGGCACCTTGCGGAGTTGGGCAAGCGGCCGCAACGGGGTCGCCCCAAAATCCGGAGCGGGGGGATTTCCGCCATCCGCATGCCGGTGGAAAACCATCGACGCTCAGATGGCTATGGGCCATCACCGCGACGCGCGAACGGCATTTCTCGATTTGGCCGTTTTTATCAATTTAAATTGATAAACCCCCAACGCGGCACCGATGGCGCTCAGCGATGCGGGTAAACCCTAGAGCGCGTGAGCCCGCACTCACCATACCCCCTGTTTGAGGGTCCTCATTTTTTGAGGGGCGTCGTGCTGTCCGTATTTGCTGAATGGGCTTAAGATGTTCGACCCAGCCAAGTATCGACATGTAACATTGACATCCATAAACCGCCTGCATGTCGATGAGCAGTTTGATTTGTAAAGCCCACGGCCACGGCGCACCGCATTCCCTGCGGGCACTGCTGAAACAACAACGAACCCGAGTTCTCGATGGATCTTGACGGCCAACTCGCAGGGCAGGAGGGGGGCGCTGGCGCCGCGGTGCAACGCTCCATCGTGGATGATTGGCTGGAGCCGCTGCCGGGCAACGCTTGCGGCGACGATCTCGAATACGACCCGGCCTTCCACGAGTTGACCGTGGTGGCCGCCGGCAAACCCGAATCCCAGTTCGCGGCCGCCGAGCCGCCGGACTGGTCGGCGGTGCATGACCAGGCTGCCGCGCTTTTCGACCGCACCCGGGACTTGCGCGTCGCGGTGCTGTGGGCGCGAGCGGTGCTGAACCTGCGCGGCTTCGCGTCGCTGCCCGACAGCCTGCGCCTGCTGCACGGCCTGCTGGACCAGTTCTGGGACGGTGTGCACCCCGCGCTGGACCCCGACGACGGCGACGCCTTCGCCCGCGTCAGCACCCTGGCCTCGCTGGCCGACATGGGCGGCCTGCTGGGCGACCTGCGCATGGCCATGGTCGTCAAGCACCGGGCCTTCGGCGAACTGCGCGTGCGCGACGTCGAGGTGGCGCTCGACAAACTCCCGCCGCGCGAGGACGAATCGCCCCGCACGCGCGGCCAGATCACCGGCCTGCTGAGCGACCTGCCCGAGCTCGCCGACCGCCTGCGCGACAACTGCTCGCAAGCGTCGGCCGGGCTGACGGCGCTGTATCGCCTGATGACAGAACGCTTCGGTTTCGACCTCGCGGTCGACATCAAGCCGATGAAAGGCATGATAGACAGCGTCGCGCAGGTCGTGCCCGAGCCAGTCGCCCTGGCCCCCGCCGAGGCGGAGGGCGACGGCGACGAGCCTGAGGCCGGCTGGGCCCCCGACGCGGCCGACGCCTCGCCCGGCGCGCGCGGCGGCGCGCGGGCCAAGGCCGGCTTGTCGGGCGAGATCGATACCCGGGAGGACGCCGAGCGCGCGATCGACATGATTTGCGCCTACCTCGAAAGAACCGAGCCCTCCAACCCGGCGCAACTGCTGTTGCGGCGGGCCCAGCGGCTGATCAACAAGAATTTCCTGCAACTCGTACAAGAACTCGCGCCGGATGCGCTCAACGAGGTCGCCCGGATGATGGGGGTCGACCCCAACAGTATCTCGGCCGACGAATAACTTCCTCGGAAAACAAGCTTGTCACAAGCCGCTGCCATGCTTATCTTCCCAGGTTGCCCAGCCCAGCAGTTGCCCACGCCAATCGCCCCTCCAACCCGTTACACGACTTAAGCGGAGATCCTCATGGGAAGCAGTCAGAAATTCATCGCGCGGAATCGCGCACCCCGCGTGCAGATCGAATATGACGTCGAGTTGTATGGCGCCGAGAAAAAGGTCCAGCTGCCGTTCGTGATGGGCGTGATGGCCGATCTGGCCGGCAAGCCCGAAGACCCGTTGCCGCCGGTCGCCGACCGCAAGTTCCTGGAATTCGACGTCGATAACTTCGATACCCGCCTGAAGGCGATGAAGCCGCGCGTCGCCTTCCAGGTGCCCAACACCCTGACGGGCGAGGGCAACCTCTCGGTCGACCTGACCTTCGAGAGCATGGACGACTTTTCGCCGGCCGCCATCGCCAGCAAGGTCGAGGGCCTCAACAAGCTGCTGCAAGCCCGCAACCAGCTCGCCAACCTGGTCACCTACATGGACGGCAAGGGCGGCGCCGAGGAGCTGATCGCCAAGGTGCTGGCCGACCCGGCGCTGCTGCAGTCGCTCACCGCCACCGCCAAGCCCGAAGGCGAAGCCTGATCCGCGCGCCGCGCAGGCGCCCTCTGACCGAATGATCCCAGGACACCCGGAGCACACCCATGGCTGATCTGCAGCAATCCCCCGGCGCCAGCGCGTTTGCCGGCGTCACCGTCGAGGGCAGCGACTTCGCGTCGCTGCTCAACAAGGAATTCAAGCCCAAGTCCGAAGAGGCCAAGTCGGCCGTCGAGCTCGCGGTACAGACCCTGGCCCAGCAGGCGCTGGTCAACGCCAAGGTCATCAGCACCGACACGGTCGCGACCATCGAGGCCATGATCGCCGCGCTGGACCGCAAGCTCAGCGAGCAGGTCAACCTGATCCTGCACCACGGCGACTACCAGAAGCTGGAGTCGGCTTGGCGCGGCCTGCACTACATGGTGAACAACACCGAGACCGACGAGACGCTGAAGATCCGCGTGATGGCGATCTCCAAGCAGGACCTCGGCAAGACGCTCAAGCGCTACAAGGGCACGGCCTGGGACCAGTCGCCGCTGTTCAAGAAGATGTACGAAGAGGAGTACGGCCAGTTCGGCGGCGAGCCCTTCGGCGCCATCGTCGGCGACTACCACTTCGACCACTCGCCGCCCGATGTCGAACTGCTCGGCGAGATGTCCAAGATCGCCGCCGCGGCCCACGCGCCCTTCATCACCGGCGCCGCGCCCAGCGTGATGCAGATGGACTCCTGGGGCGAGCTGGCCAACCCGCGCGACCTGACCAAGATCTTCACCACGCCCGAGTACGCCGCCTGGCGCTCGCTGCGCGAGTCCGACGACGCGCGCTACCTCGCGATGTGCATGCCGCGCTTCCTCGGCCGCCTGCCCTATGGCGCCAAGACCAGCCCTGTCGATGCCTTCAACTTCGAGGAAGACACCGCCGGCGCCGACCACGACAAGTACGGCTGGTGCAACGCCGCCTACGCGATGGCGACCAACATCAACCGCTCGTTCAAGATGTACGGCTGGTGTTCGCGCATCCGCGGCGTCGAGTCCGGCGGCGCGGTCGAGAACCTGCCCACCCACACCTTCCCGACCGACGACGGCGGCGTCGACATGAAGTGCCCGACCGAGATCGCGATCTCGGACCGGCGCGAGGCCGAGCTCTCCAAGAACGGCTTCCTGGCGATGATCCACCGCAAGAACTCCGACTTCGCCGCCTTCATCGGCGCGCAGTCGCTGCAAAAGCCCGCCGAGTACGACGACGCCGACGCCACCGCCAATGCGGCGCTGGCCGCACGCCTGCCCTACCTGTTCGCCTGCAACCGCTTTGCGCACTACCTGAAGTGCATGGTGCGCGACAAGATCGGTTCGTTCAAGTCGCGCGACGCGATGGAGCGCTGGCTCAACGACTGGATCAGCAACTACGTCGATGGCGACCCGATCAACTCGAGTGAAAACACCAAGTCGCGGCGGCCGCTCTCGGCAGCCGAAGTCGTGGTCGAAGAGGTGGAGGGTGCGCCCGGTTACTACACGTCGAAATTTTTCCTGAAGCCCCACTATCAACTCGAAGGGCTCACCGTGTCGCTTCGGCTGGTCTCAAAGCTGCCATCCGAAAAGTCCGGGGGCTGACCCCCCCATTTCCCTGCACCTCAAGCGGAGTCAATCATGCCAGGCAATACCTTTCTCAAGTTCGGCGCCGATGTTCCCGGCGAGTCACTCCAGGACACCCACCCTGGTACGGCCGGTTGGATAGAAATTGGCGACTGGAGTTGGGACATCGAAGCTGAAACCAGCTTCCTGAAGGGCGGCGGCGCCAGCGTGGGCAAGCCCACACCGGGCTCGATGTCGTGGTCCCACTTCTACGACAAATCGTCGCCGGTGATCATGAAGAAGATCGTCAGCGGCACGAGCTTTCCAAACGTCACGCTGCAAATGCTGAAGCAGACCGGCGAGGCCCAGCCCAAGGTCTATTTCACCGTCGAGATGACGGACGTCTTCATCACCAAGGTGTCGAGCAAGGGCGGCGAGGACGGCGCCGTCAACCAGGACATCGAAATGGTCTTCAAGAAGATCAAGGTCGAATACAAGCCGCAGAAGAACGACGGCACCCTGGGTGACGCGGTCGAGTTCGGCTGGAACATCGCCACGATGAAGCTGGACTGAAGCGCCGGCGTGCGTCGGGGCCTCGTTGGCGAAGCCCCCGCCCCGGCGACCCGGGCCCTTGCCTTGAGCTACCGCAGCCTCCTGCCCCATGAGCGACACCCTCCTCTATCTCAGCATCGCCTTCGACGGCGACCCGGTCCCGGGCGAGTCGGTGGCGGAGCGTTTCGAGAACCAGATCGAGATCGACGATTTCCGCTGGGGCATGAGCGTCAAGGGCAATCGCAAGCAGACCACCGGCCCGGCGGCCCAGGCCAGGCAGGCCGCCAACGTCGCCCACAAGAACCTGGTGCTGTCGGCCTTCTTCGATACCGCGACGACGGCGCTGATCAAGTGCATGACCCAGCGCAAGAAGTTCCGGCTGGCCAGGCTCACCGTGGCCCACCCGGTCAACAGCGAAGAGCGCAGGCGAAAGGTCGACGTGATGGAGATCGAGTTGCGCCAGGGTTATGTCGAGAAGGTCAACATCAACGCCTCGGAGTCGGGCAAGTCCGGCTCGCTGAAGGTCAGCTACGAACTCTCGTACACCGGCGTCGGGCTCAACTACCACCCGGCCACGAAAAACCGCAACGTGCATGAAAGCCTGATCACCTTCAGCGCCCAGGTCAGCAGCTCCGAAGACGACTAGCCCGCACCCTTTTTCCACGAAGCACACACGAAGCACACGCGATGGGCACGCTCAATCTCTTCATGAACCTCCGCGCCGAGGGCGACCGGCCCGTCAAGGGCGAATGCGAGGTGGAAGGCTTCGAGGGCTGGATAGAGATCGACGACTGGTCGTGGGCGATCGACATGGAGCACCAGAAGGGTCGCCAGTCCAACGCCATTCCCACGCTGCTCGAATTCAGCAAGGCCCCCGACCGCTCGAGCACCCGCATGATGAGTGCGCTGATCTCCGGCAAACCCTTCGAGGTCGCCACCATCTGCCTGGTCGATGCCACCGACACCAAGATGCAGCTGGAGGTCAACCTGGCCGAGGTCCGGGTGATGGAATACAGCCTCTCGGGCCGCGACGGCGAACATGCCGCGACGCTGGACGAGAGCTGGACCTTGGACTACCGCGCCATGACCTTCGAATACCGGATGCCGAGCAAGCAGGGCGCCTGGCTGGCCGAGGTCGTGCGCCCGCCCGGCGCCGAAGCCAAGAAGGCCGAGAAGCTCAGCAGCGGCGAAGAGGGCGACAAGAAGCCCGGCACCCTCGACAGCGAGGCCATGCAGGCTGCCTTCGTGAAGATGCAGGAAGAGATGAAACGCATGCAGGCGGCACTGAGCAAAAAGGGCTAGCCCGATCTCCCGCGCCGCCTCGCCCCGGCGGCGGCCCTTCCGCCGTGCGACTGACGCTCCCCGGTTGAACCTCTGGACCCACCATGACCGAACCTCTCGCCGCCGCCGAAGCCGCCATCCGCGCGGGTGACCCCAAGGCGGCGCTCGCCTCGCTCACCACCGCCGTCAAGGCCGCGCCGGCCAACCCCAAGCTGCGCATCTTCCTCGCGCAGCTGCTGTGCGTGCTGGGCCAGTGGGAGCGCGCCCATACCCAGCTCAATGTCGTTGCCGACATGGACAGCGAGGCCGGCCCGATGCGCGAGATGGTGGGCCACGCGCTGCGCTGCGAGCTGCTGCGGGCGGCCGTCTTCAGCGGCAAACGCTCGCCCATGGTCTTCGGCCAGCCCGACGAGTGGCTGGCGATGCTGATCGAGTCGCTGCTGCAATCCGGCCAAGGCAAGAGCGAGATGGCCGACCAGCTCGCCAGCCGCGCCTTCGACGCCGCGCCGGCCACCGCCGGCCAGCTCAACGGCGAACCCTTCGCGTGGATCGCCGACGCCGATTCGCGCCTGGGCCCGGTGCTGGAGGCGATGGTCAACGGCCGCTACTACTGGATCCCCTTCAGCCGCCTGGCCACCGTCTCCATCGAGCCGCCGACCGACCTGCGCGATGGCGTCTGGCTGCCGGCCCGGCTGACCTTCGCCAACGGCGGCGAGGCCATCGCGATGATCCCGACGCGCTACCCCGGCTCGGAGCGCAGCGAGGACGGCGCCATCCTGATGGCGCGCAAGACGGAATGGCGCGAGGGTGGCGTGGAGCGCTTCTTCGGCCTGGGCCAGCGCGTGCTGGTCACCGACAACGGCGAACACGACATGCTGGCGGTGCGCCTGATCGAGCTGACGCCGTCCGCGACCGCTGGGGACGCCGACGCCGCGCCGGCAGAAGGCGCCTCCTGACACCATGGCCGAGCTGACCTCGCAAGACCGGCTGCAACCCTCGCTGCTGGACCGCCTGATCGACCCCGACCCGCAGCAGCACCGCGAGCCGATCGAAGCGCGGGTGCTGTCGCGCCAGCAACTGCGCGCCGCGGTGCTGCGCGACCTGGCCTGGCTCTTCAACGCGACCCGTCCCGAGCCCGAGCCGCAGTCGCAGCGCAAGGACGAGATCGCGCTGTGGCAGGGCAACCCGCATGCACGCCGCTCGGTGATGAACTACGGCATGCCGGCCTTTGCCGGCGTCACGCTCTCGTCGATGGACAGCCGCGCCATCGAGCGCAGCATCGCCGAGGCCATCACCACCTTCGAGCCGCGCATCGACCCGGCCACCTTGAAGGTCGAGATCAAGTTCGACAGCAGCAGCCCCTTCAACACCTTGCAGCTGCTGATACGCGGCCAGATGTGGAGCCAGCCGGTGCCGCTGGAGCTGCTGCTGGCGGCCGACGTGGACGTCGAGACCGGCAACACCCACGTGCGCGACCTGCGCGCCTGAACCGCCTCCGTCCCCAACCCCGCCCCGCCCCGAGCCCCATGGACGCCCGCCTGCTTCGCTACTACAACCAGGAGCTGCGCTATCTGCGCGAGCTCGGGGGCGAGTTCGCGAGCGAGTTTCCCAAGATCGCGGCGCGCCTGGGCATGGAGGGGCTGGAGGTGGCCGACCCCTATGTCGAGCGCCTGCTGGAGGGCTGCGCCTTCCTCGCCGCCCGCATACAGCTCAAGCAGGACGCCGAGTTCCCGCGCTTCTCGCACCGGCTGCTGGAGCTGATCTATCCCAACTTCCTCGCGCCCATCCCATCGATGATCGTCGCGCAGATCACGCCCACCTCCGACCCCAACCTGCTGAAGGGCAAGACCCTGCCGCGCGACACGCAGCTGCTGGCGCCGCGCACCAGCCTGTCGGCCACCCGCTGCGAGTTCCGCACCGCGCAGGCCGTGCAGCTGACCCCGCTGGCCACCGTCTCCGCCGAATACTTCCAGAGCGTCTCCGACCTCGGCCTCTCGGCCTTCGCCTTCAGCGAGCGGCCGCGCAGCGGCGTGCGCATCAAGCTGGCACTGCCGGAGGGCATGGCGATGGCGCAGCTCGAGCTGGACTCGCTGCGCTTCTACCTCGGCGGCCAGACCGAGGTCGCGATGCGGCTGCACGAGCTCTGCCTGTCCAGCGCGGTGGGTGTGCTCGTCGGGCCGCCGGGCCGTGCGGGCGACGGCAAGCGGCGCTTCCTGGAGCCCGGCTGCATCACGCCGGTGGGCTACCGGGACGACGAGGCGATGCTGCCGGTCACCTTGCGCGGTTTTGCCGGCACGCGGGTGCTGCAGGAGTATTTCGCCTTCCCGGAGCGCTTCCTGTTCTTCGACGTGGCCGGGCTGCGGCCCGCGCTGGCGGCGCTGGCCGGCAACTCGCTCGAGCTGATCCTGCTCTTCTCGCGCACCGGGCAAAGCCTGGAGGGCGCCGTCGAGCCGGCCAACTTCTCGCTGCACTGCGTGCCGGCGGTCAACCTCTTCCCCAAGCGCGCCGACCGCATCCAGGTCAACGAGGGCGCGTTCGAGTTCCACGTCGTGCCCGACCGCACCACGCCGCTGGACTACGAGGTCTACGACGTGCAGTCGCTCAGCGGCTACGACGACCTGGGCGAGGAGCGCAAGTTCCTGCCGCTCTACGGCAGCGCGCGCGGCCCGGGGGCCGAGTTGCCGGGCTACTACACCATCTGGCGCGAGCCGCGGCTGATGTCCGAGAAGGCGCGCCGCGACGGCCCGCGCTCCGGCTACATCGGCTCCGAGATCTTCGTCTCGCTGGTGGACCCCAACGAGGCGCCCTTCCCCGCCTCGCTGCGCCAGGTCGCGCTGCAGACGCGCTGCACCAACCGCGACCTGCCCTTGTTCATGCCGCTGAGCGGCGCGCAGGGCGAGTTCACGCTGGACGCCGGCGTGCCGGTGAGCTCGGTGCGGGCGGTGGCCGGGCCCTCGCGGCCGCACACGGCCCTGCGCGAAGGCGGCGTGGCGTGGCGGCTGCTCAACCTGCTGTCGCTCAACTACCTGTCGCTGCTGGACACCGACGCCGGCGAGGGCGCGGCCTCGCTGCGCGACCTGCTGAGCCGCTTTCCGCAAGGCGGCGAGGCGGCCACCCGGCGGCAGATCGAGGCCTTGCAGCAGGTGCGGGCCCAGCCGGTGGTACGCCGCCACCCGATGCCGGGGCCCATCGCCTTCGGCCGCGGGGTCGAGGTCGAGCTGGTGATCGACGAGCTGGGCCACGAAGGCGGCAGCGCGTTTCTCTTCGCCGCGGCGCTGCACCATTACCTGTCCCGGCACGCCTCCATGAACAGCTTCGTCGAGACGGTGCTGGTCTCGCTGACCCGCGGCGAGGTGATGCGGTGGAAGCCGGCGCGTGGCGCGAGGGCGGTGCTGTGAGCCGAGAGACCCCGCTGGCTGCCGGCACACCTGCGGCCACGCCCGCAGGCTACGACGCCTGGCTGCAGCAGCTTGCCTCCGAGCCGTGGCGGCTGGACTTCTACCAGGCGCTGCGGCACATCGAGAGCGCCCACCCGCACCTGCCGCGGCTGGGCGAGGCGATGCGGCCGGCCGACGAGCCCATCCGCGTCGCGCAGCCGGCCGAGATGACCTTCGCGCCCGCGCCCATCAGCGGGCTGGTGACGGCGCGCAACGGCACGCCGCGGCTGATGCAGCGCATCTTCGGCCTGGTGGGCCCCAATGGCGCACTGCCAGTGCACCTGACCGAGCACACGCGCGAGCGGGCGCTGCAGCACGCCGACCCGGCGACTCAGCGCTTTCTCGACACCCTCACGCACCGCTTCGCGCTGCTGTTCTACCGCGCCTGGGCCCAGGCCCAGCCCGTCATCAGCCTCGACCGGCCGGGCGACACGCGCTACGCACGCTGGCTGGGAGCGCTGTTCGGCATCGGCGAGGCCTCGCTGCTCTCGCGCGACGCGCTGGGCGACGCCGCCAAGCTCAATTTCACCGGCCGGCTGGCGCGCCAGGTGCGCGACGCCGACGGGCTGCTGGCCTGGTGCCGCAGCGTCTTCGACGTGCCGGTGCAGGTCGATCAATGGTGCGGCCACTGGATGCCGCTGGCCCGCGACGAGCGCACCCGCATGCGGCACCGCCGCACCCTGCGCGACACCGACGGTGCCGGCCAGGGCCTGGGCCGGGGTGCCGTGCTGGGCAAGACCGTGTGGGACGTGCAGCACAAGTTCCGCATCACCATCGGGCCGCTGCCGCTGGCGCACTACCAGGCCTTCCTGCCGGGCGGTGCCGACCTGGCCAGGCTGCAGGCCCTGGTGCGCCAATGGGTGGGGCTGGAGTTTGCGTGGGACCTGCGGCTGATACTGCGCAAGGCCGAGGTCCCGGCGCTGCGCATGGGCGCGGGCGCTCCCCACCGCAACCAGCTCGGCCGCACCGCCTGGCTGGGCCACTACCGCAAGGCCGCCGATGCCGACGACCTCGTGATCGACGTCGAGCGCCTGCTGCGCCGCCGGCCCGCCCATGCCGCTTCCGAACCCCTGCCTGAGCCTGTCTGACCAGGCGCCTTACCCCCAGCCAACCAGGAACACCCCATGAGTGAAATCAGCCGCGTCGCGTTGTTCGGCAAGCTCAATCCGCTGGCCTACAAGGCCATCGAGGGGGCGACCGTGTTCTGCAAGATGCGGGGCAATCCGTATGTCGAGCTGGTGCACTGGATGGTGCAGCTGGTGCAGAACAACGAGACCGACCTCGACGCCATCATCCGCCACTACGCCCTCGACGCCTCGGTGATGGCCAAGGAGATGACCACCGCGCTGGACCGCCTGCCGCGCGGCTCGACCGCCATCTCCGACTTCTCCGAGCACATCGAGAACGCGATCGAGCGCGCCTGGGTCTACGGCACGCTGATGTTCGGCGAGGCGCAGGTGCGCACCGGCTACCTGGTGCTGGGCATGCTCAAGACCAACAGCCTGCGCAACGCGCTCCTGGGCATCTCCAAGCAGTTCGAGCGCATCAAGGCCGACGACCTCGCCGAGAACTTCGCGAAGATTTGCGGCGGCACCGCCGAGGCCCGCCTGGGCGCGCAGGACGGCAGCGGCATCTCGGGCGCGCAGCCGGGCGAAGACACCGGCGCGATCGCCCCGGCCGCGATGGGCAAGCAGGAGGCGCTGAAGAAATTCACGGTCGATCTCACCGAGCGCGCGCGCAAGGGCGAGATCGATCCGGTGACCGGGCGCGACGAAGAGATCCGCCAGATCGTCGACATCCTGATGCGGCGGCGCCAGAACAACCCCATCCTGACGGGCGAGGCCGGCGTCGGCAAGACGGCGGTCGTCGAAGGCTTCGCGCAGCGCCTGGCGCGCGGCGACGTGCCGCCGCAACTGCAAGACGTGTCTCTGCTCTCGCTGGACCTGGGGCTGCTGCAGGCTGGCGCCAGCATGAAGGGCGAGTTCGAGCAGCGGCTGCGCCAGGTCATCGACGAGGTGCAGGCCTCGCCCAAGCCCATCATCCTGTTCATCGACGAGGTGCACACGCTGGTGGGCGCCGGCGGCGCGGCCGGCACCGGCGACGCGGCCAACCTGCTGAAGCCGGCGCTGGCGCGCGGCAACCTGCGCACCATAGGCGCGACCACCTGGGCCGAGTACAAGAAATACATCGAGAAGGATCCGGCCCTGACCCGCCGCTTCCAGGTCGTCCAGGTACCCGAACCTGACGAAGTGAAGGCCGTGCTGATGCTGCGCGGCGTCGCCAGCGTGCTCGAGAAGCACCACCGCGTGCAGTTGCTCGACGAGGCCATCGAGGCCGCCGTCAAGCTCTCGCACCGCTACATCCCGGCGCGCCAGCTGCCCGACAAGGCGGTGAGCCTGCTCGACACCGCCTGCGCCCGCGTCGCCGTCAGCCAGCACGCGACGCCCGCCGAAGTGGACGACTGCCGGCGCCGCATCGAGGGCCTGCAGGTCGAGGCCGGCATCATCGAGCGCGAGGCCGCGGTGGGCGTCGAGATCGGCGTGCGCGGCACCGAGGTCGCCGCCAAGCTGGCCGCCGAGAACGAGCGGCTGGTGGGGCTGGAAGCGCGCTGGAAGGAAGAGAAGACGGTCGTCGACCGCGTGCTGGCCCTGCGCGCCAGCCTGCGCGGCAAGGACAAGCCGGTCGACAAGGCAGGCACTGACGCCGCCGCCGACGAAGCCCCGATCGACCGCGAAGGCCTGCTCGCCGAGCTGCGCATCGAGCAGGACAAGCTGGCCGCGCTGCAGGGCGATGCGCCGCTGATCATGCCCTCGGTCGACGCGCAGGCGGTGGCCAGCGTGGTGGCGGACTGGACCGGCATCCCGGTCGGCCGCATGGTGAAGAACGAGCTCGAAGCGGTGCTGCGCCTGGGCGCCACCTTGGGCCAGCGCGTCATCGGCCAGCAACACGGGCTGGACATGATCGCCAAGCGCATCCAGACCTCGCGCGCCCGGCTGGACAACCCCAACAAGCCCATCGGCGTCTTCATGCTCTGCGGCACCTCCGGCGTCGGCAAGACCGAGACCGCGCTGGCGCTGGCCGAGTCGCTCTACGGCGGCGAGCAGAACGTCATCACCATCAACATGAGCGAGTTCCAGGAGGCCCACACGGTCTCGACGCTGAAGGGCGCGCCGCCCGGCTACGTCGGCTACGGCGAAGGCGGCATCCTGACCGAGGCCGTGCGCCGCCGGCCCTACAGCGTGGTGTTGCTGGACGAGGTCGAGAAGGCCCACTCCGACGTGCACGAGCTCTTCTTCCAGGTCTTCGACAAAGGCCGCATGGAGGATGGCGAAGGGCGCATGATCGACTTCAAGAACACCATCATCCTGTTGACGTCGAACGCCGGCTCCGAGCTCATCATGAACATGTGCAAGGACCCCGAGCTGCTGCCCGACCCCGACTCGCTGGCGCAGGCGCTGCAAGACCCGCTGATGAAGATCTTCCCGCCCGCGCTGCTGGGCCGTATCGTCACCATCCCCTACTACCCGCTCTCCAACGAGATGCTGGCCAAGATCGTGCGGCTGCAGCTGGGCCGCATCAAGAAGCGCGTCGAGGCCAACCACCGCATCCCGTTCGAGTACGGCGACGACGCGGTCGAGCTGATCGTCAAGCGCTGCAACAACGCCGAGGCCGGCGGCCGCATCATCGACTCGATACTCACCAACACCGTGCTGCCCAAGGTCTCCATCGAGTACCTGACCCGCATGAGCCAGGGTGAAGAGTTGAAGGGCATCCGCCTGGGGGCCAGCGACGGCGAGTTCAGCTACGCCTTCGACTGATCGCCGCCCGACCACCTGACCCGGAAGCTCGCATGCCCACCTCCGAAGCCGACTTCGTCAGCCCCCTGGGCGAAGGGGCCCTGCTGTTCCGTCGCCTGCAGGCGACCGAGAAGCTCGGCCGCTTGCCGGAGTACCGCGTCGAGCTGCTACGGCCGCGCAAGGACCCTGCCATCCAGCCCGACAGGCTGCTCGGCAAGAGCGCCGGCGTGAAGCTGCTGATGGCCGACGACAGCCTGCGCCACATCAACGGCTGGGTCACGCGCTTCGAGCAGGGCGGCACCACCGGCCGCTTCGACATCTACCGCGTCGAGCTGCGGCCGTGGCTGTGGTTCCTGACGCTGGGGGCCGACTGCCGCATCTTCCAGAACAAGACCGCGGTCGAGATCCTCGACGCCGTGTTTGCCGACTACAGCAGCCACCAGCTCGAGAAGAAGCTCAGCGGCAGCTTCCGCGCGCGGGCCTTCTGCGTGCAGTACCGCGAGAGCGACTTCGACTTCGTCAGCCGGCTGATGGAGGAAGAGGGCATCTACTACTACTTCAAGCATGCCGAAGGCCAGCACACCCTGGTGCTGACCAACGGCGCGCAAGGCCACACGGCCATCCCCGGCGCCAAGCTCGCCTGGGCCGCGGTGCAGACCGACGACCAGCTGCGCGAAGACATCGTGACCGACTGGAACCGCGCGCAGCAGATGCGCTCGCTGAAGTACACCCACACCGACTACGACGCCGAAGCCCCCACCGTCGATCTCGCCAGCGAAGCGCAACGCACGGCCCCCTACCCCCAGCCCGGCGACCTGGAAGTCTTCGACTACCCCGGCGGCTACGACGACCTGGCGCAGACCGGCAATACCGGCGGCAAAAAGACCGAGGGCGGGCGGCTGGCCCAGTTGCGCGTCGATGCCTTCGAGGCGGGGCACGTCGTCGCCACCGGCGTCACGCCCTTCCGCGCCAGCGCCGCCGGCCTGACCTTCACCTTCGAAGACCACGCCAACGCCGGCGACTACCTCTTCACCAGCGTGGCCTACGAGATGGAGTCCGGCGCGCACGAGGCCAGCGGCAGCGACGAGGCGGTCTCCGGCTTCAGTTGCCGCTTCGAGGCGGTGCCCAAGGCCATCGCCTTCCAGCCCCAGCCCGTCACGCCGCGGCCGACCATCCACGGCCCGCAGACGGCCACCGTGGTAGGCCCGGCCGGCGACGAGATCCACACCGACGTGCACGGCCGCGTCAAGCTGCAGTTCCGCTGGGACCGCATCGGCCGCAAGAACGAAACCAGCTCCTGCTGGGTGCGCGTCAGCCACCCCTGGGCCAGCAAGCAGTTCGGCATGATCGCGCTGCCGCGCATCGGCGACGAGGTGGTGGTGGAGTTCCTCGAGGGCAACCCCGACCGGCCGCTGGTCACCGGCCGCGTCTACAACGGCGACAACAAGCCGCCCTACCCGCTGCCCGCGCAGGCCACCGTCAGCGGCATCAAGACACAAAGCAGCAAGGGCGGCTCGCTGAGCACGGCCAACGAGCTGCGCATGGACGACAAGAAGGGCAGCGAGTACGTCTGGTTCCAGGCCGAGAAGAACTTCCACCGCTGGGTCAAGAACGACGCCTTCGACACCGTCAAGAACGACGCCTGGGTCGACATCACCAAGAACCTGGCCCACAAGATCGGCGAGAACGTCACCACCGCCATCGGCAAGAAGCTCACGCTGAAGGTCGGCGAGGACACGCAGGTCAAGCTCGGCGCCGACTTCCACATTGCCGTGGTCGGCCAGCTCAACCTGAAGGTCGACGACGCGGTGCAGCTCAAGGCGGCCCAGGCCCTGAAGCTGGCCGTCGGCCAGGGGCTGGACATCGACGCCGGTGCCGCCGTGAAGCTGACCAGCGGCAACGCGCTGCACCTCAAGGCGAGCGCGGGCGTGGTGATCGATGGCGGCACGCAGCTCACCATCAAGGCCGGCGGCGCCTTCATCACGCTGGGGTCGGAGGGCGTGACCATCTCGGGCACGATGGTCAAGATCAACTCCGGCGGCTCGGCCGGCAGCGCCAACGCGGCGGCCCAGGCCTCGCCCGCCGCACCCCAGGACCCGGCGGAGCCCACCGCCAACCAAGACCCGATGACGTGAGCGCCAACCCCCCGCTTCCGCCCGCCGCGGCGCCCCCCGCCCTGGCCCCCGCGCAGCACAAGGCGGCGCTGTGGGCCGACGCTGCGCTGCAGGTCGATGCCGTCATCAGCGGCGAGCGTGTGCCCGGGCTGCCGGCCCGGCTGGCGGGCGCCGACGTGGCCGATTTCGACTGCCTGCTGCCGGGCGCGCTGCCGGCCGAGCTGCAGCGCCGCGCGCCCTACCTGGTGCGGCTCAGGCGCGACGCCGCGTTCACCGACTGGCTGCTCTTCGAGGCCGCCGCCGGCCTGCCCGACTGGGGCCTGCTGGTGAGCAGCGCCACCCGCTTCATGGGCTTGCGCAGCCACCTGCGCAGCCTGGGCGAGGCGCAGACCCCGCAGGGCCAGACCATCCCGCTGGCCTGGATGGACCCGACGCTGCTGCGCGCGCTGTTGCCGCTGTTCAGCCCCGCCCAGCTCGAGGCGTTTTTCGGCCCGGTGCAGGCGCTGGTGATCCCCGGTCCGGCCGCGTGGACCACGGCCACGCTGCAACTGGGCCGCCTGAGCTGGCAGAGCGCCGCGCTGGCGGCCTCGCAACCCGGCCCGGGCTGATCGCGATGCTGCAGCTCAGCCCCGAACAAGTCTCGTGCCTCGAAGACCTCGCGATGGCGCGTGGCCTGCAGCGCGTCGGCGAGGCGCTGGGCGAGGCCTGGCCCGAGGTGCCGCCGCGGCTGGGCGAGCGCTACGCCGCGCTGGTGCAGCACGGCGCCCGGCTGGGCGCGGCCGCCGGGCTGGTCGATGGCCTGTGCGTGGCGCGCTACCTGAGCTGCTGGCTGGTCTGGGGCGCGGAGTTCGAGAACAAGCCCGGCTTCGAATGGGCGCGCGAGATCCTCGGCGACCGCCGCCGGCCGCAAGGCGCCAAGGTCTTCCAGCTCTGCCGGCGCAGCCGCGACGAGCTGCGCCGCCGCGCCGAGCAAGGCGCCG
Source organism: Ideonella sp. (assembly GCA_035460745.1). Lineage (GTDB taxonomy): Bacteria > Pseudomonadota > Gammaproteobacteria > Burkholderiales > Burkholderiaceae_C > Ideonella. Next base: position 2,583 of record DATHWJ010000568.1, on the reverse strand, counting down.
CGCCCACCCCCACGGCCCAGCTGCCCACCGCCGCCGCCTTCGACGCCGCGCTGAAGCGGCTGGACGCCGCGCTCGCGAGCTGGGGCACGCTGGGCTCGCTGCTGCCGACGCCGCCGGTGCAGCTGGGCGAGGCCTGCGACTTCGATGCCATCGACATCCGCCTGGTCGACAGCGCCTGGCGCCAGCGGTACAGCGCCGCCGAAGGCAACTGGCAACGCCAGCCTTGCGCGCCCGAAGCGGCCCAGCTCACGCTCGCCGCCACCACGCTGCCGCCCACCGGCGCCGCGCTGCCCACGCAATTGACGGTGCTGAGCCAGCAGGCCGGGCGCGGCACGCCGGCCCGGCTCAAGCTGCGCACCCGCTCGACCACCCGCTGCGACCTGGCCGTGCACCCGATGGTGCGGGTCAACGGCCCGCAAGGCCTGGTGGAGCTGCGCGGCCGGCATGCGGCCGAGCTGCTGTTGACGCTGCATGCCGAGCCGGCCGCGCTGCCGCCCGGCGAGCGGCTGGTGCCGGCCCTCGCGGTCGAGAGCACCCCCGTGCGCAGCGGGCTGGCGCTCTCCTGCTGCGGGGTGCGCGAGCACGGCGCGGCGGTGGGCGAGCTGGCCACGCAGCTCGCCGTCTACCCGGCCGAACAATGGCTGCTCGCCTGGCGCCGCGAGGCCTCGCCGCCGCTGCACTGGCCCGAGCCGGCCTCCGGCCCGCCGCGCACGCCGCCCTCGCGCTGCCGCATCGAGTGCGACGGCGTGGCGGTGGACGCCAGCCGCTGGCAGGCCGGGCTGGACGCGCTGGACAGCGAGCTGCAGCAAGGCCTGGCCCGGCTGCTCACCGCCTGGGAGCGCGTGGCCGGCGTCATCGAGGGCCACCTCGACGCCGAGCCGGCGGTGATGGCCGGCCAGGCCGGCCTCACCTGGGGCTACGCCGAAGGCCCCGCCGGCATCGCCGAGCCGCCACACCTGCGCGTCGAGGGAGGGCTCGAGGGCATCGCCTGCCAGCTGCAACTGCGGCTGGCCGGCCAGCTCGCGCTGGACGGCTCGCGCAGCGTGCTGCGGCTGGCGGTGGAAGAGCGCAGCGAGATGCACCTGACCCTGCAGCGCGGTGCCGCGCAGCCCGAGCTGCCCGCCGCGCTCGGCCCCGCCCAGATGGCGTTCCGCCACGCGGTCACGCTGCAACTGGAGCCGCTGGCCGATGAAGGCGGCGCGCTGATGCAGCTCGCCGGGCCGGTGAAGGGCGCACTGGTCGGCGCCTGCGGCCTGCAGGCCCACCCCAGCGGCCCGGGCCTGCAGTGGTTTGCCCGGTTGGCCTTCGAGGCCGTCAGCGTGACCATGGAGCTGCACGACCCGTTGCTGGGCGTGCAATACCTGCAACGCCCGCTGCTGCCCGCCATGGTCCTGCTCGACTGGCATCTGAGCTGATGGACCGCCTGCTCGTCCTCAAGCTGACATCGCTGAACTGCGAGGCCGAGGCCTGGCTGAACGGCATGCCTATCGCCCGCGTAGGCCCCGGCCGGCCGGTCGCGACGCTGCCGGTGCACGAGTACACGGTGGCCGGCAACAACCGCATCGAGCTGGTCACAGGCCCCGCGCCCGCGGTCACGCCGGCCGGCATGGTGCCCGCGCCGGCCATGCGGCGCGTGGCCGACGGCCCCAGCGCCGCGCAGGTGCGCATGCTGCTGCCGCGCATCGGCAATCCGGCCGACGAGAGCTCGGCCCGCAGCCTGGCCCAGCTCGACTGGGCGGTCTCGCCCGGCGAGGTCTTCGAGCAGCCGCTGACGCGCTCGCTGGAGGTGGCGCTGCCGGTCAACTTCCCGCGCTGGCGCTGGCTGGAGGCGCCGGTGATCGAGCCGAACGCGGCCTTGCAGGAGCAAGCCTTCACGCTGCTGCAGACCCTCGCCTTCGACCTCGGCCGCGGCGAGTTCGAGAGCTTCGTCAACGTCACCCGCCTGCGCTTCGAGGAGCTGGCGCTGGCCTACCAGCGCACGCCGGCCGACGAGATCGCGCGCTGGCGCGAGGCCATGCAGGGCCTGCACGCCGCCGGCCGGCTGAAGCTGCTGCCGCTCAAACCCGAGGCGCTGCACCTGCGCCGCCTGGCCGGCGGCCGCCTGCTCGACTGCGTGGACACCCACGGCGAGCCCGCGTTGCGCAGCGCCCCCGACGCCGAAGGCCGCAGCCTCGCGCTGCCGCTGCGCGCAGCCGTCGTCGAAGGAAAGATCTATGTGCTGCGCTGAACACCCTTCTCCCGCAAGGACGCCCTCGCCGTGATCACCCTGACCGTGCTCTCCTTCAACGGCCAAGCCGCTGATGCGCCCCTGAGCGCCAGCTTCGACGAACTCGGCGGCAGCATAGGCCGGGCCGACACCAATCAGCTCGTGCTGCCCGACCCCGAGCGCTCGATCTCGCGCGTGCATGCGCAGGTGGTGTTCCGCAACGGCGGCTACGCCGTCATCGATCGCGGCAGCAACCCCATCTCGGTCAACGGCAAGCCGGTCGGCAACGGCCGCGAGGTGCCGCTGCCCGACGGCGCGCAACTGCAGATCGGCGGCTACCTGCTGGGCGTGCAGCAAGCGGCGGGCGGCGCCGCCCG
>DATHWJ010000567.1:0-31224 GCA_035460745.1 Ideonella sp. | reverse complement strand
CGCAACCCCTTCCGCAGCGAGGCGGCGGCGGAGCCCGAGCCCGGCTGAAATGAAAAAAAGGGGCGGGCCGCACTCGGCGCCCCGCCCCTTGGCCCGCTGCGTTCGGCCGTTGGCTACTTGCCCTTGAAGTCCCCGCCGACGCCGACCACGAAGCGGCTCGGGTCGATGTACTTGCGCCAGGCCGCGTTGACCTGGTCCGCACTCAGCTTGGCGATGGCCTCGTCGAGCTGCTGCGCGGCCTGGAAGCTGCGGCCCAGGTTGGCGTTGGTGACCAGCGCGCTGGCCACCACGGCGTCTTGCGCGCGCGAGAGGCGGCGGTAGCTCAGCAGCCCGGTCCGCGCCTCGTTCACCTCTGCAGCGGTAAAGCCGGCCTTCAGCGACTTCTCGACCTCGTCCTTGAACGAGGCCTCCACCTTGGCCAGGTTTTGCGGCGCGAAGATCGCGGTCGTGGCCCACGGCGTGTTGGCCTCGTAGGGGTTCCAGCTCAGGTTGCTGTAGACGCCGTAGCTCAGGCCCTCGGTCTCGCGGATGCGCTTCCACAGCCGCGAGTTGCCGCCGCCGCCGAAGATGAAGTTGGCCACCATCAGCGCGGGCTGGTCGGCGTCCAGCTCCTTCACCGGCAGGTCCAGCGTCACCTTCAGGTAGGCGTTCTGCTTGTCGGGCGTCTCGAAGACCAGCCGCGCGGCCGGTGCAGCCACCAACGGGCGAGGCACGCGCTGGTAGGCCGCGGGCGAAGCCCAGCCGGCAAACGCCTTCTCGAGCGCCGCGCGCACCGCCGGCACGTCCATCGCGCCGGTCGCGCCAAACTGGGCCCGGCTGGCGCCGACGAAACGCTGGTGGAAGGCCTTGAGCTCCTCGAGCTTCGCGGCGCGGGTCTCCGCGATGGCCTCGTCGAAGCTGCGCGCATACCGCACGTCGCCCTTGGGATAGGGGTTGCCGTGGCGGTCCAGCGCGTCCTCCACCAGTGCCTCGGGCTCCTTGCGGCTTTGTTCTATGGACGACAGCACCTGGCGCCGCACCTCCTCCAGCGCCTCCGGCGGCAGCGAGGGCTGGCGCAGCATCTGGCCGACCAGCTCGATGGTGGCGGGCAGGTTGTCCTTGGTGGTGAGGATGGTGGCGCTGAGCTGCTCGGCGCTGCCGCGCAACTGCACCTCGGCCTTCAGCGCCGTCAGCTTGTCCTGCACCTGCTGGCGCGAGAGCGCCGTGGTGCCCTTGTCCAGCATCGCGCCCAGCAGCTCGCCGGGTTGGGATTGGCCCACGAGCGACTTCTCGTCACCCAGGCGCAGCACCAGCGTCGCGGCCACCACGTCGCCGCGCGTGCCCTTGGGCAGCAACGCCACCTTCATGCCGGGGGCGATGTCGAAGCGCTGCGTGCGGGCATCGAGGTTGGCGGGCGAGGCGTCGAAGGCCTCGGCCTGGGCGATCTTCTCGACCGGCTTGAAGCTCTTCAGCTGCTCGGCCACGTCCACCATCGCGGGGGCCGGCGCGCGCGCCGGCTTGTCGGTCGGCAGGTAGGTGCCCAGCGTGCGGTTGCTTTGCAGCAGGCGCTCGGTGGCCACGCGGTTCACGTCGGCCAGCGTGACCGCCTTGACGCGGTCGCGCATCAGGAAGAACAGCCGCCAGTCGCCCTGGGCCACCGTCTCGGAGAGCGCCACGCCCACGGTCTCGGGGTCGGTGAAGCGCAGTTCCCAGTCGCGCAGCCACTTGCCGCGTGCACGCTCCAGCTCTTCGGCCGTCACCGGCTCGCCGGCCATGGATTCCAGCGTGCCCAGCATGGCCTCGCGCGTCTTGTCGATGTCCATGCCCGGCGCGAGCTGCGCGCCGAAGAGCGCAAAGCCGGGGTCGTGCAGGCCGGTGCTGAAGGCGAACACGGCGGCCGCCAGTTGGGCATCGACCAGCTTCTTGTGCAGCCGGCCCGAGGGCGCGTCGGTCATCACCAGGTTGAGCAGCTCCACCGCGGCCGTGTCGGGGTGGGCGCCGGGCGGCACGTGGTAGCCGGCAAACAGCAGCGGCACGCCACCGGTGCGGCGCAGCGTGATCGCGCGCTCGCCGTCCTGCACCGGGTCTATCGTGTAGAGCACCGGCATCTGCCGCTTGGGTTTGGGGATCTTGCTGAAGTCGGCCCGCACCCAAGCCAGCACCTTGGCGGGGTCGAACTTGCCCGAGACGATCAGCGTCGCGTTGTCGGGCTGGTAGTACAGGCGGTAGAAGGCCTGCAGACGGGCTATGTCGACGTTCTCCACGTCGGAGCGCGCGCCTATGGTGCTCTTGCCGTAGTTGTGCCACTGGTACATCTGCGCCAGGGTCTTCTCGAAGAGGATGCGCGAGCCGCTGTTTTCGCCGCGCTCCATCTCGTTGCGCACCACCGTCATCTCGCTGTCGAGGTCCTTGCGGGCGATGAAGCTGTTGACCATCGCGTCGGCGTGCCACGAGAGGAACCAGCGCAGGTTTTCCTCGTTGGCGTTGAAGCTGGCGAAGTAGTTGGTGCGGTCCAGCCAGGTGCTGCCGTTGGCCTCCAGGCCGCGCCGGGTGAACTCGGCCCAGGCTTTGGGGTTCTTGGGCGTGCCCTTGAACATCAGGTGTTCGAGCAGGTGCGCCATGCCGGTCTCGCCGTAGTTCTCCTGGCGCGAGCCGACGTGGTAGGTCAGGTTGACGGTGGTCGTGGGCTTGGAGTCGTCAGGGGCCAGCAGGATCTGCAGGCCGTTGGGCAGGCGGTATTCGGTGATGCCCTCGACGACGCGCTCGGGCTTCCACGGCGCGGCAGCCGCAGCGGGCGCGGCGGCCACCAGTTGGGCGCCGGCCATCAAGAGGCTGCCGGTCGCGGCGATCAGCCAGGCCCTGGCTTGGTTGTGCATGAGTGAACTCCCCGGGAGTGGGTTTCAAAAAGCAGGCGTTGATGACAAACGCCGCCCAAGGGCGGCGTTGCTGCTGAAAAAGGAAGGCGCCGCGCCGGCGAACCAGCGGGCCTGGGATCAGACCTCGGTTCCTTTGTAGCGTTCCATGCCGGCGGCAATTTCTGCGCGGGCGCCGTCCGGGCCGTCCCAGCCCTTGACTTTGACCCACTTGCCGGCCTCGAGGTCCTTGTAGTGCTCGAAGAAATGCTGGATGGCCTTCAGCCGCATCTGGTTGATGTCTTCCGGCTTCTGCCAGTGGGAGTAGATCGGCAGCACCTTGTCGATGGGCACCGCCAGCACCTTGGCGTCGCCGCCGGCCTCGTCGTCCATGTTCAGCACGCCGATGGGCCGGCAGGTGACGACCACGCCGGGCGTCAGCGGGAAGGGGGTGATGACCAGCACGTCCACCGGGTCGCCGTCGTCCGACAGCGTCTGCGGCACGTAGCCGTAGTTGCACGGGTAGTGCATCGCGGTGGTCATGAAGCGATCGACGAAGATCGCGCCGGTGGCCTTGTCGACCTCGTACTTGATCGGGTCGGCGTTCATCGGGATCTCGATGATCACGTTGAACTCCTGGGGGGCCTTGGGACCGGGGGTGACGTTGTGCAGGCTCATGGGGGGTCTCTTGCGGTGGTGAGATCGGCCGATCTCGGGCAAACCGCCGATTCTACGGACTGCCTTGGCCGCTGCCTGACCACCACCTGACTGCCCCCGCATCCAGTCGGCCTCACCGCAGGAAAACACCAAGCGTGCCGCCGGAGCGAGGCCCGTAGCATGCCCCTCGCGACCCGGGGGGCCCAGGAGTCCGTGAGGCTCTTGCCGCCAAGACAAGCCGGGCGCAGATCGAGCAACGGATCTGTGAGCGGAAGGAGAACCCTTTGATGTCCACCACCATGGCGCTTTATGTGGCGCTGGTCTGCGGCCTGGCGGCCGTCCTCTACGGCTTCGTACAACGAAGCTGGATACTCCGGCAAGACGCCGGCAACGCCCGAATGCAGGAGATCGCGGGCGCGGTCCAGCAAGGTGCCGCCGCCTACCTGGCCCGACAGTACAAGACCATCGCCATCGTCGGCGTGGTGCTGGCGATCCTGATCTTCGTCTTCCTCGACGGCAAGACCGCCGCTGGCTTCGTGCTCGGTGCGGTGCTCTCGGGCGCCTGCGGCTTCATCGGCATGAACGTCTCGGTGCGCGCCAACGTGCGCACCGCGCAGGCCGCCACGCAAGGCATCGCGCCGGCCCTCAACGTCGCCTTCAAGGGCGGCGCCATCACCGGCATGCTGGTGGTCGGGCTGGGCCTGCTGGGCGTCGGCGCCTTCTTCATGTATCTCAGCGGCGGCACGGCGGTCGATTCGGCCACCCTGAAGCCGCTGCTGGGCTTTGCCTTCGGCTCGTCGCTGATCTCCATCTTCGCGCGGCTGGGCGGCGGCATCTTCACCAAGGGCGCCGACGTCGGCGCCGACCTGGTGGGCAAGGTCGAGGCCGGCATCCCCGAGGACGACCCGCGCAACCCGGCGGTGATCGCCGACAACGTGGGCGACAACGTCGGCGACTGCGCCGGCATGGCGGCCGACCTGTTCGAGACCTACGCCGTCACGCTGATCGCCACCATGGCGCTGGGCGCGCTGATGGTGGGCGGCGCCACCATCAATGCGGTGGTCTACCCGCTGCTGCTGGGCGGTGTCTCCATCATCGCCTCCATCATCGGCTGCAGCTTCGTGAAGGCTTCGCCCGGCATGAAGAACGTGATGCCGGCGCTGTACAAGGGCCTGGCCGTGGCGGGCGTGCTGTCGCTGATCGCCTTCTACTTCGTCACGACCATGCTGTTCCCGCAGCCGCTGTCGCTGAAGAGCGGCGCCAGCATCAGCGCGCTGGCCTTGTTCGGCACCTGCGCCGTCGGCCTGGTGCTGACCGCGGCGATGGTCTGGGTCACCGAGTACTACACCGGCACGCAGTACAAGCCGGTGCAGCACATCGCGCAGGCCTCGACCACCGGCCACGGCACCAACATCATCGCCGGCCTGGGCGTGTCGATGCGCTCCACCGCCTGGCCGGTGCTGTTCGTCTGCGTCGCGATCCTGGCGGCCTACCACCTCGCCGGGCTCTACGGCATCGCGATCGCCGCCACCTCGATGCTGAGCATGGCCGGCATCGTCGTCGCGCTCGACGCCTACGGCCCCATCACCGACAACGCCGGCGGCATCGCCGAGATGGCCGAGCTGCCCAAAAGCGTGCGCGACGTGACCGACCCGCTGGACGCCGTGGGCAACACCACCAAGGCCGTCACCAAGGGCTACGCGATCGGCTCGGCCGGCCTGGCCGCGCTGGTGCTGTTCGCCGACTACACCCACTCGCTGGAGGCCCAGGGGCTGCACATCAGCTTCGACCTGAGCAACCCGAACGTGATCGTCGGCCTGTTCATCGGCGGGCTGATCCCCTACCTGTTCGGCGCGATGGCAATGGAAGCCGTGGGCCGCGCGGCGGGCGCGGTGGTGGTCGAGGTGCGCAAGCAGTTCGCCGACGGCCAGATCATGGCCGGCACGCGCAAGCCCGACTACAGCGCGGCGGTCGACATGCTGACCAGCGCGGCGATCAAGGAAATGATCGTGCCCAGCCTGCTGCCGGTGGTCGTGCCCATCGTGGTCGGGCTGCTGCTCGGCCCGGCCGCGCTCGGCGGCCTGCTGATGGGCACCATCGTCACCGGCCTGTTCGTCGCGATCTCGATGTGCACCGGCGGCGGCGCCTGGGACAACGCCAAGAAGTACATCGAGGACGGCCACCACGGCGGCAAGGGCAGCGAGGCGCACAAGGCCGCCGTCACCGGCGACACCGTGGGCGATCCCTACAAGGACACCGCCGGCCCGGCCGTCAACCCGCTGATCAAGATCATCAACATCGTCGCACTGCTGATCGTGCCGCTGCTGCCGGTGGGCGGCTACGGCACCGCCGCCGCCGGCAGCCCTCCCGCGCAGCACGGGGCCGCGACGGGCACGGCCGCGGCGCCCGGCGAGACACGCATCTTCTTTGCCACCGGCCAGGCCGCGCTGCCCGAGGGCGCGGCCGGCAGCCTGGCCAAGCTGGCCGAGGCCGCCAAGGCGGCTCCCAACGCCAAGCTGGTGATCAGCGGTTTCCACGACGCCACGGGCGACCCCGCGCAGAACGCCGAGCTGGCCAAGCAGCGCGCCATCGCGGTGCGCGACGCGCTGAAGGCCGACGGCCTTGCCGACGAGCGCTTCGAGCTCAAGAAGCCCGAGCAGGTCAACGCCGGCAACGAAGCCGACGCCCGCCGCGTCGAAGTGAAACTGATGTGACAGCGCCGCCCGCGCGACGCGGGCCTGCCCATCAGGCAAAGGCCGGCACCCGCCGGCCTTTTTTGTTGGCGCGGCGCGGCCCGCATGAGCGGCAGGCTTCAGCTCGCGCCGCAACTTTCGTATGCTGGCGCCATGCAACTGACCTGGCTGGATACGCACGCCCCCTTTCCTAGCACCGAACATGCGCTCGACGCGAGTTCGGACGCCCCGGGCCTGCTGGCGGCCGGCGGCGGCCTGAGCCGCGAGCGGCTGCGCCAGGCCTATGGCCATGGCATCTTTCCGTGGTACTCGCAGGGCCAGCCGGTGCTGTGGTGGAGCCCCGACCCGCGCATGGTGCTGCCGGTGGCCGAGTTCAAGCTGGCGCGCTCGCTGCGCAAGACGCTGCAGCGCTTCATTCACACACCGGGCTGCGAGCTGCGCATCGACGGCGCGTTTGCCGAGGTCATCCGTGCTTGCGCGCGCGCACCACGCGAGGGCCAGGATGGCACCTGGATCGTGCCCGAGATGGTGCAGGCCTACATCGACCTGCACCACGCCGGACTGGCCCACAGCTTCGAGGCCTGGATCGACGGCGAGCTGGCCGGCGGCCTCTACGGCATCGCGCTGGGCCGCATGTTCTACGGCGAGTCGATGTTCGCCCGCCGCACCGACGCCTCCAAGCTCGCGCTCTGCGGCCTGGTGGCCTTCTGCCGGGCCCACGGCATCGCGCTGATCGACTGCCAGCAGCACACCCGCCACCTGGCCAGCTTCGGCGCCCGGCAGATTCCGCGCGAAGCCTTTGAAGAGCACCTGCGAGAGGCCACTGCCGCAGCGGCGCCGCGCACCTGGACCTATGATCCGGCTTATTGGACCCTGCTGGGCATCGCACCCGGCACACCGCTCCCAGCCGCACACGCCACGCCCCAGTGACCCACCCGAAAGAGCTCCCGTTCGCGTCGCTCCAGTTCTACGCGACGGCGCCCTACCCTTGCAGCTACCTGCCGGACCGCATGGCGCGCTCGCAGGTGGCCACGCCCGGCCACCTGATCCACGCCGAGGCCTACTCGGCGCTGGTGGCCAACGGCTTCCGGCGCAGCGGCATGTTCACCTACCGGCCCTACTGCGACAACTGCCGCGCCTGCGTGCCGCTGCGCGTGCCGGTGGCCGAGTTCAAGGCCTCGCGCAGCCAGCGCCGCGCCTGGGCCGCCCACCAGCACCTGGTGACGCGCGTGCTGCGGCTGGGCTTCGTGCCCGAGCATTACCAGCTCTACCTGCGCTACCAGGCCGGCCGCCACACCGGCGGCGGCATGGACCACGACAGCGTCGACCAGTACACCCAGTTCCTGCTGCAAAGCCGTGTCAACAGCCGGCTGATCGAGTTCCGCGAGCCGGCCGAGGACGGCCATGGCGCACTGCGCATGGTCTCCATCGTCGACGTGCTGAGCGACGGCCTCTCGGCCGTCTACACCTTCTACGACCCCGACATCAAGGCCAGCTACGGCACCTACGGCGTGCTCTGGCAGATCGAGCAGACGCGCCAGATGAAGCTGCCCCACCTCTACCTCGGCTACTGGATCGCCGAGAGCGGCAAGATGACCTACAAGGTGCAGTTCCGGCCGCACGAGCGGCTGGTCGATGGGCAGTGGTTGGCCGGCGACGCGGCCGACGACGCGCGGGCGGCGGGCTGAGCAGCGACTGAGCGCTCCCGTTCGTCGCACCTCGCACCACTCCGTCGCCGCAGGCGGGCAGTTCGTCGCTTGACGCTGGGGCCGGCTGCCGGCGCGCCCTAGCATCCGGCGCACTTTCATCAGAACCCGCCCAGGAGCCCACCATGACCCGCCGTACCTCCAGTCCCGCCCTCAAGCCGCTCGTGCTCTGCGCCCTGCTCGCCGGCGCAGCGCTGGCCTTGCCGGCCCGTGCCGGCACCACCATCGAATTCGGCAGCGGCAGCCGCACCGAGGGCTCCGGCCACGTCGTCGAGCAGGCGCGTGCGCTGGCACCCTTCAGCCGCATCCGGCTCGACGGCTCGATGACCGTCAACGCCCGGCCCGCCAGCGCGCCGGGCGCCTCCGTGAAGGCCGACGACAACATCGCGCCGCTGATCATCACCAGCGTCGAAGGCGACACGCTGGTCATCAAGACCCAGCCCAACGTGTCGTTCCGCACCCGCTCGGAGGTCGTCGTCAACGTGAGCTTCACCCAGTTGAAGAACGCCGACCTGCGCGGCAGCGGCGACCTCAACATCCAGGGCCTGAGCGGTGCGGCCTTCGAGCTCTCGCTGTCGGGCTCGGGCGACGTGCGGCTGGACGGCGCCGAGCTCGGCCAGCTGAAGAGCCGCCTGGCCGGCTCGGGCGATGTCTGGATCAAGGGCCGGGCCGACGATGCCAGCATCAGCATCGCCGGCTCCGGCGACGTGCACGCGGCCGAGCTGGCCGCGCGCAGCGTCAGCGTCAGCATCGCCGGCAGCGGCGATGCGCGCGTGCACGCCAGCGAGTCGCTGAACGTGCAGATCGCGGGCTCGGGCGACGTGACCTACGGCGGCAACCCGCCCAAGGTCAACAGCCGGGTCCTCGGCTCGGGCGACCTGCGCCAGGCCCGCTGAGCCGGCCCGGCCGGCGTGCGCTTCAGCGCGCCGGCACCCAGGCCTGCAGGTGCGGCAGCATCACGCGGTAGGGCGCCAGCAGCAGCGCGGCCATCAGCCACTTGATGCCGAGGTCGCCGGCGCCCAGCAGCCACCAGTTCAGCCCGGTGCCGGCGAAGGCGATCGAGAAGAACAGCAGCGTGTCGACCACCGAGGCCACCGACGAGCCGATGAACGGCGCCTTCCACCAGCTCTGGGCGCGCCAGCGGTTGAAGACCGCCACGTCCAGCAGCTGCGAGACGATGAAGGCCAGGCCGGACGCCACCGCGATGCGCCACGGCGCCAGCAGCAGCGAGACCGCCACCGCCATCGCGAAGCCGGTCCAGGCCACCCGGCGCGCGGCCGAAGCGCCCACCGAGCGGTTGGTCAGGTCGTTCACCAGGTAGGCCACCGGGTAGGTGAAGGCCCCCCAGGTCAGCCAGTCGTTGATGGGGAACTGCACCAGGTAGTTGGAGGCGACCACCACCACCATCATCGCCAGGATGGGGCGCCACAGGCGCTGCAGGGGCACGGCGGCGCCGGACGCCGGCGGAGACGAAGAAGCTTGATTCATGGGCCGATATTGTGCCCAAGCTGCACGCCAGGGTGGCTGGAGCGGGCTTCGTGGGCAGCCGGCACCGGATCGCACGCCCCCCTAATTTGAGGCCGCCGCAACTATCAGCAAGCGTCAAGTGCGCTGGCGCTCGCAGGGCGCCTGGGCTAGCCTGCGGCGGCGGTCCAAACAGGCCGCACGCAGCCCGAAGGGCCGCCCACCGATCCAGGCAGGATTCCGGCCCCATGCCCCCCCAACAATCACCAGGTAAGGACGTCATGCGATCTATCGGTTTCTTCATTGCGAGCACCCTTTCATCCGGCCTCGCGGCACACGCCGTTGCGGCACCGGACGCCACGGTCTCGCTGCAGGCCGTGCCGGCAGGCACGGGCATCGTCGACTACGCCAACGCCAAGCCCCTGCCCCTGCCGATGGCGCGCAGGGCCCCCAGCAAGGCGTCCACCGCAGTCAGTCTCGCGTTCAAGGTCAAGCGCCCGGGCTCGCCCGGCGTCGTCGCCGGCAAGGCAGGCACGGGCCAAGAGGCCCCCGTGCGGCTGTTCACTGGCAAGCCCAACCGCGGCGTCAGCGCCGGCGGTGTCCAGCCTGAGCAGACCGGCCTGGCCGGCCAGCCCTTCACGACCTCGCGCGCCAACATCGAAGGGATGAAGCCGGCAAAGGGCTACCCCTTCACCGCGATCGGCCGGCTGTTCTTCAACATCGACGGCCTGACCTACGTCTGCTCGGCCTCGATGATCAAGCCCGGCGTCGTCGTCACCGCGGCGCATTGCGTCTCGAACTTCGGCGACAACAGCTACCACACCGACTTCCAGTACGTCCCCGTCTACAGCAACGGCGTCGCGCCCTTCGGCGTCTGGACGCCGCAGTTCGTGGCCGCGCACACCAAGTACCTCAACGGCACCACGACCTGCTGGTCCGACGCCCCGGGCGTCGTCTGCGAAGACGACGTCGCGGTGATGGTGCTGACGCCCAAGAACGGCAAGTTCGCCGGCCAGAGCACCGGCTACCTCGGCTACGGCTGGGACGGCGCCAGCTTCAACGACGACAACCTGGCGCTGCTGACCCAGTTCGGCTACCCGGTGGACTCCGACGGCGGCGAGATCATGCAGCGCACCGACTCGCAGGCCTTCGTCGATCCCGAAGCCGCCGGCAACACCATCCTCGGCTCCGAACAGCGCGGCGGCTCCAGCGGCGGCCCGTGGGTGGCCGATTGGGGTATCGCCGCAAAGGGTGGCGTGCTGCGCCCGCAGCCGCCCCACAACGTGGTCGTGGGCGTGACCAGCTGGGGCTTCACGGACCCGCGCTACAAGCAGCAAGGCGCGTCCCCGTTCTTGAGCACCAACATCGTGCCGCTGGTCAATGCCGCCTGCGCCGCTGTGCCGGCCGCCTGCGTCACCAACTGAGACCCCTGGCGTGCAATGCCCGGCGCCGCGGCGCCGGGCCGCGGCGCCTGACGGCGCCTAGCGGATCACCAGGAAGGTGGCGCTGAACGGGCCCCAGGTGTTGCTGGCGTCCCTGGCGCGCACGTAGACCAGGTGCCGGCCCTTGGCCAAGCCGTCGGTGCGTATCACGCCGCCGACGGTTTCGGTCTTGGCGTCGAAGGCGCCGTCAACGGCCTGCAGGGCCCGCGGCACCGCACCTGCCAGCCACGGCGGCGTGTCGATGTAGATCTCGGCGGCCGCGATGTTCTGCGTCGGCTCGGTGCCGTTGCTGTTGTTGAAGCGCAGGTCGGTGGCCGAAGCCCTCAGCGGCACCCGCGTGCCCGCCGCGACGCCCCCTCCGGCAGCGTCCTTGCCAAGCCCCACCTCGGTCACGTCAGGCCCGCCCGCGGTGAGGTAGGGCGTGCGCACCATCTTGGCCGCGTACAGCAGCGCCGGCAGGTTGTCGGGCCGCACGGTGCTCTTGTAGGTGCTGCAGCTCTCGAAGAAGGCCGAGCCGATCTCGAAAGTGAAGGCCGCCACGCCGAGCTCGCCGTAGCTCGGGCTGTCGCTGGTGCCATCGGTGGGGTACAGGCCTATCGATTGCTGCGGCGTGTAGTTGTTGAAGTAGGCGAAGCGCCGGCCCAGGGCCTGCAGCGCCGGGCCGTTGGGCGCCGGGGCTTCACGCACGCCCCAGGGCCACAGCACCAGCTGCGCGAAGCTGTGGATGTCGAGGTGGATGCCGCTGGTGTCGGCCGGCGCCGGGTCGTCGAGGCCGGGGCCGCGGCGGTCCGGCCAGAGGCTGCGGATGTAGTTCTCGACCGCCTGGGTCTCGGGCTCGGAGCTGGCGCTCGGGCCGCGGTAGGTCTCGCTGCACTTGGCGCCACTGGAGCCGACGCCGCCGGTGCTGTTCCAGCTGTAGCTGAAGTTGCGGTTCAGGTCGACGCCCTGCAGCGCCAGCGGCGCACCGGCCGTGCAGTAGGTGTCGGTGTTCTTGCGCCACAAGGCACCGGCCTCGGCACGCTTGCGGCCGTCGGGATTGGTCTGGAGCAGCAGGTGGATCTCGTGGTGGTCGAGTATCCAGGTGGCGTCCGCGTTGTTGCCGTAGCCCTTGGTCAGCAGGCGCGCGAAGTCCAGCATCAGCGGCGCGGTGGCGTACTCGCGGGCATGGATCGCGCTGTCGACGAACAGGATGGGCTTGGGCCCCGCGATGCGGTCGTTGGTGAGCTTGAGCACCTGCAGGTCGTAGCCGCCGTCGTCCTGCGTCTTCTCCCAGGAGTCGCCGATATCGGCCAGGCTGGCCAGGCGCGGGTACCGGCCGACCAGGGCGCGCGCGGCATCGGCCGTCTCCTCGACGGTCTCGAAGCAGGCGAAGTCCGGGATGGATTCCGCGCCGGGGCCTGGCCGCGCGTGCCGGCCCAGCAGCGAAGCGCCGCCGTTGGCCTTGAGCCGCTCCAGGCGCTGGTTGCGCTCGCGCAGCCAGTCGGTGGCGCGCTCGGCCGTGAAGCCCATGCCCTCCAGGCGCTGCTTGTCGCGCGCGTCGAGCTGCACGATCAGGTAGCCCTCGTCCAGGTGGGCCTCCATCAGCTGGTTGTGCAGGCTGATCAGGGCGCGGCGGGCCAGTGTCTGGTTGGGGACGTACAGCTTGTAGATGTTGTCAACGCGCTGCTCGGCTTCCAGGGCCTGCAGCGCGCGGGCGGCGCGCGCGTCGGCGGGTTGGGTGGCCGTGGCCGCTGCAGGCTCGGCGGCGTGGCCAGTGCCGGCCGAGAGCGCAGCGAGCAGCGCTGCGGCGGCGATGGTGTTCAGTTTCATCGGGGGTCTCCTTCTGCGGTTTGTCGTGACCGCGCAGCGCCCTGCAAGCCGGGGATGATGCGACGGCGGCGTCAGGATGCCCCAAGCCCGGCCGGCTGTCAGCGCTGGCTTTTTGCTCAGCCTGCGGGCGCCGGACGCGCGCTGCCGGCCCTGCACCGCGACTTCGCCCCGTGAGGGCCGTGCCCCGCTGCGCCCTGGCCCGCGCCCCCGGCTGACCGATGCTTACGGCTCTTACGCTTTGCGCGAGCGGCTCAGCGGTAGTCGACCGGGTCGCGGAATTGCGCTTCCTCGTGGATGGCCCAGTACTGCTGGTACAGGCGCTCGGTCACCGGGCCGGGGAAGTGCGGCAGCGCCTGGCCGTCGACCTTGGCGATGGGCAGCACGCCGCCGCCGGTGGAGGTGAGAAAAACCTCGTCGGCCTGGCGCAATTGTTCGGCCGCCAGCGGCTCAATGCGGATGGGGATGCCCAGGCGCCCGCAAAGCTCGATCGCGGTGCGGCGCGAGATGCCCTCCAGCACGCCGCGGCCGGCGGTGTAGACCACGCCGTTCTTGACCGCAAAGACGTTGAAGCCCGGGCCCTCGGTGACATGGCCTTGTTCGTCCACCACGCAACTGGTGTCGCGGCCGAGGTCGTAGGCGTCGAACATCGACTGCACCAGGTCCAGCCAGTGGTAGTTCTTGATCGTCGGATCGACCGAGGCCGGCGAGATGCGCTGGCGATGGCTGATGTGCAGGTCGATGCCGGCGAGCTGCTTCTCGCGCGAGGCGATCCAGACATAGGGCAGCGCGTAGGCATAGAAGCGGTTCTGCGCCAGCCGCGGGTCGCGCGCACCGCGCGGCGGCACGCCCCGGGTGCAGACCATCGCCACGTAAGCGTCCTGCAGGCCCGCGGCCCGCACGCAGCCGTGCAGGATCTCGCGCACCTGCTGCCGGCTGTGGGGAACCTGCAGCCGCAGCTTGGCCAGGCTGTCGAAGAAGCGGTCCAGGTGGTCCTCCAGCCGGAAGAACGCGCCCTGCCAGACGCTGGCCACGTCGTAGGTGGCATCGGAGCGGGTGAAGCCCCAGTCGAAGAGCGAGATCCTGGCCTCCGACAAGGGCACGTAGTCGCCGTCGGCAAAGGCCGCGCCGCCCTCGAACTCACCGGTCTTCACGTCGCGCATGGGCTCTCCTGTTTCACGGATCGGGGTGAACGGCGGCGGCGCCGCGGGCGTGGCTCAGCGCTGCTGCACCGGCACCTGGGCGCGCAGTTCGGTCTGCCGGTTGGCCGCATCGACGAAGACCAGCCGCGGCACGTGCGGCTCGGCCTGCGAGTCGGACACCATGCCGAAGGCCGCGATGATGACCAGGTCGCCGACCGAGGCGCGGCGCGCCGCCGAGCCGTTCAGCGAGATGATGCCGCTGCCGCGCGCGCCCCGGATGGCATAGGTGACGAAGCGCTCGCCGTTGTCGACGTTCCAGATGTGCACCTGCTCGTTCTCGCGGATGTCGCTCGCTTCCAGCAGGTCTTCGTCGATGGCGCAGGAGCCTTCGTAGTGCAGCTCGCAGTGGGTGACGGTGGCGCGGTGGATCTTGGACTTGAGCAGGTGGCGGAACATGGGAGGTCTCCTGGGTTCGACGGAAAGCGTCGGGCGAGACTGTAGGCCGAGCGGCACGCGCGCCAGCCTCGCATATTGCTCGGCCAGATTCGGCATTGTGCTCAATCGAGCCCGCTTTTTGATCAGTACCCTGACTTCTTGTTGGCTCACGCGCTTGGGAAACTTCTCCGCACCGCCGCCTCAACCGTCGCGGCCGCTTTGTCCGGAGACACTAGCATGACCCCGTTGCAGCCCCTGGCCGCCAGCCCCCGCCCCTCGGTACAGGCCCCGCCCGCGGTGGTGATGGTGCGCCCGCACCGCTTCCATCCCAACCCGCAGACCCGTGCCGACAACGCCTTCCAGCGCGACGCAGTGGAGGGCTCGGCGCGCGAGATCGCCGCCGCCGCGTATGACGAAGCCACCCGGGCCGCAGCCACGCTGGAGGCGGCCGGTGTGCGGGTGCACCTGTTCGACGACGACGGCGCGCGCGACACGCCGGACTCGGTGTTCCCCAACAACTGGTTCTCCACCCACCCGGGCGGGCACGTGGCCCTCTACCCGATGTACTCGCCCAACCGGCGGCGCGAGCGGCGCAGCGACGTGATCGAACTGCTCAAGCAGGAGTACCGGGTACAGGACGTGATCGACTACACAGGGCTGGAGCAGGACGGCGTCTTTCTCGAAGGCACCGGCGCGATGGTGCTGGACCACCTGGCCCGCGTGGCCTATACCGCCCGCTCCCACCGCGCCGACGCCGTGGCGCTCGAGCGTTTCTGCACCCACTTCAACTACGAGCCCATGGCCTTCGACACGGCCGACGCCAACGGCCGGCCGGTCTACCACACCAACGTGATGATGTGCGTGGGCACCGAATTCGCGCTGGTCGGGCTGGAACTGATCGCCGATGCCCGCCGCCGTGCCGAGGTGCGGGCCCGGCTGATGGAGTCCGGCCGGGAGGTGATCGCGCTGTCAGCGCAGCAGATCGCGGAGTTCGCCGGCAATGCGCTGGAGCTCACGGGGCGCGACGGGCGCGTGCTGGCGCTCTCTCAGCGCGCCGCAGCCTGCCTCACGGCCGGGCAGCGCCGCAGCATTGAGCGCTCGGCCCGGCTGCTTGAGCTCCCGGTGCCCACGCTGGAGATGGCGGGCGGCTCGGTGCGCTGCATGCTGGCGGGCATTCACCTCGCCCGGCGCTGAGGGCGGCCCGCCAGTTCAGCCCGTCGAGCCCGGCCTCACAAGCCCGGGATCATGGACCTGTGGGCGCACGCGCCCGCCAGCGAACCGTCGCCGACCGCGACCGCCACGTTGCCGAACGCGCGGGCCGCGTCGCCGCAGGCGAACACGCCGGGCACGCTGGTCTCCATCGTGGCGCCTATGCGCAGGTAAGGCCCCAGCGGCCCCTGCTCGAACGCACACCCCAGTTGTTCGGGCAAGGCGCTGGCCATGCGGGTCCGGCCCAGCGTGAACAGCCCATCGAGCACGACGCGGCGGCCGCTGCGCAGCTCCACGGTGGCGGTGTCCACCAGCCGGGCGACCCGCTCGGCTTCCAGCACCACGCCGCGCGCGGCCAACGCGGCGAGCTGCGCTTCGTCGGGCGCGAAAGCACCATCGGCAAACAGCGTCACGCGGCCCCAGTCGGGCAGCAGCAGCGCCTGGTGGAGCGACATCGCGCTGGTGGCCAGCACGCCGATGCGGCCCTGGTCCAACTCGTAGCCATGGCAGTACGGGCAGTGGAAGACGCTCTTGCCCCAGCGCTCGGCGAGGCCTTCGAGCGCCGGCAGCTCGTCCACCACGCCGGTGGCCAGCACCAGGCGCCCGGCGCGCACGACCGTGTCTCCCGCGGAAACCACGAAGCCGCCGGGCCCGGCCCCCTCGGCCTGGCGGGCCGAGCCCGCCAGCCAGGACACGTTCGGGTAGGCCAGCAACTGCTGCCGGCCCTGGGCGGCGATCGCCGCGGGCGCGTGGCCGTCGTGGCCCAGAAAGCCGTGCGAGCTTTCGGCGAAGCGGTTGCGCCGCAGGCCCGCGTCGATCACCACCACCCGGCGGCGGGCGCGCGCGAGCTGCAACGCGGCCGACAGCCCGGCGTAACTCCCCCCGATCACCACGGCATCAGCCTGCATGGGCCACACTCCTGCGCGCGCCATCGCCTGCCGCCATGCGGCGATGAAAGTCCCGGGAGAGGTCCTGCAGCGTGACGGCGTGCAGCCGCGCCAATATCACCGCCTCGGCCTCCCGGTAAGCCCCCTCCAGCGCCGTGTTGACGGCCTGCTCGATCACGCACTCGGGATGGGCGTCGCGGTGGCCCACCGCGAGCAGCGTCGGTGCGCCCAGCGCCTCGTGGATGTCGCCCAGGGTCACCTGCGACAAGGGGCAGGAGAGCACCCAGCCGCCCCCATGCCCCTTGGCAGACGCGACGAAGCCCGCGTAGCGCAGGCCGGCCATCAGCCGGCGCACGACGACCGGGTTGGTGTGCATCGCGGCGGCCAGGTAGTCCGAGGTGGCGGGCCCATCCACCTCCGCCATGTGCATCAGCACATGGAGCACGCCCGAGAGTCGGCTGTCTTGTTTCATGCAACATTATTAGTTGCATGAGATGGGAGCAGCGTTGCCGCTGCCCAATAGCCCTAGCGCCCGTGCAGGCGGGCGAACTTTTGCAGCAGCTCCAGCAGCATGCGCCGCTCGCCTTCGCTGAGCTGCTTCATCAGCTCGCGGTCGGACAGCAGCAGGCGCTGCAGCGCGGCCGTCACCAGCGCCTCGCCATCGGCCGTGATTGCGAGGTTCTGGCTGCGGCGGTCCACCGCGCTGCGCTCGCGCGCGACCAGGCCGCGCTTCTCCAGGCGGTCCAGCCAGACGGTGACGCCGGGGGTCGTCACGGCCAGCGCGCGGGCGAGCCGGGTCGCCGTGACGGGCGAGTTCTCGCGCACCAGCTGCAGCACGGTGAACTCCACCCGGTGCAGCGCCAGCGGCTTGCCGACCACGCGCGCAAACGCGTCGGTCGTGCGGATGGCCGCCAGCGCCAGCTGGTAGCCCAGCAGCTCGTGGAGGCCACCTTCGACCAGGCTGCCAACCGGGGTGAGCGCGGGGGAAGACGGTGTGTCGTCGGTCATGCGCCCGCATTGTCGTCGGGCCCTGCGCCGCAGCTCTCTCAGCGCGACGATAGAAAACAAACTTTTGTTTTATTCATTCACAACACCTAGTAATTTCCCTGATATTTCGACGTTTTTACTTCATTACATTAACTACTTGTTGGCACCACCGCCAGCAACCGGACCGCCCGAGAACACGCCAGGAGACTCCCGATGACGACACGCTTTCTGACCGCCACGGCCAGCGCCGCGGCCCTGATGACCGGCCTGTGCGCCTGCAGCAGCGACGACTCGCTGCCGCGGCTGGGCGCCGCCACCGGCACCACGCTCGCTTCGTGCACCGACCTGGCGACCCGCATCACCTTCGCGAGCACCACCGTCACCGCCGCCAGCGAGGTGGCCGCCGGCACCTTGACCGTGGCCGGCACGCCGGTGCCGGCGCACTGCCTGGTCACCGGCCGGATGAACGAGCGCAGCAGCGCGGTCGACGGCCAGAGCTACGCCATCGGCTTCGAGATGCGCCTGCCCACCGCGTGGAACGGCCGCTTCTTCTACCAGGCCAATGGCGGGATCGACGGCAGCGTCGTGACGGCCACCGGCGCGGTCAGCGGCAGTGCCACCGGCCTGACCAACGCGCTCGCGATGGGCTTCGCGGTGATCAGCTCCGACGCCGGCCACGCCGGCAGCCTGGGCCCCACCTTCGGCATCGACCCGCAGGCGCGGCTGGACTACGGCTACCAGGCCGCCGCCACGCTGACGCCCATGGCCAAGAGCGTGATCCAGACCGCCTATGGCAAGGGACCGGACCGCTCCTACTTCGGCGGCTGCTCCAACGGTGGGCGCCACACCATGGTGGCTGCCGCGCGCCAGCCCGAGCAGTACGACGGCTACCTGGTGGGCAACCCCGGCTACCGCCTGCCGCTGGCCGCCATCGCCAACATGGGTGCCGCGCAGGGCTATGCCACGGTGGCCAGCACACCGGGCGACATCTCGACCGGCTTCACCACCGCCGAGCGCACGCTCGTCGCCAACGCGGTGCTGGCCAAGTGCGACGCGCTGGACAGCGCCACCGACGGCCTGGTGCAGGACACCAGCGCCTGCCAGGCCGCCTTCAACCTCGAGCGCGACGTGCCGACCTGCACCGGCACCCGCGACGGCACTTGCCTCTCCGCAGCGCAAAAGACCGTCATCGCCAAGCGCTTCGCCGGCGTCACCACCGAGAGCGGCACGCGCATCTACGCCAGCTTCCCGTACGACGCGGGCCTGGGCAGCGGCAACACCGCCTTCTGGAACTTCACCGCACCCCTGGTGCTGGACTCGGGCGCGACGGCCATGATCTGGCAGGTGCCGCCGGAGAGCCCGGCGGGCTTCAACGGCCCCGCCTTCGCGCTCACCGGCAACCTGGACAGCATGCTCGCCAAGGTGCAGGCGACCGACGCCACCTACACCGAGTCCGGCCTGGGCTTGATGCTGCCACCCCATGCCAGCGACCTCTCGGTGCTGAAGCACCGCGGCGCCAAGCTGATGGTCTACCACGGCACCAGCGACCCCATCTTCTCCAGCGACGACACCACCACCTGGTACGAGGCGCTGCGCGCGGCCAACGGCGGCCAGGCCGACAACTTCGCGCGGCTCTACCGCGTGCCCGGCATGACCCACTGCTCGGGCGGCCCCACCACCGACCAGTTCGACATGCTGACCCCGCTGGTGAAGTGGGTGGAGCAAGGCGAGGAGCCCGACCGCGTGATCGCCACCGCCCGCGGCCCCGGCAACGCGGCAGGCGCCAATGCCGACGTCCCCGCGAGCTGGTCTGCCAGCCGCACCCGGCCGCTCTGCCCCTACCCCAAGGTGGCGCGCTACAGCGGCAGCGGCAGCCTGGACTCGGCCGACAACTTCGTCTGCCAGTGAGCCCGGCGCCCTCCCCCGCCCCCTCACCCCTCTGACCACGGATGCCCCCATGCTGGATAGACGCCACTTCATCGCCACCACCGGCGCCGCCACCCTGGCCTGGCCGCTGCTGGCCTCGGCCCAAGGCAGCGCCACCGCCCTCGCCCCGGCTCTCGCCGCCACCCGCGTGCTCTGCGGTTTCCCGGCCGGCGGCACCACTGACGCGGTCTCGCGCCGGGTGGCAGAGAAGCTGCAGAGCGGCGGCTTCGCCAAGGTCAGCCTGGTGGACAACAAGCCCGGCGCCGGCGGCCGCCTCGCGGTGGACGAGCTGCGCCGCAGCCCGGCCGACGGCTCGGTGCTGCTGCTCACGCCCGCCGCGATGATCACGCTCTACCCGCACATCTACGCCCGCCTGCCCTACACGCCGGACGACGTGACGCCGGTCTGCACCGCCGGCAAGCTGGTCTTCGGTCTTGGCGTGGGGCCGGCGGTGCCCGAGTCGGTCAAGAGCCTGAAGGACTTCCTGGCCTGGGCCCGGCAAAACCCCACCCAGGCCAACTACGCCTCGCCCGGCGCCGGCTCGCCGCCGCACTTCGTCGGCGCGCTGCTCGCCAAGGAGAGCGGCGTCGACCTGCGCCATGTGCCCTACCGCGGCTCCGCCCCCGGCATCCAGGACCTGCTCGGCGGCCAGGTGGCGGCCATGAGCTCGCCCATCGGCGACTACCTGCCCTACCTCAAGGCCGGCAAGCTCAGGCTGCTGGCCACCTCCGGCAGCAGCCGCTCGCGCTTCGCGCCCGAGGTGGCGACCTACGCCGAGCAGGGCTTCAAGGCGTTGACGATGAGCGAGTGGTACGGCTTCTTCCTGCCGGCCAAGGCCGCGCCCGAGCTGGTGCAGCGCACGGCCGCCGCGATCCGCGCCGCGGTCGCGTCGCCCGACGTGGTCGAGTCCTTCGCCCAGCTCGGCCTGGAGGCCGGCGCGAACACGCCCGCCGAGCTGGCCAAGGCGGTGAAGGACGAGAACAAGGCCTGGGGGCCCATCGTGCAGGCCGTGGGCTTCACGCCCGAGGCCTGAGCCGGCGAGGCAAGGGCGATAGCGCCGGCGCGGCCGCGGCGGGCCAGGCCATTGGGCGTTACGCTAGGCATAGCCGCCTAGCCACCGACCCAGGAGAGTCTTCCGATGAACCCCGCCGAGCCCGCCCTCACCCGCGCCCCCTACGACCGCCGCAGCGAAGACGTCGGCAACATCGTCGAGTTCGGCCACCTCAACGTCCGCGTGCCGGACCAGCAAACGGCGCTGGCCTTCTACGTCGTCGGCCTGGGCCTGACCCGCGACCCCTACCTTCGCACCGGCCTGGACAACGCCTGGATCAACGTCGGCACCTGCCAGTTCCACCTGCCGCTCGGGCCGGCCCAGGTGTTGCGCGGCACCACCGGCCTGGTGATGCCCGATCTGGACGCCTTGTGCGAGCGCCTGCAGGCCGTGGCGCCGCGGCTGCGCGGCACGCACTTCGGCTTCGAGCGCCGCGGCACGCAGGTGGCGCTGCGCTGCCCCTGGGGCAACCGCCTGCGCGTGCACGCGCCCGACCCGGCCCGCTTCGGCCGCATGGCGCTGGGCATGCCCTATGTGGAGATCGACACCGCGCCGGGCACCGCCGCGGGCATCGCGCGCTTCTACCGCGAGCTGCTGGCCACGCCGGCCCAGTTGGGCAGCGACGAGCTGGGCGCCTTTGCCCGCGTGCCCGCCGGGCTGGGCGAGTGCCTGCTGTTCCGCGAGACCGGGCGCGAGCTGCCGCCCTACGACGGCCACCATGTGCAGATCGCCGTGGCCGACTTCTCCGGCGTGCACCGCCGCCTGGTCGAGCGCGGGCTGGTCAGCGAAGAGAGCAACCAGAGCCAGTACCGCTTCGAGCGCATCGTCGACCTGGACAGCGGCGCCCTGCTGGCCACGCTGGAGCACGAGGTGCGCAGCATGCGCCACCCGATGTACGCCCGCCCGCTGGTCAACCGCGACCCCTCGGTGGCGGACAGCCGCTACGCCGCCGGCCACGAGGCGGCGCGCTGGCGGCTGCCGCCGGAGTGACGGCGGGCCTGCATCAGCGGCTTTTGCGCCCGCTGTCGTTGTCCTGAGCCTCGCCGGGCCGGGCGTCCACCGAGCGCTCGGCCGTGGCGCCTTCGCCCTGGCCGGGCGCCGCAGCCGGTGTCCCTGCGGGCGGAGGATCCGCCGCGGCCTGAACGCCGCTTTCGGCGGGCTGCTCCGCGGCCAGACACCATCCGGCGCAACACAGGCAGAAGTAGTCTGCGTTCACAGGAAGCCGATCGAGAACCAGGGCACGAACACCAGCAGCAACAGCGCCACGAACAAGGCCGCCATGTGCGGCCAGACGCGCGGCATGGCGACGTCCGGCGAGACGCGGCCGATCGCGCAGGCGGCGTAGAAGCCGACCCCGAAAGGCGGCGCGAAGAGGCCCAGGCCCATCGCGAAGATCACCACCATCGCGTAGTGCACCTCGTGCACGCCGACGAGCTTGGCGATGGGGAACAGCAGCGGGCCGAACAGCACGATCGCGGGGATGCCTTCCAGCAGGCTGCCGAGGACCACGAAGGCCAGCGCCGAGACCAGCAGGAACCCCATCTTGCCGCCCGGCACCGCCGTCATGATCTTGACCAGGTCCTGGGCGAAGCCCGACTGCGTCAGCGCCCAGGCCATCGCGGTGGCGCAGCCGACGATGAGCAGGATGGCCCCCGACAGCGACGCCGTGTCGAGCAGCATCGGATAGATCTGGCGCCACGCGAACTGGCGGTAGATGAACAGGCCGGCCAGCAGCGTGTAGAAGATGCCGATGGTGGACACCTCGGTGGCGGTGGCCACGCCCTCGACCACGGCGGTGCGGATGATGACCGGCAAGGCCAGCGCCGGCAGCGCGATGAACAGCAGCCGGCCCATCTGCCCGCGGGTGGCCTTCTTCACGCCGGTCATGTCTTCCTTGCGGGTCTGGTACCACACGACGACGGCCATCAGCACCAGGCCGACCACGGCCGGGATCAGGCCGCCGATGAACAGCGCCGTGATCGACACCCCCGTCACCGAGCCAACCGTGATCAGCACGATGCTGGGCGGGATGGTTTCCGACATCGCGCCCGAGGCGGACAACAAGCCGATCAGGTCGCCGTCCTTGCTGCCGCGCTTCTTCATCTCGGGGAACAGCGCCGGCGCCACCGCCGCCATGTCGGCCGCCTTGGCGCCCGAGATGCCCGAGACGATGTACATCGCCCCCAGCAGCACGTACTGCAGGCCGCCGCGCACATGGCCGATCAGGCCGACCAGGAAGTTGATCATCGCGCGGGCCAGGCCGGTCATCTCGATCAGCGCGCCGAGGAACACGAACATGGGCACCGCCAGCAGGATCAGGTGCGACATGCCCTCCTGCACGCGGTTCGGCATGATGGACAGCGGGGTCGAGGTCGAGAAGGCCAGGTAGGACATGGTGGCCAGGCCGAAGGCGAAGGCGATGGGCACGCCGATCACGATGCAGCCGACCAGCATCGCCAGGAAGAAGATCACCAGGTTGAGGTTGCCCAGGCCGGCCAGCGCCGGAGAGAGCAGCCAGAGCGCAGCGCCGCCCAGCGCCACGGCCCCGGCGCTGACGACGATCTGCTTGCGGCCCGACTGCTCGATCAGGCGCGACACGGCCGTCACCAGCATCAACACGCTGCCGACGAAGACCGCTGCCGCACGGTATCCCTCGCTGATCTCCAGCACCGGGGTCGACACCTCGATCTCTTCGTGCAGGCGCTCCCAGGCCGGGCCCACCAGCATGATCAGGAAGGCGACCACCAGGCACATGCCGAGGGCATCGACCCAGGCGCGCCTGTGGGGCGGCAAGTCCTTCACGAAGGTCGTCAGGTGCATGTGCGCGCCGCGCCGCAGTGCAATGCACGAACCGAGCATCGCCAGCCACAGGAACAGGATGCTGGCCAGCTCGTCGGTCCAGGGGATGGGCGCGTGCAGCGCATAGCGCGCGAACGCACCGCCCCCGAGGATCAGGATCTCGGCCAGCACCAGGGCCGCGGCAGGCAGCTCGGTGATCCAGGCCAGAAGCCGGTCCAGCCTCGGGAAGGCGGCCGGTGCGGCGGAAGCTGGCGGGTCGGCGGCATAGGACATCGTGGGCTCCTGCGGTGTCTCGGTCGGGTCGTCTGGGCGGGCCGGGGTCAGGCCAGGCGGCCCGAGTACTTCTCGAGCTTGGCCCAGACTTCGTCGCCGTACTTGGCCTTCCACTCGGTGTAGAAGCCGGCGCTCTTCAGCAGGTCGCGGAAGGGTGCGGCGTCGGGGCGGTTGAAGCTGACGCCCAGCTTGGTGAGCTGCGCCTGCGCGTCCTGGTTCAGCCGGGCGATGTCTTCGCGCTGCTTCAGCGCGGCCGCGTTCAGGTGCTTGACCAGCGCCTCCTGCACCTCCTTGGGCAGGGCCTGCATCTTCTTCGCGTTGCCGAAGATGAAATGCCCGTCCCAGGTGTGGCCGGTCAGCGAGCAAAACTTCTGCACTTCATAGAGCTTGGCGCTCTGGATCAGCGCCAGCGGGTTCTCCTGCCCGTCGACCACCTTGGTCTGCAGCGACGAATACAGCTCGCCGAACGGGATGGCCGTCGGCGACGCGCCGAGCGCCTTGAACATCGAGATCCACAGCGGGATGCCCGGCACGCGGATCTTGAAGCCCTTCAGATCCGCCGGCGTGGCGATGGGCTTCGAGGAGGTCGTGATGTTGCGGTAGCCGTTGTCGAGCACCTTGTCGAAGGCATAGAGGTTGACCTTGGCGAGCGCCGCGCGCACGTGCGCGCCGAGCTCGCCGTCCATCGCGGCCCACACGGTGGCGTAGTCCTTGAATGCGAAAGCCACGCCGTTGATGCCGGCGGTGGGCACCAGGGTCTGCAGGTTGGTGCCGGCGGTCGACATGAAGTCGATGGCGCCGGCGCGGACCTGCGAGATCATGTCGGGCTCGCTGCCGAGCTGGCTGGTCGGGTAGACCTGCAGGTCGACCTTGCCGCCGGTGTCCTTCTTGATCGCCTCGGCCGCTTCCTTGATGCGCAAGGTGCCCGGGTGGTCGGCCGGGAAGGCGGTGCCGTACTTGAGCTTGATGTCGGCGCTCTGGGCGAAGACCAAGCCGGGCAGCGCGCTGGCCAGGCCGGTGGCGGCAAAGGCGGTGCCGAATTGGCGGCGGGTGAGATCGAGGGTCATGGTGAGGTCTCCGTGGGGGGGCGGTTCGGACAGGGTCAGGCGCTCAGCAAGGCGGTCATGCCTCCCTGGCGCAGCGCGGAAAGGTGAGCGGCCAGCCGTGCGGTGAAGGCCGCCGGCCAGGGCGTGTCGCCGAAGACAGGGGCGTGCGCCAGGGCCGCCTGCACGGCGCCCAAGGCATCGCCCGCGGCGCGCAGGCGCGCGGCCAGGGCCGGCGCGCCCGGGTCGCTGATGGCGAGCGGCGCACCGCTGTCGCCGCGCCCGCTGGCCAGGTAGTGCAGCCAGGCGGCGAGCGCGCGCTCCAGCTGCGGCCGCTCGATGCCGTTCACCAGGCTTTCGCGCAGCGCCGGCAGCCAGCGCACCGGCACTTTCTGCGTGCCGTCCATCGCGATCTGCTGCGTGCGGTGCGCAAGCGCGGGGTTCTCGAAGCGCTTGAGCAAGTCGGCGCAGTAGGCGGGCACGTCATAGCCGGGCGGCGCGGCCACCGTGGCGCGCAGGTCTTCCAGCATCAACCGGCGCGCGAAGGCACCCACCAGCGGGTGCGCCATCGAGTCCGACACGCTGTCCAGCCCACACAGTTGGCCGGCGTAGGCGATGGCCGAGTGGGTGCCGTTCAACAGGCGCAGCTTCATCGCCTGGTAGGGCCGCACGTCGCCGGTCAGCACCGCGCCGGCCTCTTCCCAGGCGGGGCGCGGGCCAGTGAAGCGGTCCTCGATGACCCACTGGGTGAAGGGCTCGCAGACGATGGCGGCTTCGTCGCGCAGGCCCAGGCGGGCCGACGCCCAGTCGAGCGAGGCCGGCGTGGCGGCCGGCACGATGCGGTCGACCATGCTGTTGGGCATGCCGATGTCGGCGACGCGGCGCGCCAGGGCCGGGTCGAACTGGCGGGTGTACTGCACCAGCAGCTTGCGCAGCGTGTCGCCGTTGCCGCTCATGTTGTCGCAGCACACCAGCGTCAGCGGTGCCGAGGCCGGGCGAAGGCGGATGCCGGCGGCCAGCACGCCCAGCGTGGTGCGCGGCGCATCGGGGTGGGCGATGTCGTGGCGGATGCCCGGGTCGTCGAGGTCCAGGTCCGAGGTCGCCGGATTCTGGCTGTAGCCCTTCTCGGTGACGGTGCTGGTCACGATGGCCGTGGCCGGGTCCGCGATCGCGGCGATCACCTCGGACAAGGCCTGCGGCGCCACCAGCGCGCGGCGCAGCGCGCCGACGATGCGGGTGGTGGCGGCGTCCCCATGCCGCTCGGTGACCGAATACAGGTGGTCCTGCGCCGCGAGCAGCGTGGCCGCCCGCGGGTCGCGCAGGCTGACACCGACGATGCCCCAGCGCAGGTCGCCGCGCTCGATGAGCGCTTCGGTGTACAGCGCCTGGTGGGCGCGGTGAAACGCCCCCAGGCCCAGGTGCACGATGCCGCTGGCCAGCCGGCTGCGGTCGTAGCCCGGCATTTGCACCGAGCCCGGCTGCACGCCGCGCAGGCTGTGTTGCGAAAGCGGCGTCACGGGTGCGCCCCGTGCCCGGTCGACCCCGGCTTGTGCATGAACTAGTCTCCTGTTGGGCTGCAGAATCTCAGGGAGGCCTGCGATTACTACCATGGTGCCATGGCGTAGTTAGCGAATGGTATGCGGCCTTTACAGCGTAAATAGTCCGTGTTAACCCCTAGCACAAGCCAGTTTTTCAACACACTACCATGGTGTAATATGAAGTCCAGCAAGCCCGCAACACGCTCCGAGATGCCCCCCCGAACCTCCTCCCGCGACCACAAGGGTGAAAGCCCGCCGGCCGACGGCGCGTTGGCGGCGGCGCTGGCAGGCTTCCAGCTCGACCCGGCCCGTTCGTACGCGGCGCAGGTGCACGACGCACTTCAGCAGGCCATCCTGCGCGGCGCACTGCCGCCACGCACCTCGCTGTCCGAGGCCACCATTTCGTCGCTCATCGACGTCAGCCGCACCCCGGTGCGCGAAGCGCTGGCGCAGCTCGCCGAAGAGCAGCTGGTGTTGATCTACCGCCAGGTCGGCACCATCGTCGCCCCCGTGCGCACCTCGCTGCTGGAGGAGGGGCGC
The DNA here is from genome assembly GCA_035460745.1 of Ideonella sp. GTDB lineage: Bacteria > Pseudomonadota > Gammaproteobacteria > Burkholderiales > Burkholderiaceae_C > Ideonella. Next base: position 4,795 of record DATHWJ010000567.1, on the reverse strand, counting down.
TTCGTGCGCAGCACGCTCGAATGCGCCAACCACGTGCAGCTGGTGCAGACCATCACGCCCGCGCAGATCAGCGAGTTCAGCCAGATCGTCGAGCGCCAGCGCAACGCGGTCGCCGGCGGGCTGGTCGACCAGTTCTCCGAGCTCGACGAGCTGATGCACCGCCGGCTGTTCGAGTTCGCCGGCCGGGCCCATGTCTGGACCATGCTGGAGCCGATCAAGCGCCAGTTCGACCGCGTGCGCTGGCTGCTGCTGGGCCATGTCTCCGGGCACGCCGACCGCGCCCTGCGCGAACACGAACAGATGCTGACGCAGATGGCGGCCCGCGACGTGGCCGGCCTGGGCGCCAGCGTGGCAGGGCACATCAACCACATCACCGAACACCTCGCCGCGCTGAGACAACAGGCGCCGGAGAGCTACTTCGCCGACTGATCCCACCTCACCGAGGAACCGCCTTGAAGATCGAACGCATCCAACTCATCGTCACCTGCCCGGGCCGCAACTTCGTCACCGTGAAGATCGTCACCGACGAAGGGGTGCACGGCCTGGGGGATGCCACGCTCAACGGGCGCGAGCTGGCGGTCAAGGCCTACCTCGAGGAGCATGTGTTCCCGTGCCTGATCGGCCGCGACCCGCGCAACATCGAGGACATCTGGCAGTACCTCTACCGCGGTGCCTACTGGCGGCGCGGCCCGGTGACGATGACCGCGATCGCGGCCATCGACATGGCGCTGTGGGACATCAAGGGCAAGCTCGCCGGCATGCCGGTGTACCAGCTGCTCGGCGGCAAGAGCCGCCACGGCCTGATGGTCTACGGCCATGCCAATGGCCGCGACCACGCCGAAGCGGTGGAGGCGGTCCAGAAGCATGTCGAAGAAGGCTACAAGGCGATCCGCGTGCAGTCCGGCGTGCCGGGCCTGGCCAAGACCTACGGCGTCGGCAAGACCCAGGGCTTCTACGAGCCGGCCGAGAAGGGTTTGCCGCCCGAGGAGCCCTGGGACACCTCGCTCTACCTGCGCCACACGCCCGAGCTGTTCCGCAAGGTGCGCGAGGCGGTCGGCGACGAGGTGCACCTGCTGCACGACGCCCACCACCGCCTCACGCCCATCGAAGCCGGCCGGCTCGGCAAGGAGCTCGAGCCCCATCATCTGTTCTGGATCGAGGACGCCACGCCGGCCGAGAACCAGGAAGCCTTCCGCCTGATCCGCCAGCACACCACCACACCGCTGGCGGTGGGCGAGATCTTCAATTCGATCTGGGACTGCAAGGACCTGATCAGCGAACAGCTGATCGACTACATCCGCTCGACCATCGTGCACGCCGGCGGCATCACGCACGTGCGCCGCATCGCCGACTTCGCGGCCCTGCACCAGGTGCGCACCGGCTTCCACGGCGCCACCGACCTGTCGCCCGTCACCATGGCCGCGGCGGTGAACTTCGGCCTGTGGGTGCCCAACTTCGGCGTCCAGGAGCTGATGCCGCACACGCCGCTGACCGACGAGGTCTTCCCGCACAACTACCGTTACGAAGACGGCTACCTGGTGATGGACGAGGTGCCGGGCCTGGGCGTGGACATCGACGAAGCGCTGGCTGCCAAATACCCCTACGAGCGCGCCTACCTGCCGATCGCGCGGCTGCGCGACGGCTCGATGTGGAACTGGTGACGACATGCCTGCCCGCGGTCGCTCCGGAGCGGCCGCGCGCTGGCCGGTGACGCCCCCGGCGTCTGCCTCTGCCGAGCTGAACCCATTCAACGAACCAAGGAATCTCTCCATGTTGAGCGTCGTCGTCGAAAAACCCAACAGCATGGCCGTCTGCGAACGGCCGATGCCGGAGCCCCAGCCCGGCGAGGTGCGCGTGCGCGTGCGCTACGCCGGCATCTGCGGCTCGGACCTGCACATCTTCCACGGCAAGAACCCCTTCGTCTCCTACCCGCGCATCATCGGCCACGAGTTCGTCGGCCGCATCGAGGCGCTGGGCGCCGGGGTCGATGCCGGCCGCCTGGGCCAGACGGTGGTGGTCGACCCGGTCATCAGCTGCGGCCAGTGCCATGCCTGCCGCATCGGCCGGCAGAACGTCTGCAGCAAGTTGCAGGTCATCGGCGTGCACCGCGACGGCGGCTTCAGCGAGTACGTTTGCGCGCCCGAGAAGAACGCCTACGTCGTCCCGCAAGGGCTGGCGCTGGCGAGTGCCTCCATCATCGAGCCCTTCGCGGTGGCGGCCAACGTCACCAGCCGCACCGGCGTGCTGCCCAGCGACGTGGCGCTCATCTATGGCGCCGGGCCGGTCGGGCTGAACCTGCTGCAGGTGCTGAAGAAGGTGCACGGCATCAAGGCCTACATCACCGACCACTTCGACGAACGCCTGGCCCTGGCCCTGGCCTGCGGCGCGAGCGCCGACGAGATCATCAACACCTCGCGCGAACCGCTGCCCGAGGCCTTGGCCAAGCGCGGCGTGGAAGGCGGGCCGACCTTGATCTACGACGCCGTGTGCCACCCCTCCATCCTCGAAGAAGCGGTGCGCCTCGCCGCGCCCGCCGGCCGCATCGGCGTGCTGGGCTTCTCGGCGACGCCGTCGGCGATCCCGCAGCAGGAGCTGACGAAGAAGGAGCTGACGCTGTATGCCTCGCGGCTGAACTGCGCAATGTTCCCGACGGTGATCGACTGGATCGCCCGCGGCCTGGTCGATCCCGGCCACATCATCACCCACAAGGTCGACTTCCACGACGTGGCCAGCGCCTTCGACATGGCGGAACGCAACCCGCGCGAGAGCTGCAAGGTCTTGCTCGACTTCGGCGTGGACGCCTGAGATGGCCAAGTTGTTCGACATCGTGGCCATCGGCGAGGCGATGGTGGAGTTCAACCAGACCGGCGAGCACGGCGGGCGCAACTACCTGCAGGGCTTCGGCGGCGACACCTCCAACGCCGTCATCGCGGCAAGCCGGCAGGGGGCGAAATGCGCTTTCGCCACGCGGCTGGGCGATGACGAGTTCGGCCGCATGCTGCTCGACCTGTGGCAGCGCGAAGGCGTGGACACCCGTGCGGTCGGCATGGATCCGGCGGCCCACACTGCCGTGTACTTCGTGCGGCACGACGAGCAGGGCCATTCGTTCAGCTACCTGCGCGCGGGCTCGGCGGCCAGCCGCATGCAGCCGGCCGACGTGCCCCAGCAGCTCCTGGGCAACACGCGGGTCTTGCACGTGTCCGGCATCAGCCAGGCCATCAGCCCGTCGGCCACCGAGACGGTGCGCCAGGCCATGGTCGCCGCCCGCGCAGCCGGGGCGACGGTCGCCTACGACCCCAACCTGCGGCTGAAGCTGTGGCCGCTGGAGCGTGCGCGCGAGGTGATCGCGGCGACGATCCCGCTCTGCGATCACTTCCTGCCCAGCCTGGACGACGTGCAGCAGGTCTGCGGCCTGGCCGAGCCCCGCGAGATCGTCGCCTGGTGCCACCGCATGGGCGCGCAGACGGTGGTGCTGAAGCTGGGACGCCAGGGTTCGCTGGTGTCCGACGGGCGAGCCTGCGTGCCGGTGGCGGCCCACAGCGTCGATGCCATCGACGCGACCGGCGCCGGGGATTGTTTCGACGGCTCCTACCTGGCCCGCCTGGTGGCCGGCGCGGATCCGGTATCGGCCGCGCGCTGGGCCAGTGCCGCAGCGGCGCTGGCGACCACCGGCTACGGCGCCGTCGACCCGCTGCCGCGCCCGGCACAGATCAGCCAGTTGCTCGAAGCTGGCACATCGACACGCTGAGCGAAGCGGTGCCAAGCCGGCGCACGCGCCGCGCAGCCCGCACCACCCGGGCACCACCGCCGCCGGCAGCCGCTACGCCGCCGGCACTGCCCATTGCGCCCTGTGGCCGAGGAGATAGTCCACGAAGGCCCGCACGCGCAGCGGCACGAAGCGGCCATGCGGATACAGCAGGTTGTAGGGCCGCGAGCAGCCGCCATGGGCTGCCAGCAGCTCGACCAGCCGGCCCTCGCGAAGGTCTTGCTCGACGACGAAACGATAGGCCTGGAAGACACCGGCCCCATGCCGCGCCAGCGTGACACCCGCCAGCACGTCGTCCGAGCAGACATAGCCGCCGCGGGTCGACAGCTCCAGCGCCTGGCCGTCCTGGCGGAACAGCCAGGCTATCGCGCGCCCGCTGCTGGGCAGCTCGAACTGTATGCAGTCGTGGCCCAGCAGATCCTGCGGCGTCTCGGGCGTGCCGTGGCGGCGGAGGTAGTCGGGCGCGGCCACCACGACCAGCGCGGCGTCTTCCAGGTGGCGGGCGATCAGCGTCGAGTCGCCCGGCACACGCACGCGGATGGCCAGGTCGTAGCCCTCTTCCGCGAAGTCGATGTTGCGGTTGCTGACATGCACCTCGACACGCACCGCCGGGTAGCGGGCGCGAAACGCCGGCAGCAGCGGTAGCAGGCGGTGGTGCCCATAGGTGGTGGGCACGCTGATGCGCAACAGCCCGGCGGGCTCGAGCTGCTGGCCGCTGGCCGTGCGCTCGGCCTCGACCAGTTGGCCCAGCGCCTGCCTGCATTGCTCGAAATAGGCACGCCCGGCATCGGTGAGCCGGATCTGCCGCGTGGTGCGCACGAACAGGCGCACGCCCAGCCGCTGCTCCAGGCGCGAGACCGAGCGGCTGACCGCGGCCGGCGTCACGCCCGTGATCGCCGCGGCGGCCGTGAAACCGCCCTGCTCCGCCGCCACGCAGAACAGCTCGATGCTGCCCAGCATCAGGTCATCGAACTGGCGCTTCATCGTTTGTCATGCCTTGGTTTCGGCCTATTGATTACATGGTGTATC